>CAZNYC010000001.1:0-105493 GCA_964577175.1 uncultured Anaerolineales bacterium
AAAAAGTTGAAAAAAGGGGTACGTTTCGCCTTACCCATTTTAACATTCCGGCCCCGAATCGTCCCACACGGGACAGAATCGGCGATTCGGGGTCGCAAAAAGCGCATTTTCGGGGGGTGCGCGCCAACGCGTTTTCTCAGAGTATCGATCGCGCCGCGCCGTTCGATGACCGCGATATCGCACAGCAGGGCCCGCATACGGGAGGCCGAGAACGCAAGGTCCCGGGCGCCGGTCACCTCCACGTTCCTGATTTCGCGGACGAGCGGGCGGCCCGTTCCGGTTGTCTTGAAGCGCCGGCGGGGGGAGACTTCCGGGCGTATCCGTCTCCGGTCCGACGAGGCGCGCGGGTTCGGTATTGCCAAAGCCGCCCCCGCCGCGTAGCATCGGCGTGCAGCGGGTTGCGGGAGAAGGGCCTGTGAAGGTGGAACTTCACTGTCACACAAGCCGGTACAGCGGCTGCGCGCAAGCGGCGCCGGACGAGTTGATCCCGGCCCTGATCCGTGCAGGCTACGGAGCCGTCTACCTGACGGAGCACGACACCCTCTGGCCCGCCAAGGCCCTGGCCGAACTCCAGGCCCGGTACCCCGAGATCCGCCTGTTCCCGGGGGTCGAACTCACGATGGGGACGTCGAGTTTCGCCCATCTGCTGGTCCTCGGGACCTGCGACCCGTCGTACCTGGGCGTCCGGGACGAGTGGGAGGTTGTGGCAAAGGCCCGGCGCGACGGGCACCTGACGGTGCTCGCCCACGCGTTCCGCTATAAGGACGCCGAGGATACGCGGCGCCTCCTGGACTCCGGCTGGCGGCCCGACGCGATGGAGTATCGTACCGGCAACCAGGGTGGCGCCGCGGCGGCCGAGGCGGCGGCCTTAGCCCAGCGGCTGGACATCCCCCTCGTGAACGCGGGCGACCTGCATGCGCTCGATATGGTCAACACGTTCTGGATCGACTGCCGCGGCCCTCTCACAACCGCCGATGAGATTCGCGGCGCGATCCTGGACGGGGCATACCGCAACCGGGCGCGTGAGGGGTGACGGTCGCGAGGACGAGGCGGCCATGGCAGAACCGCCCGACGACCGGCGGGGTGAGCCACCAGCCGTCCGAGGCGTCGAAGTCACTCCCCTCCGGCCATGCAGCGCACGCTGCCGTCCACCGTGGTCACGTACACCCTTCGGCCGGCCACCGCCATCGCGTCCCAGACCGGGGGGGAGGCAAGGTTCATCTCGCCCTGCGTCGTGCCGTCCGAGACCGACACGGTCCGCAGCACCGCCCCGCGTCGGCCTTCGACGGCCGCCAGCGGGTCATCCTCGGGAACGACGTCCGGCGGTCCCGCCAGGACGAGGGTATCCCCGGCCAGCACCATCGCCCGGACGCGAAGAGGCAAGCGGACCGACCAGCGGTCCTTCTTGGCGTCGTGGTCGCGCGCGAACAGGCGCGGCCCCTTGCCGCCGAGGGTCCGGCCACGCCGCACGCGGATGCTGTCGGTGAACACGTGGACACCGTACAGGGCCCGATCGTCGAAAACCAGCAACTGGCCGTACGCCGACACCCGGCCCATCTGCCGGTTCCAGCCGGGCCACTGGTTGCCGTACGTCCAGTACTTGCCTTCGTTGGGCACATCGGCCAGGAACCCGTGGGTGGTGATGAGTCGGCGTGCGGAGGCGCCGCGGTCGGTGGCGGCCGGGTAGACGCGGACCCCGCCACCCTCCTTGCCCATCTTCTGCATGGGGGCGGGGACGCGCGTCAGGTCGCTCTTGAATCGCTCCTGGAACAGGTAGAGGTCCGCGCCGTCGCTGACGAGCAGGTCGGTCTTGGCGCCGTCGATGTAGCCGGGCGTGCCCTGCTCGTTGACGACGTCCGGCCGCGGGCTGTCGAGCCGGTTCTCGTGCAGCACCTCGCCCGTACGGGGGTCGAGGCCGTAGACGCGAATGCCGCCGTCGAGATACGACGAGCGGCCGGCCGTGACGTAAGCGACGCCGTGCTCGACGAGCACGCTGCCGTGGACGGGCCAGACCGATTCCACCTGGCCGAACGCCGCCACCCGTCGGTCGTGCGGGGCGGCCAGGAACCGCCATACCTCCCGGCCGTCCGAGAGGCGCAGGCAGTGCACGCGCCCGTCGGCCGACCCGAACAGGACGAGCGACCCGAACACGGTCGGGGGCGAGTCCACCCGCCCGCCCGCCGTGAACGACCACACCGCCTTGCCCGAGGCGGCGTCCAGGGCATGAACGGTGTGGGTGTCTGTGCGGGCCACGAGCACACGGCCGGCGGCGACGACGGGCGGCGTGAGCGAGCCGCCGAGGTCCGCCTGCCAGGTCTGCGTCACGTCGTCCGGGACGCCGGACGCGGTGTGGCCGCTGCGACGCGGGTCGCGGCGATACATGGGCCAGTCCTCCCCGGCCGCAGCCGCCTCGCCGTCCACCTGCCCCCAGGCGGGGCCCTTCGTCAGACGGGCCTTGGGGCGTGGAGGGGCCTCCTCCTTTCTGGCCGGTGCGAGGGCGTTGAAGTTGTTCAGCAGCACACCCTGGTAGCAGACGCACTGATGCGGCGCGGCATAGAGCAGACCGTTCGCCGGCAGCATGCCGTAAATGCAGGGGGCCCGGAGCCAGTCGTGCCGCATGTGCGCCTCACCGACGAGGTCGACGAATTCGGCGCCCCGCTTGGGCAGGAGCAGGAATCGCTCCGTGGCCTTGCTCCGATAGCACCGGTAATGGTGCCCCCAACTGATGAGTTTCGGGACGACGACCTTGCGGACCACCTTGCCGGTCGCGGGGTCGAAGCCCTGGCGTCGGAGTTCGATCTTGGCGTGGGAGATGGGCAGGTTCGTCTCGCCGGTCCAGACGAGTCCGTCGGCCACGAAGAGGTCGGGCGGGTTCGTGATGCCGGGGCCGACGTTCTTGGGCCCGCGCCAGAGCACCTTGCCCGTTTCGGCGGAAAGGGCGTGCAACTTGCCCGCGTGCGGCTTCTTGCCGGCGGGATACGGCGTGAAGAGAACCACGTCGTCGCGGGCGACGAGCGTGCCGACGGTGCCCCGGTGCCCGGTGCGGGTGGGGATGGGCTCGCTGCGCCAGCGCTCTCGGCCGCTCGTGAGGTCGAGGCAGACGATCCGCTCGTAATCGGAGTAGTAGACGCGGCCGGCGGCGGCGGCGAGGGTGAGCGGGGCCATGGCGTCGGGCTCGCTCTGCCAGCGCGTTGGGCCGGACGCGGCGTCGAGGACCATCACGCGGGCCCGGCCCGGCTGACCAAGCGAGTGCCACACGTCCTTCTCGGGCGGACTGTCTTCCGTCCGGACCCGCAGAATCAAGGTGTCGCCGGCGAGCAGGAGTTCGTCTGTGCGCGCGGTGCCCTTGAACGTGCGGACGACCTCGCCGGAGGCGGCATCCAGCACCGACACGGGGGCATCGTAGCCGAGCGTGACGTACACGCGGTCCCCCCTCGCCACGAGCCGCCGCGGGAGCGTGGCCGGCAGGTGCCGCAGCATCCTCGCCCGCTCGCGGGGATCGTCCCACCGGGACCGGGCGTGCCACTGGCGCCAGCCCCATCGCGGCACCGGGCGTTTCCAGAGCACGATCCCGTTGAAGGCATCGCGGGCGATGAGTTTCCAGTCGGCCGGCCACCGCGCGTCGGGCATGCCGATGGGGCCTTCGTCCCAGATGTAGAACAGGCGGCCGCCGGCCGCGACCATGGCCCCCATGCTCGAATTGATCTCGTGGCTCCGGGCATACGGCGGCCCGGCCACCCACTGCATGCAGCGGGGCGGCGCGACCACCGTATCCTCGGCCACGGCGTTGTTGTCCGGCCCGTGCAGATAGTGGGTCCACTCGTCGATGGCATCCGGCCGGGGCTTGACGGTCTTCGTGCCGCCGATCATCGCCACACCGCCGGGCGCGAGGACGCGCATCACCTCGGCCCGCGGCACGTCGCCCAGGTCGTCGGCCAGAAGCAGGTTCACGAGGTTGTCGACATACGGCAGCCGTTCGCCGTCGAACAAGGAGACGGAGACGGGCCCGTACACACCGCGGTCCAGAAGGTGCGCCCGCGCCGCCGCCACGACCCCCGGGTCGCGGGCAAGGCCATGGACGCGGTACGCGTCGCCGGCGCGCAGCGCCGCGGTCAGCCTGCCGTCGCTGCAACCCACGTGCACCACGAGCCCGCCGCGAACCCCGCCGGCCGAGAGGATCTGTTCCGCCGTTTCCGCCGGCGCAGCCGCCCCGGCGTCCGCTGCCGGGCAGACGGTTGCCATCTGGAGAAACACCAGAACACCGATCACGCCACGCGTTCTCATCGCTCACCTCCTGGATGCGCCGGCTCTCGCCGACCTGTGATTCAGCCCCCGGGGCCCGTCTACCACTCCAACGCTCCGTCGGCATTTGGCACGGTGGGTCGGAACCCGTCCCGAGCAACGCCGAGGGACACCCACCGCGTTCGAAACGCCATTTGCAGGGCTGCGCGGCGGTACCCCTCCGCTCCGGTCGGGCCAGGCTCCGGGCCGCCGCGCACGAGTCAGCGTTCGGGTACTACCCGCAGCCGCCGAGGAATCCGCCTGCGATTCTATCAGGCTCCCGGCAAGCCACAACCCCCTCTTGCCCGGCGTGCGCCCCGTACGTTGAACCCCCTTCGCAACTGCCGGCTCGGGAGGCCCTGGATCGCGTCATACGTGGTCCGCCGCAACAACTTACGGCACTCGTTTCGAGCGAGAACGGGTTTGGCGCGCGATCGAAACGGGGCCCACCGGTCTGCCGCCATAGATTGGCGACTGGCCGCCACTGCCCCCGCGATACACCAGGAGCCGGCAGGGACGGCGTAATTCGGGCTCGCGGTTTGACGAGTGCCTATTTGTAGGGTAAACTTCAAGTAGAGGTGGGTGGGAGGTCCCCTTCCGGGGCCACCCGGAGAGCGATGGATGAGGCGCGAGGGGACTCCGCGGCGTTGCGGCCAGGTGCGCCTGGTCGTCGAGACGCGGGGTCGTGTGCATCCCAGGTTGCCCCTTTGCGTCGGTTCCCTGCCTCGAGGCTGACGGCCATCTCATACTTCGATCGTGCGGACTTCGGGCGTCGCCGACGTCGCCGTTGAAGCCCGGTCCGCCTGGCGTGCCGTTGCTGTCGGGTCCCTGTTGGGGGGACGTTACGATGTCCACCTCGTCCCACGCTGCGCAACATCTGCGCGATGTGTATCGCCGGCTCCTGCATCGGATGCGCGTGCATGACTGGATCGCGCGTCATCCTCCGGCGGCCGTTGCGATGCCCCAGTTCGAGCGGCTCGAGGACCGGCTGCTTTTGAGCGTCGATCCCCTGCTGACCGACCCGCCCGACCCGGTGGACGGCAGTTCCGTGGTCATGCCGCTCGATGCCGGCGACTCGCTCCAGACCCTCGGCGGGGGGACGCTCGCCGCCGCCGGCCCCGTGGGCGACGTCCTGGCCATCGACATCGCCCCGCAGGCGGGCGGCAATCCGTACACGGTCGTCGACGCCGAGTTGACCCACGGCGTGCCCCGCCCGCTGACCGTGACGCAGAGCGGTTCGCGCCTGCTCCTGAAGGACGCGGGCGAACGGGTCGCCACGCTCGTTTCCGCGTCCGGCACGCCCGCCGATCCGCTCGTCGGCGCGCTCTACCTGGCCCCGGCCACCGAGTCCGGCCTGGCCCACGACGCCGACGGCGGCGAGACGGGCTTCCAGGGCCGGATCACCCTGACCCTCGAAACGGACGTCGGCGGGACGGTGGAGCAGCACACGGCCGTCGTGGACGTGGGCGCGGGGTACTCGACCGCCGGCGACGGCGCCGTCGTGGCCGGCGAGCCGACGGCCGCACTCCGGGCCCAGCAGCGGCTCAACTATCTCGGCTTCACCGACGCCTCCGGCGCGGCGCTCGACCTGACGAACGTCATGGACCTGCCCACCCAGGAGGCGCTGCAACGCTTCCGGGCCGCCGTGGACCCGGAGGGCGACCTCGCCCCCGGCGACGCCTCCGGCAGCCTCGGCGCCACCGTCGTCGAGTGGCTGAACGCGGGGTCGGCCCCCACGTGGACCGCGCTGGCCGGTGCGAGCGGCGACGAGACCTGGGGCACCCGTTGGCTCGTCGACACGGTCGAGGCGGCCGTCGGCGACGTGCCGGGCGTGGACCTGGCGGACATCGCGGCCCTCAGCACGCAGGACGGATGGACCTCCGCCGATTCGCGCGGCCCCGGCGACCCCGGCCGGTTGCACCAGTGCGGCATGGAGGTGGACGTGGCGGTGCCGCCGGGGGCCGAGTCGGCCAGCCCCGGTCCGGATCTGGATCCGGACGAGCAGCGCCTCGTGGACTTCGCGCTGGCACTCCACGACCGCGGGAGCACCTCGCACGGCCTGGCGGCGATCGAGGTGGCCGTCGCGAACACGAAGGTCCGCGACGCCCTCGCCGCCGAACCCGCCCTGGCCGGCGCCACGGTCCACACCGGCAGCGAGTCGAGCGGCGTGATGCACGTGGGCTTCGCGGCCCCGGTGCCGGGGGTCATCTCGCCGGCGCAGGAGACGCTCCTGCTGGAGACGCTGGACGGGCTGGCGGACCTGGGGACGAACCTGCTGGCGGACCCGCGGTTCGATTTCACGATCCCGCTGCTGGCCGAGGACCCCGGCCCGGACGACCCCAGCCTGCCGCGCTCCCTCACGGACCTGCTCGACCTGGGCCAGTCGCTCCGCGACGGCGTGTACCAGCCGGTGGCGGACTACTTCGCGGGGACGGCCTCGCCGACGGCGGCCGACCTGGTCGGCACGCTGGCGGGCCTGCCGGGCTTCGAGTCGGTGACCGAGGCGGTCGGCACCTCGGCCGAGCGCCTGGCCGTCACGTTCCACTACGGCGGCGCCGTCGCCGAACTGCTCAGCCTGGAACTCGGCGAGTTCCTGGCCGACGAGCGCATCGACATCGACGCCTCCGTCGCCCTGGGCGTGACGGCGGCCTACGGGCTCGACGTGACGGTGGGCGTGGACCTGGGCCGCGGCGGCACGGCGTCGGAGGCGGGCTTCCTCCAGGTGGGCGACCTCGCGATTTCGATGGACGCGTCCGCCTCGGACCTCGATTTCACGGCGGCGATCGGCTTCCTGGAGGCGGGCATCGAGGGCGGCTCGTTCCTGCTGGACGTCGACCTCGACGCCGACGTGGCCGGCGGCGTCGAAGTCGGGCTTGGCGAAATCGTCACCACGCCGGTGGCGTCGCTGGTGTCGCTGTCGCCGGCGGGAACGGCGGAGGTGACGCTTCCGGTGTCGGCGAGCATCGGGGCCTGGAGCACGCCGACGGGGGTGGACCAGCCGCAGATCGCCGTGGCCGACGCCGACCTCTTCGACGGGCCGGGCGGCGCGTTTCGGTTCGACCCGTCGGTGGACTTCGACCTGCCCGGCGGGCTGCTGTCGTTCACGGAGATGTCCGCCACGGGCATGGTGGGCCTGTTCGGCCAGTTGCAGGACTGGCTGACGAACCTCCAAGGCTCGGCCCTGCTCGACGCGCCGATTCCGTTCACGTCCGGGCAGACGCTGGGCGGCGCGCTCGGGCTCGACGCCACGCTCCTGGAGGACGTGGTCGACCTGCTGGAGTCGGAGCCGAACGTGCCGGCGTTCGGCAGCGCGCAGGATCTGGCGGCCCTCATTCCGGCCATCACGGACATCGAGTACGTGGAGGACTTCGCCGGCCTGGGCAACGTGCCCACGCTGACGTACACGTTCGACCTGTCGAAGGCGCTGGACCCGGTCGCGGCCGGCATCGACCTGGACCTGCTGGGCGACGTGGAGGCCTCGCACCTGGCCGGCATCACGACCTCCAGCGAGATCACCATCACGCCCACGGTGGAGATGGGCTTCAAACTCCGCGTCGACCTCACGCCGCAGGGCGAGGGCGTCGCCATCACCCCCGGCATGACGCTGGACGAGGTGGCGGGCCTGACCCTGCACGACCCCGCCAAACAGTGGGACGATTACGCCGTCGACGACGGCCTGGACGACGTAACCGTGACGCTCCGCGACGGGACGACGTTCGGCATCAACTTCGACAGCCTCTCCGGCGCGAGCACGCTGGGCGACGCCGTGGCGCTGCTGACCGGCGCGCACGGGGCGTTCCAGGTGGTGCTCGATACGGACGAGAAGCGGCTGATGATGGAGGACACCTCGACCCCCGCCGGGGCCGAGCCGGAGTTCCGCGTCTCGGCCGCCAACAGCAGCCTGGCCCCGTTCATCCTGGGCATCCTGGGCGCCGACGGCGACGAGGACGGCCGGATCGTCGGCGGGGCGCTGCACGGCGACGGGCTCGACAACCACGTGTACCTCGACGACGCCTCGTTCGAGGCCTCGCTGGCCATCTCGGCGCCGGACATCGACGCCTCGGCCCATTTCGCGATCGTCGAACTCGCCGTCGAGGACGGTTCCAGTTCGATCGACACGTCCGTCTCGGTGGAACTGAACGATCCGGACACGGGCACGCCGGGGCCGGCCTCCATCACCGAGATGTTCGAGGGACTGACGGACCTGGGCTCGCCGGGCTCGAACCTCGTGACGGTCCAGGTCGATGCGTCGGCGGCGCTGGCCCTGCCGATCTCGATCTCCTCCAGCCTGCCCGGTCTGGGCGACCTGGTGGGCGCCGGCCCGCGGATCGTCATCGACTGGCCCACCGTGTTCACCACCGACCCCGTGGGGCTGGACCTGGATGCGTTCGACATCACGTTCGAGGACTTCGGCGACCTGCTGAACTTCAGCGACTTTGCCGCGGACGACATCGCCGGCCTGCTGGGGTCCGTGGCCGGCTTCGTCGGCGACCTGGGCGACTTCGACTTCATGAACGTCCAGATGCCCCTCATCGACAAGACGCCCGCCGAACTGCTGGGCTTCGTCACGGACTTCGCCGACATGGTGGCCGGCTTCGAGGCGGACCCGTCCACGGTGCTCGACGGCCTCGAGGCGGCCATCGAGGCCGCCCTCGGCCTGGACCCGGCGGACGTGGCCTTCGCGCTGGATGCGGCGGGCGCGGCCCCGGCGCTGCGGCTGGACCTGGCGTACACCCGCGACCTCCTGGACTACAGCGGCGACACGCCCCAGCCGCTGCGGCTGCCGATGAACTTCGACCTGTCGGACCTCGGCATCGACGGCCTGGCGAACCTGATCGACGTCTCCTCCTCCGGCCTGCTCGACGTGGAGGGCGGCATTACGCTCGCGCTCGGCCTCGGCATCGATCTGGCCGACGCCGCCAACCCCGCCCCCTTCCTCTACGACACGACGGGCGTGACCGCGACCCTGGGCGTCCAGGGCACGGACATTACGTTCCAGGCGTCGCTGGGCCCGCTCGGCATCTTCGTCGGCAGCGATACCGATCCGGGTACGGTGAGCCTCGATACGGACGGCCAGGGCGGTTCGACCGACCCGGCCGCCTTCACCCTCGCGCTGGCCGACGGCAACGGCGACGGGCGGCACTACTTTGACGAGGACATCCTGGGCGACCTGTCGGCCGGCATCACGGGCGCCGCCCATGCCGCCCTGCCCGTCTTCTACCCGACCGACGACCAGTACCTGGACCCGGCCGCGCACGATTTGGAGATCCGCGTCACGGACCTCGGCGACCCGGTCGAATCGTTCGACGTGGTCTCCGTGCCGGACTTCGGCGGCATCATTTCGAACCTGGACCTGACGTCGTCGCTGGATGCGCTGATCATGGGCTTCGCGGGGGTGATGGACCTGCTGGAGCAGGGCCTTCGCGGCGAGGTGCTGGGCGTCGACCTGCCGTTCGTCGGCGACAAACTCGCCGACGCCGCCCGCTTCGTCGGCGACCTGCGGTCCGGCGTCATGTCGGCGCTGCAGAACGCGCCCGACCAGATCGCCGACACCGTCCAGCGCGTGCTGCACGACGTCCTCGGGCCCGGCGGCCAGGACTGGCTCCAGGACCTGACCGGCGACGGCGACATCACCCGCGACGACGTGGTGATGACGGCCGGCGCCGAGGAGGTGGCGTTCGACGTCTGGCTGGCCGACGACCTGTTCACGTTCGACATCCCGTTCGGCCTGGACCTGGGCGTGCCCGGCCTCGGCCTGGACGTGGACGGCGAGGTGCAGGCGAGCGTCGGGTTCGACTTCCGGTTCGGCTTCGGCGTCAGCGTGAGCGACGGCGTGTACTTCGACGTGGCCGCCCCCGACGACCTCCAGGTGTTCTTCGAGGTCGAGATCGTCACGTTCGACGCCACGGGCCAACTGCTGTTCCTCCAGATGGACGCCGAGACGCTGGACCGGGGCGAACTCTCCGACGACGCGATCGTGAAGAGCGGCGGCGTGCCGGGCGACCCGGCCGCCGGCGTCTTCAACGCGTTCCGCGGCGGCTTCACCATCGACCTGGTGGACCCGAGCGGGGACGGCAAACTGACGCTGGCGGAACTGGCCACCGCCTCCGGCTTCGGCGACATCATCGACGCCCGCCTCGACGCCCGGGCCAGCATCCACCTGGGCCTGCTGGCCAGCCTGGGCGGCGACACGAACTTCCCCTCGGTGGGGGCGCGGCTGCACCTGTACTGGGTCTTCGGCGACACGACCGACTACGACCTGGAGGTGCCGGCCATCGAGTTCACGAACGTCCGGCTGAACATGGGCGAGTTCTTCTCGGACTTCTTCGGCGGCACGCTCGAGACCATCCACGACGTGGTCGAACCCATCGAGCCCGTCCTGGACGTGCTGACGACGCCGATTCCGGTCCTCTCGGACCTGGCCGGCTCCGACGTGCGGCTGGTGGATCTGGCGAAACTCTTCGGCAGCGGGGCCGAGACGGTGGCCGAGGTCATCGAGGTCATCGACGTCGTCGTGGACCTGCTGAGCATGCCGTCGTTCGGCGACGAGTTGTACATCGACTTCGGCGGGTTCACGCTGACCGACTTCGACCCGCGGACCGAGAGCGTCCGCGACTACACCCTCACGCCCACCGACTTCGACAGCCAGGCCGCAGGCTTCAGCATCGACGATGCCGTTGCCGCCGTCGGCGACGGGAACCTGAGCGGCTACTTCGGGTCGGTCCGGTCGGCCCAGGGCGGGGTGGGGGGAAGCGGCAGCGGCGGCGCGGTCCACACCAGCGGCAGCGACGGCGACTGGCTTCAGTTCCCCATCTTCGACAACCCGCTCCAGGTCTTCCAGTTGCTGCTGGGCAAGCAGGACGTCGTCCTCGTGACGCTCGACATTCCGCGCCTGGACGTCGAGTTCTCCTACAGCCAGTACTTCCCCGTGGTCGGGCCGCTCGGCTGCCGCATCACCGGCACCATCGGGGCGGCGGCCGACTTCGCCTTCGGCTTCGACACCCAGGGCCTGTTCGACGCCTTCGACTCCGGCGACTGGACCGACGTCTTCAACGGCTTCTACATCAGCGACCGGGCCAACGCCGACGGCACCGGCGAGGACGTGCCCGAAGTCGAACTCTGGGGCGGCCTCAAGGCCGCCGCCGAGGTCAATCTCGTCGTCGTCTCCGCCGGCGTCAGCGGCGGCATCGAGATCGTCATCGAGATGAACCTGAACGACCCGGACAACGACGGCAAGGTCCGCATCAACGAACTGGTGGACAACTTCCTGCTGGGGCCGATCTGGATCTTCGACATCGGCGGCCGCATCGACGCCATGCTCGAGGCCTACATCAAGGTCGATCTGTTCATCGTGAGTTTCGAGAAGACCTTCGAGATCGCCAGCGTCACGCTGGTCGACTTCGAACTGCCGCGCCCCGACCCCGACCCGCAGCCCGAGGAGGCCGTCCTCGCCACCGTCTCCGGCGGCGTCATGACCGTCAACATCGGGCCACACGCCGCCGACCGGCTCCACGGCGACCTCGCCGACGGCGACGACCACGTCGTCCTGGAGCGCGGCTACACGCCGGACGAGGTCGTCGTCAAGGCGTTCGGCCTCCAGCAGCGGTACCAGGACGTGACCCGCATTGAAATCTACGGCGGCGCGGGCGCCGACAACCTCACCATCGACGATCCCCTCGCCCAGGACGCCGTCATCGAGGGCGGCGCCGGCAACGACATCCTCACCGCCGGCGACGGCAACACCGTCCTCCGCGGCGGCGAGGGCGACGATCGCCTGTACGGCGGCGACGGAAACGACCGACTCTACGGCGACGCCGGCAACGATATCCTCAACGGAGGTTTCGGAAACGACCGACTCGAGGGCGGCGAGGGCGACGACCAACTCGACGGATCGCTCGGCGACGACCAACTCTTCGGACAGGCCGGCGCCGACACCCTCGTCGGCGGGCCCGACGACGACCTCCTCGACGGCGGCGAGGGCAACGATACCCTCCACGGCGGACGCAACGACGACCACCTCCTCGGCGGCGCCGGCGAAGACACCCTCTACGGCCAGGAAGGCCAGGACGTCCTCGAAGGCGGCGACGACGACGACACCATCGACGGCGGCCTCGGCAACGACTGGATCGACGGCGGCGGGGGCAACGACCTCCTCCACGGCGGACGCACCAACGACATCATCTTCGGCGGACCCGGCGACGACGACATCTTCGGCGACCTCGGCTCCGACGAACTCCACGGCGAGGGCGGCAGCGACTGGATCGTCGCCGGCACCTCGCACCTCGTCGGCACCCCCTCCTACGCCGGCGAGTTCGACGCCGTCCACACCATCACCGGCGGCGAGGGCGACGACCACATCTACGGCGACCGCGGCGACGACACCATCGACGCCGGAGACGGCGACAACCTCGTCCGCGCCTTCGAGGGCGACGACGCCATCACGGCCGGCAGCGGCCACGACGACATCAACTCCCACGAGGGCGACGACACCGTCGACGCCGGCGACGGCGACAACATCGTCATCGGCGGCCTCGGCAACGAGACCATCACGACCGGCTCCGGCGACGACTTCATCGACGCCCGCGGGCCCGGCGGCCCCAGCGAAACCACCACCCACACCATCCTCTCCACCGGCGGCGACAACACCGTCTACGGCGACCTCGGCGACGACACGATCACCACCGGCGACGGCGTCGACACCATCAACGCCTCCCACGGACGCAACATCATCCACGCCGGCGGCGGCGACGACCTGGTCCAATCCGGCTCCGGCGACGACGACATCTGGGCCGAGGGCGGACACGACACCGTCCACGCCTCGGGCGGCGACAACAACGTCTACGCCGGCGACGGCGACGACACCGTCACCACCGGCGCCGGCACGGACGTCATCTACGGCGAGGCCGGGTGGGACACCCTCTCCTCCACCGGCGGCGACGACCGACTCTACGGCGCGGCCGGGTACGACGAACTCCACGGCGGCCCCGGCGACGACCTGCTCGTGGGCGGCGGCGGCGACGACGAACTCTACGGCGGCAGCGGCAACGACCTGCTCTGGGGCGGCGCCGCTACCTACGATTATCACTACTTCGACCTGTCCGACCCCACCCTCTTCACCACGCCGCCCGGCTGGCTCGACGCCGAAGCCGACCACCCGTCCGGCTTCGCGCCGCCGCTCGTCACCGCCACCATCCTGGCCGGCCTCTCGGTCGACGGCCAGTTCGACGACGGCGAGGACCTCCTCGTCGGCGGGCCCGACGTCGTGGCCCTCGGCGAAACCGACGTCGACATCCTGTTCGGCGGCGGCATGAGCGACCTCCTCAAGGGCGGCGCCGACGACGACTACCTGGACGGCGGCGCCGGCGGCGACGACCTCCGCGGCGGCGGCGGGGCCGACGTCATCCGCGGCGGCCATAACGACGACCAGATCCGCGGCGGCGCCGGACGAGACCAACTCTACGGCGACGGCGGAAGCGACGTCCTCTTCGGCGACGCCGGCTCCGGCGGCAGCCAGGCCGGCCAGCGCATGTGGGGCGGAGACGGCATCGATTACCTTCACGGCTACGCCCCTACCACCGACGACCTCGCCGAGCGCGGCCAGCGCGGCGACGAGATGCACGGCGGGGCCGGCAACGACTGGCTCTACGGCAACATCCGCGACGACATCCTTTACGGCGACACCGGCGACGACAACATCTTCGGCGACTGGCTCCGCGGGCCCGGCTACGCCGTCAACCCCTTCGCCGACCGCGACGGCGGCAACGACCTGATGTACGGCGACTCCGGCATGGACGCCATGTACGGCGGCGGGGGGGCGGACGTCATGTGGGGCGGCGCCGACTCCGACTCCCTCGAAGGCCAGAACGGACACGACTCCCTCTACGGCGGCGGATGGATCGACGTCATCAAACTCGACACCGCCGACATCTACACCGAGGACGGCGAGGCGGTCATCGACGGCCACTTCGGCAACCGCGTCGAGGGCGACGTCCCCGACGACAACGCCACCGACATCCTCCTCATCGAGGGCACCCAGGCCAACGACACCATTCTTCTCTCCGAGCCCGTCACCGGCATCCTGACGGTGTCCTACAACGCCGGCGCCGCCGACACCCGCCTCCTCGAAATGCAGTGGCGCGACCCCGAGACCGGCCGGCCACTCGTCGAGCAGTTCCGCTGCGCCGGCCTCATGGGCGACGACACCATCGGCTTCGCCACCGGCACCGACGGCGTCGACCTCGCCGTCCTGAACGAGCGCGGCCGCGACTGGGTCGGCGTCTTCGACGGCGGACCGGGCAACGACACCCTCATCGGCGGCGGCGGACGCGACCGCCTCGACGGCGGCCAGGGGTCCGATACCCTCTACGGCTTCGGCGGTGACGACCGACTCTGGGGCGACACCGGCGAGGCCCAGCCCGCCGACGATGACCGCCTCTTCGCCGGCGCCGGCCACGACGACCTCATCGGCGGGCAGGGCGAGAACGACCTCTACGCCTGGTCCTTCGACCCCGCCGCCGACTACGGCGAACCGTTCGACGTCTTCGCGGCCGTCGACGGCACGAGCGCCGGCGACGGCGTCACGGAGTTCGGCGTCTTCATCGATCCCGCCACCGGCCACCTGTACGACGACTCGAACGGCGGGCTCTACGACCTCGAGGGCACCGGCCTCAACCGCATGCTCGGCCAGGCCGGCGACGACCGGCTCTACGGCGGCACGTCGCTCGACTTCCTATACGGCAACGGCGGCGACGACGAACTCTACACGCGCGACGGTGAACGCTTCGAGGCCGCCTACGACGTCCCCGCCGGCGACGAGTGGAAGGCCTACGCCCAGTCCACCAACAAGGCCTGGTACTACGGCGCCACCGGCGCCGACGACGTCATCGCCGTCGATTTCGTGACCGAACCCGGCCTGCTGAAGGACCATCACCTCATCACCCGCCTCACGAACAACGGCGGCAACTACTCGTTCGACGCCCAGGTCCGTCTCGACTTCAGCGCCGTCGACGACGAGGGCAACTACATCTGGGACCCCGTCGACACCCTGACCGACATCGAGCGCATCCGCGCCCAGGACCCCGACGAGCGCGCCGCCGGCGACCCGTACCGCGACATCCTGCTGACCGACGGCCTGCTGCCCCCGGAGGGCGATTTCCTCGCCATCATCATCGATTGCCTCGAGGGCAACGACCAGGTCACCGTCGGCCCGACCGTCCAGAAGACCGTCTGGACGGACGGCGGCCCCGGCGACGACCGCATCGAGTACCTGGCCGGCAACGCCATCCTCGTCGACCGGACCGAGAGCCCGCGGAACGAGGTCGTCGGCGACCCGGCCGACGTCTCGCGGGCCTGGGCCCTGCCCGGCCCGGCGGCCGTGCTCCTCGACTCGCCCGACCTCGTCCTGGACGACTCGGCCCTGTTCACGCTGAGCGCCGGCGGCGGCGAACCCGTCGAGGTCATCCTCGCCGCCGCCGCCACCACGGACAACACGACCCCGGACGACCTCGTCGCCGACCTCGCTGCCGCGCTCGACGGCGCGGGCCTGACGGGCGTCGTCACGGCCGTGAACATGAACGGGCAGGTGGCCCTGCGGACGACGGCGGCCGGCCCGGACGCGGCGCTCGAGGTCCATTCCGCGAACAGCGTGGCCCGCACGGCCCTCGGCCTGGAGCAGGGGCAGGTCTCCGGCGGCATCACCATCGCCGGCAGCGCCGCCTTCACGGGCCTGACCGTCGACAACCCGGACGACGTGGACTGGTACACGTTCACGATGGCGGACTACGGCTCGCCGGCCACGATCGCGCTCGAAAGCGCCTCCTCGGCCGACGAACTGGTGGCGCGGCTGTACCGGCTGGCCTCCGACGACACGCTCGTCCAGGTGGCCACGAACGAGGGCGTGCCGCTGCCCATCACCCCGGACGCCACCGAGGGCGTCCTCGTGGCGCCGAACGCCCTCTCCACGTTCCGGTTCACCGAGGACGTGACGTTCTCGCTCATCCTCGACGGCGACGAGGCGGACCCCCTCGAGGTCGCCGTTCCGCTCGCCCAGACCTCCGACAACCTGAACCTGGCGTACCTGGTGGCCGACCTGAACACGGCCCTGGCGGGCGTGCCCCGCGGCGAGGGCGTCGTGGCCGGCCAGTGGGAAGGCCGCATCACCTTCGCCCCGGCGGAGGGCTCCGGCATCTCGGACCTGGCCATCCGGGACGCCGCCCAACTCGGCTTCCCGCCCGTCAAGGCCCCCGGCGACGTGCCCAACGCCTGGCCGCTCGACCCCATCGAGAACCTCGACCGCGTCCGGGGCCTGACGGTCCACGACGCCGCCGACGCCGACTGGTTCCGGTTCACCCTGGCGGGCGACTCCGCCGGCAAGGCCGGCACGCTGACGCTGGAGCAGACGGCCGGCAGCGGGAACCTGCGGCTGGACCTGTACGACGCCGGCGGTGTCCCGCTCCTCGGCCGGCGGGTCGACCCGGCGGAAGGCACCGCCGTCCTCAACACCCGCGAGGTGGGCGGCCTCGCGGCCGGCACGTATTACCTCCGCGTCACCCACCACGACCCGGCCACCAACGACCTGCCCACGCAGTACGACCTGGTTACGGCCATGCCCGGCGACGGCATGACGCAGTACGACCTTTCCGGCAAGGGGACGGCCGCACTCACCTTCACGCCCGACCCGGACGAGGTGTACTACCTCCAGATCACCACGCCGAACCATCTGCCGACCGTCTACGACCTGGCCATCGACGCCGGCGACGGCGCGGAGGCGGCCGAGGTCGATCTGGCCACCCGCTCCGACCACGTCCGCCGCGACGTCCTGATCGGCGGCGAGGGGCACGACGTCCTCCGCGGCGGCCCGGCCGAGGACTGGATCTTCGGCGGGCCCGGCAACGACGTCCTGACCGGCGGCCTGGACTACCAGGAAAGCGACCTCCTCTTCGGCGGCGAGGGCGACGATACCTTCCAAATCATCCCCACGCCCCTCGGCCCCACGCCCGACGCCGGACCCGAGACCCGCGTCGACCGCTTCGACGGGGGCGAGGGCACCGACCGCGTCCTCTACCTGGGCGGCGACACCGACCGCCTCGGCCGGCCCGTGCCGGACCACGTCGCCATCCGCTGGAACCGCTTCATCTACCGCTACGAGTTCGTGGCCCTGCAATGGGATACGGCCAACCAGACGTTCGTGGTCGATCCGAACAAGAAGGTCCGGGCGAAGGTCGTCGCCGGCGACGCCGCGCCGGAGGACGGCGTGCTCTCCGGCGACGCCGTCTTCAGCCTCCAACTCGGCGGCACCGAGTACGGGCCGATTACCGTATCGGCCGACGCCACGGACGGCGGCGACGGCACGCCCGCCAACGAGACCCTCCAGGACCTGGTCGACGACCTCGACGCCGCCATCCTCGCCGCCGGCCTCAGCGAGCACTTCCTGGCCGGCAACGAGGGCGTCCTGCTGACCCTGGCCTCGGTCGGCCACGGCGAGGACCTGACGGTCGTCTCGCCCAACGCCGTGGCGGAGGAGGAACTGTACTTCGCCGACGGCGTCACCGCCCCGGGCACCGTGGCGGCCTACCTCCAGAACTACTCGTTCTACCAGGCCATCGACGTCGAGCGGACCGTCATCGACACCCAGGCCGGCGACGACGAGGTCCGCGGCGACCCCGAGTACAAGTTCCCCCTGGCCGACGACTCCGGCGTCATCGACGAGGAGTGGGGCATCAAGGCCGGCCATTACCAGGAGGGCGCCTACATCGGCGCCCTGGAGATCTACGGCGGCGAGGGCAACGACCGACTCTTCGGCGGCTACCTGGCCGACACCATCGACGGCGGGCCCGGCACCGACTACATCGCCGGCTCCATGGGCGACGACCACCTGACCGGCGGCCCGGGGGCCGACCTGATCGTCGGCGACGGCGGCGTCGAGCCCGACCGGTTCGAGTTCGTCACGCGCGCCGGCGAGGACGGCACGAACACCAGCCCCATCTTTGCCGCACTCCTGGAGGGCCTCGGCTCCGACACGATCCTCTCGAACCTCTCGTTCAGCCTGGCGGACCGCGGCGACTGGTACGTCATCCCGACGCCGACGGCCAAGCAGGCGTTCGGCACCGCCGACGCCGCCCACGTCACCGTCGAGGAGGTGTTGAAGGGCCTGGCGTTCGACGACGACCTGGACATGGACCTGTTCGAAGGCCGCCTCCTGCCCGAGGCGAGCGGCTCGGAGTGGGACGGCCCGGGCGCCTACCTCTTTGCCGCCGAGGTCGACGACCCGGACGCCGAACTCTCGCTCATCCCGTCCGAGCAGTTCGCCGGCGTGCCGGACTACTACATGCTGCACATCGTGAACCCGCGGAGTTTCGGCGTCAAGGCCGTCGATGCGCCGGATACCGAGGGCATCGACCCCGTCACGCCGGAGAACGTAACCCTGTGGCTGGAGATCGACGGCGAGGCGACGGCCCCGTTCACCATCACGGTCCACAATGCCGAGAGCGCCTCGAGCCTCATCACGCGCAACGAGCCCGGCGACGACCCGAACCTGAACGAGGTGCTCGCCGGCGCGGGCCTGGCCGACCGCGCCATCGCCTGGTACGACCCGCGGTCGCCGGACCGCATCGTGCTGTCGCTGCGGCGGGACGGGTGGGCGAAGGTCCGCTTCGCCGATCCGTCGCAGGCGCGGCTGCTGGGATTCGAGGACGGCCAGGACAACCTCGGCCCGGTGGAGGCGCTGGGCACGTACTCGCTGACGCTGCCGCCGGAACTCGGCGACGTGACCGACGTGGGCCCGGAGGCGGCCGACCAGGTCGTCTCGCCCGCCCAGCCGACCGACGTGCCGCGCCTCATCCCGCTCGGCGATCTCAACGGCGACGGCTCCGCAGACTTCGTGACGACGGCCCGCGACACGGTCGGTCCCTGGTCGCTCATCTCGGAGACGCCCGCGGGCGTCCATCCGCAGGAGATGGTCGGCCCGAGTTACGCCACGATTTATCTCTCCGACCCGCTGCTGGACGAGGTCTCGGCCGAGGACGGCCGGTTCGTCACGCTCGAACTGCCGGCCCCGGCGGAGCGGAACTCGCTGTACATCCTCTCGGCGTTCGCCGGCCCGGCCGACTACAACGGCGACGGGTACGACGATCTCGCCGTCGGCGTCACGTCGCAGACGCTCGCGCTCGACACGTACACGAAGCAGGGCGTATATATCGTGTTCGGCCACGGCGGCGAGTGGGACG
Source organism: uncultured Anaerolineales bacterium (assembly GCA_964577175.1). Classification (GTDB taxonomy): domain Bacteria; phylum Planctomycetota; class Phycisphaerae; order FEN-1346; family FEN-1346; genus BS750m-G62. The sequence goes on from CAZNYC010000001.1 coordinate 19,506, forward strand.
AGCCGATCGACATCCTGCACGAGGCCGACGCCATCCTGACGGGCTTCGAAAACCTCATGGACGTGGCCGCCGCCGGCGACGTCAACGGCGACGGGTACGACGACCTCCTGGCCTCCGACAACGGCGCCCCCGTGGGGGCGGAGCGCGGCCGCACGCTCCTGTTCTACGGCGGCCCGAACGCCTTCGCCGGCAGCGGCGTCCTGTACCGGGCGGAGTTCTCGCCCCGGAACGCGGGCGGCTTCACCATCGACAACCGGATCGGGGCGGACGAGGACGGCCTCTGGCACCTCTCCACCGGCCGCGGCGCCGACCCGTATCACTCCGCCGACACGAGTTTCTACTTCGGCACCGGCGAAGACGAGGCGGGCGGCGGCCACTACGACGTGGGCGACACCGCCGGACGCATCACCTCGCCCCTCGTCACCCTCGACCACGCCGTGACGAACCTGGAACTCTCGTTCACCTATTTCCTGGAAACCGAGCGCGCCGGCACGGGGCCCCTGGGCTGGGACGACGCCACCGTCGGCGTCAGCGTCAACGGCAACGCTTTCGCGCAAGTCGTCTCGAACGACGACGCCCTCGTCGAATGCCAGGGCGACGAGGCCTGGTGGCACCGCGCGACGGTGGACCTCGGTGCCCTCGCGAAGGGCGACACCGTCCAGGTCCGGTTCCAGTTCGATACCGGCGACTACATCAGCAACGACCACGAGGGCTGGTACGTCGACGACGTGATGCTGCGGGCCACGCTGGACGCCGAGGCGCTGGCCGATGCGGCCCTGTACGGCGAGTACGACCTGGAGTTCAACGGCCGCGTCCTCGCCGGCGTCGGCGACGTGAACAAAGACGGCTACGACGATTTCGCCGTCGGCAACACCGGCGTGGAACCCGACCACGCGGCCCAGGTGTACCTGGTGCTCGGCCGGGCCGGCGCGATGCCCACGGGCGGCATCGCCGGCATCGCCGCGGAGCGGTTCGATTTCCCGTACATGTGGCCGATGATGGCCATCCGCCCGACCGGGCACGTCGAGGGCACGACCGGCGATGACTTCGCCGTCTTCCTCAGCCACCCGAGCGGCCGGTACACGTATGTCGTGTACTACACCGGCAGCGTGTTCGACATGTTCAACGTTTCGGGCGAACTCATCCCCGTCGGCGACGTCAACGCCGATGGCCTGGCGGACATCGCCGCCGCCGGTGTCGAGACCACCCAGACCCTGGAAGAGGACGGCTCGCGCGTCGACCACCAGGTGTTCCAGGTGTTCCTGAACGAGTCGCACACCTCGTGGACGGACCCGGGTGCGTTCGACGTGCCGGACCTCGTCTTCGAGAGCGCCCGCCCGCTGTATGCCGAGAGCGGCTCGCTCCAGTTGCTGACGGGCCTCTTCGCCGGCGTCGGCGACGTCAACGGCGACATCGTGGCCGACGTCGCCCTCGGCGACAGCCTGGGCGGCAACGTGCGCGTGTACTTCGGACGGGAACTCCTCGACACGGAGTCCGAGGCGACGGCGGCCGAGGACCCCGACCTCTTCCGCCTGCCGCTCGCCAAGCCCTGGCTGCCGGAACCCGAAGGGCGGCAGGGGCTCGACCTGAACGAGCCCGCCCCGCCGGACATCCGCGACGCCTGGCGCGTAGAAGGCGACGCCCGCGAAGACCACCTGTCCGGCAGCGGCTCCGTCGGCGACTTCAACCGCGACGGCTACGACGACCTGCTCGTCTGGGACGACGAGGCCGCCCACGTCCTGCTCGGACCGGTCAAGTTCGACAGGGCGGAAGCGATCGACCCGCGCGGCGAAATCCACGTCGACCTCGCCGGCAAGGCACGCTTCGGCATGGCCGCCGGTTTCGGCGACGTCGACGGCGACGGGTTCGACGACCTCCTCTTCGTCCATCTCGAGGAGGACCACCTGGGACCCGGCGGCGACGTGTGGTTCGTCTCGGCCATCTGGGGCAACGCCGACCCGGCCCGAACGCTGTCGGCCGCCGACGCCGAACCCCTGATCCAACTCTACGCGGACGACTACGCCACGGGCGAAACCCCGCAACTGCTGCTGCTGAACTGGGACGGCGACGAGCGGACCGACGTGTACGTCCACTTCCGCCATCCCGGCACGGGCGACATCCCCTACCACGGCGTTCTGTACGGCGGGGCCAGCCTGACGCGCGGCGGCGGCCCGGCCTCGACGGCCGACCGGTACTTCGACGTGGGGGACGGCTCGGACGACGAGGAGGCGCTCGGCGCCCACCTCTTCGGCGAGGATTGGGACGAGGCGTACGAACTCTCGGAACTGACCGGCCCGTTGACGGCCCTGGCCACCGATATCACCGGCGACGGGCTGGACGACCTTCTCTTCGCCCGGCAGGACGCGTTCAGCGTCGAGGAGATCGGCCAAGGGCCTCTGCCGAACGTCGGCCGCGTCTACAGCCTCTCCCCCGGAGCGGTGAATCCGAAAGACCGCCTGGTGACCGTCGGCGACGAGGCCATGGGCTTTCCGACGGCCGGCGTCATCGCGGAGGACCTGGCGTTTGCGGCGGGGATTTTCGACATCGGCGACGCGAACCGCGACGGCAAACAGGACGTGGCCGTCACCCGCCCCTTCGAGAAGGCCGACGAGGCCGAGGGCAGCGTCCTGGTCTACTACGGCAGTGCGTGGTGGCCGGGACCCCTCAGCGCCGCCGACGCCGCCGTCACCCTCCGCCGCGTCGAGGCGGACGTCCTGCCCGCCGATACGTACATCGAAGGCCCGATTGACGTGACGGCCGGCGACTTCGACGGCAACCGCGTGCCGGACCTGGCCGTCAGCCAGCCCGCGTGGCAACTGACCGACGGCGTCAGCATCTTCGACCAGGATTCACGGGGCGTCGTGCACGTGGTGTGGAACGTGGCGGACCTCGCGACCCATGCGGGCGGGGACCTCGTCCTCGTCGACGGCCCCGTGGACCTCGACGGCGACGAACTCCAGGACCTCCTGGCCCTGGAGGGCCAGACCGAGGGCGACCGGTTCGGCACCCTCCCGCTCACCATCCACCTGAACCTCGACCACGACCGGTACGACGACCTGGTCGTCGGAGCGCCGCTCTCCGACGCCATCGGCCAGACCGTCAAGGAGGAGGCCGGCAAGGTCTACGCCGTCTACGGGTCGCCCCGGCGGCGGTCGCTGCCCGACGGCTGGACCGAAATCACGAACAAGTCGTTCACGGGCCTGGGGGACCGCCTGGTCAACCCCGCCACCGGCCGGCCGGACACCTACACCGACCAGGACAACGACGGCGACGGCACGCCCGATACGAACGATTTCACCGTCCCGCCGCCCGGCGCCGGCCGGGACACCGAGGCCTGGTTCCGCTTCACGACGGCCGGCGACGGCAAGGCAGGCGATACGATCCGACTGCTGCCGACGGCCTACGACGAACTCGAGGTCCTGCTGAACGGCCCGGCCGGTCACCTCGACCTCGGCACCGGCGAGGTGGTGGATTCCGCATCCACCATCGAGGTGGGCGGCGCCCCCGACCGCCTCGGCATCTTCGAGTTCAACCTGTCGGAACTCCTCGAGCAACTCGGCAACCCGGACGGCATCGAGAAGGCCGAACTGACCCTCCACGCCAGGATCGATCCTCACCTGCCGTTCACAAAGCCGGGCGCCTACGCCGAGGCGGGCGGCCTGGTCTACTTCCTGGGCGCCGACCCGGTCCAGGGAGGCCACCGCCTGTGCGTCACCGACGGCACGCTCCAGAACACCGAGGCCGTCGCCCGCGTCTACGCGATGGCCCCGTACCAGATGGTCTCGGCCGGCGGCGATATCTTCTTCTACGCCTCCGATAACGAGTGGGGCCCCCAACTGTGGGTGAGCGACGGCACGGACAAGGGCACCCGGCGGCTCACGCAACTCGGGTGGCCGGGCGACGGCACCCTCATCAGCCACCTCACCGCCTGGAACGGCGACGTCTACTTCGAGGCCATCGACGAAGACGGCCCCCAACTCTACCGCACCGAACACCTGGGCGGCGGCGAGTTCGACCTCGTCCGCCTGACCGACGAGGCAGGCGGCTTCAACGTCACCAAACTCGTGCCGGGGGCGAATCGGCTCCTCGTCAGCCGCCTCAAGGACGGCGGCGAGGTGAACGTATACGGCCTGTACGCAACCGACGGCCGCCCGGTCACGGACCTCGGCGAATTCGAACTCGACGGGGGCAGCCAGTTCCTCCAGTATACGGGCGAACGGGACGGGTGGACCTACTTCGGCAGCGAAAACTGGGGAGGCACCGAAGAACTGTGGCGGACCGACGGCCTCAACGCCAAGTTCGTCGCCGACATCCCCGTTGCGGACGCCAACACGCGGCTCAAGGGCTTTTCGCCGCTCGGCGACTGGATGTACTTCATCGCGGGCGAGAACGCCCTCTGGCGCACCGACGGAACCGGCGCCAACACCAGCCACAAACTCGATTTCTTCTCCCTCTACGAGCCGGGCGTCAACCAGGCCGACGCCGTCGCCGCCGACGGCCGCGCGTTCATCGTGGCCCGGGGCGAGGCCCCCACCGGCCGGAAGTTCCGTATCTACCGGCTGAATCCCTCGGGCGAATGCGTCCCGGTGCGGGAGTTCGGCGCCGGCAGTTGGTCGCTCCGCAGACTGGAAGCGTTCGGCGACAAGGCCGTCTTCCAACTCGACGCCGCCCAGCCGCCCCAGACCGCCCTGTGGATCAGCGACGGCACGGAGCGCGGCACGCGGGTCCACCACGGGTCCCTGGACCCGGGCAACAACCTCACCGACTGGGCCGTCATCGACGACGCCATCTACTTCGACGAGGATTCGCCCATCGACGAGACGGTCACCCTGTGGGTCAGCGACGGCACCAAACCACGGTCCATCACCCACGCGGGCACCCGGACGGCCCCGGCCACGTTCGACCTGCTCGACGAAGAGGGCGACATGGCGGTCACGCTCCGCGACGGCGTGGTCCCGGCCGCCTTCGCCGCCACGGCGGACTTCACCACGTCGTCGGCCAAGCAGACGGTCGAGATCGACCTGACGGACTTCGTCAAGTCCGCCCTCGAGGAAGGCTACCGCCGCGCCACCCTGCGGATGACGTCCGACCCGTCGCTCGCCTGGGAAATCGACATCCCGACCGGCGACATCCCCGTGCCGACGGGCCTGGAGATCACGCGGGCGCACGGTGTGCTCGCCGACGTCCTCGACGGCAACGGGGGCGTCCTGTACCAGGGACTCGGGGCGATCGACATGCGGTGGCTCGACGCCGGCACGTACTATCTGCGGGTCTACAATCCCCATGCATGGGCCCAGACCGAGCCGGTCCGGTTCGCCATCGACTTCATGGCCCCGTTCCAGGGGCAGGCCCACGAGGCCACCGACATGGACCGCATCGAGGGCGACGACGGCGACGATATCCTCGTGGGCGGGGCCCATCTCGACCGCCTCTTCGGCGAAAGCGGCGAGGACGCCTTCCTGACCGAGGCCGTCGAGGTTCGCGACCTGGCCCCCTACGAGTTCACCCGCGCCCCGGACGCCGAGGACCGGCTCGTCTCGGACAAACCGTCCATCATCGACCCCGCGGTGAACGACGTCTTCACGGACGTGCCGGTCATCCAGGCCGTGGCCGAGGCGCTCGACATCCCGCTCATCTCCGGCCTCTTCGCCGTGCCGCGCTTCGCCATTCCGGTCTACGCCAGCGAGATGAACACGCTGGTGCGCCTGGACCTGTCTTACACCTCGCTGATGGACCTGAGCGGCCTGGAGTACGCGACGAACCTGATGACGCTCGACCTCTCGGACACCACGGCCGCCGGCATGCTGCATGACATCGAACCCCGTGCCGCCGAGGCCGACATGCCCGACGCGGGCTTGCAGGTGGGCCTGGCGCGGCTGCGGTACCTCTCGCTGGACGGGACGGGGGTGGCGGCGGCCGACCTCGAATCCCTGGAACTGATCGTCACCCTCCGGACGCTCTCCGCCTCCGGCAACCAGATCGAGACCACCGACGCGCTCGAAGACCTGTACCAGATGCGGTGGCTCGACCTCTCGGACAACCGCCTCGAGTCCCTCGACTCGCTCGCGCGCATGCCGGACCTGGAGTACGCGCTGCTTGAGAACAACTACCTTCTGGACGTCGGGCCGCTGGTCTACGGAGCGATCATCGACGACGGCGACTGGGACACCGGCTACGGCGAGTATATCGGCGACGGCTCCGACTACCGCTGGTTCCACACCGTGTACCCGGTGGCGACGGCGTTCCGCGGCGACTACCACTTCCTGCCGTCCGACGCGCAGTGGCCAGACGAGGACCTCGTCGCCCGCTACGAGTTCACCGGCCTGCCGCACGACGACTACGAGGTCCTGGCCACCTGGCACGCCCACCAGGGGCAGTCGTCCACCGTCACGTATACGATCCCCGGCCCGGACGAGGCCGTCGACGTGGTCGTGAACCAGAAGTTCGACCCGTCCGGCCCGGCGTGGGGCGGCCGGCCGTGGCAGAGCCTCGGCGTCTTCCAGCCCCTGGCCGACGAGACGCTCCCCGTAACCCTCCGGCACGAGGGAAGCGACGGCACGGTCGTCGCCGACGCCGTGATGCTCCTCTCCACCGAGGGCCCGGTCCAGAACCTGAGGCTGCTGAACCTGCTCGGCAACGGCCTGGACACCGACAGCCACGACATCTACCTGCCCCTGCTCGGCGACCGCGTCACCAACGAGGATTACGAACTGCTGGTCGAGCCGAACGCGGCCTCGCCCGTGTGGGACCAGGCCATCGATCCGCAGCACCTGCCGTTCAACCCCGTCCTGTATGGGACCGGCACGATCGAGGGGCTCGAGGCGTACCTTTCCGACCCGGCCGGCTGGGACATGCTCGTCGGCATGGGCGGCTCGCCGGAGGTCCTTCGCTACGCCGGACCGTACGACGCCGAGCCCGGCGCCTTCCTCGGCCGTCTGGGCTCCACCAAGGCGCCCTGGCAGGAGGGCACGCACCAGGTCGCCGCCGGCGTCTACGACGCGTACGGGTTCCTGCTGGTCGTCGACCACGGCACGGACCGGCTCGTCCGGCTCGACCCGGTCACCGGCAAGATTCTCCAGACGGCGAACCTGACCGGCATGGGCGGCCTGCACGGGCCCACGGACATCACCACCTACGGCAACAAGGCGTACCTGGCGGATCCGCTCTCGCGGACCCTCCTCGCGTTCGAGGTCACGGCCGCGTCCTTCTCCGGGCCGACGCCGGTAACCGCCCTGCCCGGCACGCCGTACACCTACCGCATCGCTTACCTCCCCGGCGACCCGACCGACGGCATCCTCGTGGGATTCCAGACCGACGACCACACCGACTGGGTCCGGCGCTACGACCTGGACACCGGCGCCGCCTGGACGGTCATCGACACCGACGACCTCCACTGGGACGACCTCTGCGACATCGCCGTGGCCGATGACGGCACCATCTACGCGCTCACGTGGGATTTCGTGGGCGGCAGCCACCCGATCGAACTGAACGTCCTGGCGTTCGCGTCCAACGGCGACCCCCTGAATGCTGGAAATCCGCTGGTCACCGACACCCTGCCCACCGGGGCCCAGGACGCCACCATGGAACTTGGTCCGGACGGGCGGCTGTACGTGACGAATCCGCCCGAGGCCGCCGTCTGCGTCTACAACCTCGACACGGGCGCGCGCGAGGAAACGCTCGTCTCCGGCGCGGGGGCGCTCCTGGCGCCGAGTTTCGTCACCTTCCGCCCGCCCACGTATTCGTACGAGGTCGTGACCGACACCGGCGGCGCCGGGGGCGGCGCCGGGGCCCAGTTGGTCGACGGCGACGTGCGCGACGTCTTCACCTTCGAAACGGCGCCGGGGTATCAGGGCACGGCCCAGATGACCGTCATCGCGCGCGACGCGATGCGCCGGCCGGGGCTGGGGCGCAACCTGCCCAAGCGAGGCCGCGACGCCGAAATCACCTTCAACCTCCACGCCGGCACGGGCGGCATCTACGGCACCAAGTTCGACGACCTCGACGGCGACGCCGAGCGCGATGTCGGCGAACCCGGCCTCGAAAACTGGGTCATCTTCCTGGACCTCAACGCCGACGGCGACCGGGATAGCGGCGAGCCGTGGACCCTGACGGATGCGAACGGCGACTACGCGCTGGTGGACCTGGACTTCGGCCATTACGTCGTGGCCGAGACGCCCCAGGACCACGCCGGCCAGACCTTCCCCGAGCCCGGCCAGGCGGTCGGCGAGACCGTCCTGCTCGACACCGATTTCGAGGAGGGCGAGGACGGCTTCACGATCGAGAACGTCGGCGGCGGCGCACCCGGCCTGTGGCACCGCTCCGACTACCACGGCGGTGAAGCCGGGCACGGCGGCGACTGGTGCTTCTATTTCGGGCGCGAACCCGAGCACGACTACGACACCGGCACCCCCGCCGGCCGCATCATTACCCCCGAAATCAGCCTCGCCGGCGTTACCGACGCCGCCCTCTCGTTCAATTACTACCTGGACGTCGAATACAGCCGCAGTTACGACTGGGCCGACGTCTACGTCTCGACCAGCGGCTTCGCCTGGACGAAGGTGGCGTCGCGCTACGGCGAGACGGACCCCGACCTTGAATGGATCATCGACCGCGAGGAGGTCTCCTCCTGGCACAGCCTCACCGTCGACCTGGACGACTGGCTCGGCGAAGAGATCGTCATCAAGTTCGAGTTCCGCACCTTCAGCCCGCAGTACAACGACCACGAAGGCTGGCTTGTCGACGACGTGACGGTCACCGCCGACCTTGCCGCTGCGGGCGTCCACGCCGTTCTTGTCGACGACGACGAGCCGGTCGCCGACGACCGCGACTTCGGCAATCAGCAAATCGTCGACGCCGGTCCCGACCGGCAGGTGGACGAGGGCGACGTTGTGGAACTCGACGCCTGGGTGGCGGACCTGGAAGTCGCCTATCTCCTGGAGGACATCAACGGCGCCGGCAGTTCGGGGCCCCTGTGGTTCACCGAATACGCGGGCGACCTCTACTTCGCCGCCACCGGCAGCCAGGGACGCGAGTTGTACGTCTGGGACGACAACGCCGTCCAGATGGTCGCCGACATCCGGCCCGGCGCCCTGTCGTCGTCTCCTTCGGAATTGACCGTCTACGACGGCGCCCTCTACTTCGCCGCCGACGACGGATCGACCGGCACCGAACTGTACCGGTACACGCCCAAAGACGGCGTCCAGTTGGCCGCCGACATCGCGCCCTCCGGCAGTTCGACCCCGGCGAACCTGTTCGTCTGGGACGGCAACCTGTACTTCTCCGCGTACGAGACCGCCGCAGTCGGCCGGGAACTGTACGTCCTCAGCGACAAAGGTGCCCACCTCGCGGCGGACGTCAATCCGGAGGGCAGCAGCGACCCCGGCGAATTCGCAGCCTACGGCGGACATCTCTATTTCGCCGCCACCACCAGGGGGACCGGGCGCGAACTCTACGCCTACGACGGGAACCGCGTTCAGCCGGCGGCCGATATCCGGCCCGGCACGCCTTCCTCCGAACCCACCGACCTCATTGCCTTCAACGGCTACCTGTTCTTTGCCGCCACCCATCCCGATGCCGGCCGCGAACTGCTCGTCTGGGACGGTTCGGAGGTCGCGGTGGCCCTGGACCTGGCTCCCGGCGCCGTCGGGTTCCCGGCCGTCCCACGCAGTTCCTCGCCGCAATACATGACCTACCATAAGGGCGGGCTGTACATGGCCGCCACCAACAGCCAGGGCGACCGCGAACTCGTCGCCTGGGACGGCAGCAGCAAGGTCTCCTGGATCGACGTCAACGACGACGGCTCCTCGCATCCCTACGACCTCGTCGTGTTCGACAACCGCGTCTACTTCACCGCGAGCGACGACATCCACGGCCAGGAACTGTTCCGCCTCGAAGGCCTGAAGGCCGTCCTCGCCGCCGACATCCGCGAGGGGGCCTCCTCCAGCCCCGCCGCCATGACACCCTACAACGGGAAACTCTTCTTCCAGGCCGTCGATACCGGCGTCGGCGACGAACTGTTCTGCTTCGATCTCGATCCCGGCCTGGCTTACCACTGGCTGGTCACCGGCGGACCCTATACGAATCCCACGAGTTACGACGAGGCCCACTTCGAGTTCACGCCCATCGACGCCGACATCTACCTCGCCACCCTGACCGTGACCGTCGAGGGCACCGGCGACACCTACCAGGACCGGTGCCGGGTCTTCGCCGACGACGTCCTGCCGACCGTCGAGGCCGGCCCGGACGCCGCCGTCGGCGAGGGCGAGACCTTCGAACGGTCCCTCACCATCGACGACCCCGGCTGGGACGACTGGACCGTCACGGTCTCCTGGGGCGACGGCGCCGAGCCCGACGTCTTTCTGCGCTCCGGCACCGACCGCGACGTCGACATCGCCCACACCTGGGCCGACGACGGCGAGTTCCCCGTCACCGTGACCGTCGAGGCCGACGGCGAAGACGGCATCTACACCGACACCTTCACGGTCACGGTCGGCGAACTGCCGCCGTCCATCGGCCTGACCGGCCACGACGGCACGGAAGGCACGCCGGCCCTGGTCGAGGTCGTGCTCACGGATCCGTCCGGATCGCTCGGCGAGGGCGCCGAGGGATGGACCTTCACCGTGGACATGGGCGACGGCACCGGGCCGCAGCCGTTCGTCCCGCACGTCGACTTCCCGGACCAGGCCTCCGCCAACCTCCTGTACGCGTACAACGACGACGGCGACTACGACGTGACCGTGACGGTCGTGGACGACGACGGGACGGAGGTCGCGAAGCACGTCACGCTGAGCATCGCCAACGTCCCGCCCACGATCACGGACCTGGACGGCGACCAGTTGCTCGGCCAGGACGATACCGGCGCCTACACCGCCGCCGCCACCGATCCCGGCGACGACGCCCTCACCTACGAGTGGGACTTCGACGACGGCACCGAGCCCGCCTACGGCCCGGAGGTCACCCACGCCTTCGCCGAGCCCGGCACGTACATGGTTGAAGTAACCGTCGGCGACGGGCAGGACGAGACCTCCAAGGAAATCAAGGTTCAGGTGGACGACGACCTGCCGCCGACCGTGACCGGCACCGGCCCGTCGGCCGTCGGGGCGGAGGGCGTGCTCGCGGGGACGCTCGGCGACATCGTCCTGCACGTCAGCGAACCGCTCGACCCCGCCGACGCGGCCGACCCGGTCAATTACCTACTCCTCGAAGCCGGCCCGAGCGGCGCGTTCGACGACGGCGACGACGTGCCCTGCGCCCTGACCCCGCAGTACGTGCCCGGCCAGACGCAGGTCACCCTGGCAGTGGATGCCGGACCGCTCGCCGGCGGCCTCTACCGTCTCACGGCGCGCGGCGAGACGAGCCTCCACGACCCGGCCGGCAACCGCCTGGACGGCGACGGCGACGGCGACGAGGGCGGCGATTACGTCCGCCTCTTCCAGGTCGTCACCGATGTCGTCTGGGGAGGCGCCTTCGGCAGCGATTGGGACGTGGCCGGCAACTGGTGGGGCGACCAGGTGCCGGGCCCCGCCATGACGGCCGTCTTCGACCAGGATACGCCCAACCAGCCCGCCCTCTTCCTCGACGGATCCGTCGGGCATCTCGACCTGCGCAGCGCCGGTTGGACCATCCATGGCCACGAGCAGACGCTCGTCGTCGGCGGCATCAACAGCACCGGGCCGGGCAACAACACTCTTGAACCGGACGTCGAACTCGCACGCGACGCCACGTGGACCGTCGGCGACGGTAACAGTCTCGTCCTGAACGGCCCCCTCGGCGGCGGCGACCACACGCTCACGAAGGACGGCGAGGGGACGCTCGTCCTGGCCGGCGGCCAGGATCACGGAAGCGGCCTGTCGCTCGCCATCACCGGCGGCACGGTGCGGGCGGAGGGTGGCGAAACGCTCGACCTGGACGGCCTCTCCATGAACTCGACCCTCGACCTCACGACCGGCAGCCTCGCCGTCGACTACGAGCCGGGCGCCAGCCCGTTCGACGACGTCGAAGCCTGGGTCGTCTCCGGCTATGGCGGCGGGACGTGGGACGGCACGGGCGTCGCCTCGAGCACGGCCGCGAACGACGGCATGCCCACCGCCCTCGGCGTCGGCGACAACACCGACCCGCTCCTCGGCCTCGCGGACCTGGAAGGCGAACCCCTCGACCCCGACGGCTCCGACGTCCTCGTCACATTCACCTGGTACGGCGACGTGAATCTCGACGGCGTCGTCGATGCCGCCGACTACGCCATCATGGACCAGTCGTGGAACAACGGGTCGCAGAGCCCGGCGGGCGGCGGCCAGTGGCGGTGGGCGTGCGGCGACGTGAACTACGACGGCATCGTCGACGCGGCCGACTACGCCCTCATCGACCAGGTGTGGAACCACTACGGGGGCCAGACGCTGGCCGGTTCGTCCGAGCCCGAGCCCCTCGCTTCGCCGCCGGACGGTGCGCTCGCACCGCGTCTCGACATGTCCAACGAGACGGCGATGCCGGCAGAGGGCACGGGCGACGGCGGCGGCAGGCCGGCCGCGACGGCACCGTCCCCCGTGCCGACGGGCTCCTTCGAGGCCGAGGCCCGGACGACACCTGCGCCATTCCGTGGCCTGGTGACCGCGTCGCCGCAGGAGCCCCCTTCCGCGTCGCCACGCTGGTTGCCCCGGCACGAGGCCGGCCTGGAAGACGGCGGAAGAGGCGCTTCAGACAGGCTGAGGGACCCGTTGGCCGTCCCCGCTCTCGACATCACGTTGGGGATGTGACCGGCTCCTGACCCTTCGAGGGGAACGGGGCGTTGTCTCGCTCCATCCCCTCAGCACGGATGGCCTTCCTGAGTCGGGGCGTCACAAATCACGTTCGAGGCAGGGCTGAATCAGGTTGGCCACCAGCGCCGTCCAGCCGGTCTGGTGCGAGGCGCCCAGCCCCTCGCCCGTGTCGCCGTGGAAATACTCGTGGAACAGGACGGCCTGGCGGGGCAACGGGTCGTCGTCGGCGAGGTGCTCGCCCATGCCGGGGCGCCGGCCGTTTGCGTCAAGCGTGAAAAGGCTGATGAGCCGGCGGGCGAGGTCGTCGGCGGCCTCCGCCAAGGTCATCCGGTTGCCCGAGCCGGTGGGCACCTCGACGGTGAAGGCGTCGCCATAGTAACGGTGGTAGGTGCGAAGGGCCTGGATGAAGAGGAAGTTGATGGGCATCCAGACGGGCCCGCGCCAGTTGGAGTTGCCCCCGAACAGGGCGGTCTGCGACTCGCCGGGCTCGTACTGGATGCAGTGCTGGCCGACGCCCTCGCCGACGGTGCAGGTCTCGGTTTCGTGGGCCTTCGAGAGCGACCGCAGGCCGTAGGGCGAGAGGAACTCGTCCTCGTCGAACACGCGGGCGAGCACCCGCTCCAGGCGGTCGCGGTCGCAGATGGCGAGCAGGCGCCGATTGCCCTCGCCCTCCTCGGCGATGGGGGCGATCGGCTTCAGAAGCCACGGACGGTGGTCCAGAAACCACTCCATCCGCCGGCGGAAGTCCGGCACGGCGTCGAGCGTGTCGGGGGCAACGGTTTCGGCGGCCAGAAGCGGAATGAGTCCGGTGTACGAGCGGGCGCGCATCTGCTGGAACCGCCCGCCCGGCAGGTGGAGGACGTCGTAGAAGAAGCCGTCCACCTCGTCCCACAGCCCCACGCCCCCGCCGCCCACGTTGGTGATGGCACCGGCAATGTAGATGAAATGCTCGAAGAACTTGGTGGCCACGTCCTCGTAGGCCGGGCGGGTCCGGGCCAGGTGCAGGGCGATGCGAAGCATCGCCAGGCAGTAGGCGGCCATCCACGCCGTACCGTCGGCCTGTTCCACGTGCCCGCCGCCGGGCACGGCGCCGCTGCGGTCGAAAACGGCAATGTTGTCGAGTCCCAGGAACCCGCCCTGGAACACGTTGTTGCCGTCGGCGTCGAGGCGGTTGACCCACCACGTGAAGTTGAGCAGCAACTTGTGAAAGATGCGTTCGAGGAAGTCGGGGTCCTCCTCGCCGGTAACCTCGGAGGCGATGCGGTGGACCTCCCAGGCCGCCCAGGCGTGGACGGGCGGGTTGGCGTCGTCGAGGCTCCACTCGCCACCGGGCAACTGGCCGCTGGGGTGCATGTACCACTCGCGAAGGAGCAGAATGAGTTGGCGCTTGGCCCACTCGGGGTCGACGCGCGCCAGCGGCACCGTCTGAAGGGCCAGGTCCCAGGAGGCGAACCAGGGGAACTCCCACTTGTCGGGAACCGAGAGCACGTCCGCACAGTACAGGTGCCGCCAGCCGGCGTTGCGGCCCTTCCGGCGCTGCGGCGGCGAGGGGTACGCCGGGTCGCCGTCCTGCCACAACTGGACGCCGTAATGGTAGAACTGCTTGTTCCACAGCAGCCCCGCCAACGCCTGGCGCTCGATGCGGCGCCGGTCGTCATCCAATCCCTCGGGTTGGACGGCGGCGTAGAAGGCGTCCGCCTCGGCGATGCGGGTCCGGAAGGTGTCGTCGAAGCCGTCGAACGGCGCGTCCTGCGCGTGGGGGCTCAGGCGGACTCGCACGGTGAACGCCTCGCCCGGGCGGACCACCGCCTGGACATGCGCGGCCGCCTTCGTGCCGCGCCCGTCCGGATTGACGCGTCCCCCGTCGCCGTCGACGACGGCGTCGTTGATGCCGTCCTTGGTATACGTCTGCTCGTTGGGCCGGTTGAACAGCCGCCGGTGGTTCGTTGCGTTCTCGGTGAAGAGCAAGCGCGGTGCCGTCTGGTCCTGCGTGTCGACATACCACCAGCGGTCCCCCAGGTGCCGGTCCCACGCCTTGACGGCTGCCTCGCCGGCCGCTTCGAGCGCCGGCGGCTGCCGCTTGTAGCCCCAGCCCCACGTCTTACGGAACCAGAGGTGCGGCAGGACGTGGAGCGGGGCCGGCTCCGGGCCGCGGTTCGTGGCGGTGATGCGGCACAGGAGGTCCTCTTCGTCGCGCTTGGCGTACTCGATGAGGACGTCGAAGTACCGCCCCTCGGCGAAGGCGTCGGCCAGGGCGTCGGCGAGTTCGAACTCCGGCTCGCCCCGGCCGCGGCGGCCGTCCTCCTCCACCAGCCGCCCGTACGGAAACCGCACCTGCGGGTACCGGTATAGCATCTTCATGTACGCATGCGATGGGAGGCCGTCGAGATACGCGTACACCTCCTTGACGTCCTCGCCGTGGTTGCCCTGCGTGCCGGTCAGGCCGAAGAGGCGTTCCTTGAGGATCGGGTCGCGTTCGTTCCAGAGGGCGACGGCCAGGCAGAGGTTCTGGAAGCGGTTGCAGACGCCACCCAGGCCGTCCTCGTTCCAGCGGTAGGCGCGGGCGACGGCGTGGTCGAACGGGAAGTACTCCCACGCCGACCCGTCCGGGGAGTAGTCCTCCCGCACGGTGCCCCACGTACGTTCGGCAACGTAAGGCCCCCAGTTCTTCCAGTCGGCTTCGCGGGCGGCGGAAGCGGCCATCCGGCGGTGCTCGGCGGTATCGGGGTAGGTCATAGCGGCGCCTTTCATCAGGTCACCCCCATTCTAGGCCGACGCCGGCCGGGTAAACAAGAAGCGGCATAGAAGGCCGGCCGGGCTGGCAAGAGAGGCGTGCCATGGCTTTTCGCTAAGTGCTTGTCACGAACCGGCTGCAAGCCCTAGAATCGGTGTGGTCCAGAGACGACTCGCCACGTTCGGGCCTTCCGAACGGCCAGGGCCGGCCGGCGGCGGGCAGTGCAGGACATCCCTTGAGGAGCGCACCGTGCCATTCGACCTCACCGCCTGGACCCGCCTCGAGAGCGACGGTGTGCCCGTCTACGTCCAGCCCGAGCGGCCGGACTGGTTCGTGCCCAACGCGGCCGCCGACCGCATCCTGCAGTCTCTGGCGGGGGGGACCACGCCGGACGGTCACATCGAGACCCTTCGCCTGCTCGACCGTCTGCCGGACACGCCCGCCCCGGCGTACGCGGGCCGGGCCGAGCGCCTGTCGCTCGACCACCTGCGCGAACTCTGGCTGCACGTCACGAACCGCTGCAACATGGCGTGTCGGCACTGCCTGTTCGCCTCCGGGCCGGACGACGCGGCGGCACTGCCGCGGGACCGCGTCCTCGCCATCGCCCGCGAGGTGGTTGATCTCGGCTGCCGCGTCTTCGCCCTGACCGGCGGCGAGCCGACCATCCACCCGGAGTTCGAGTCCATCGTGGACGACCTGCTTGGGCTGGCGGACTCGACCGTGGTGGTTCTCACGAACGGTCGGGCCCTGCCCGCCCTGGCCGCGTCCATGGACCGCTGGCCGGCCGACCGGGTCCACCTCCAAGTCAGCCTGGACGGTCTGGGCGACCGGCACGACCGCATCCGCGGGCGCGGGGCGATGGCCGAACTCCTGTGCAACCTCGCCTGCCTGCGCGACGGGGGCCGGCCGTTCACCCTGTCGATGTGCGTGACCGGCGAGAATGTGGCCGACATGCCCGGCCTGGTCCGCTTCGCCGCCGACGCCGGCGCCACGAACGTCCACTTCATGTGGTATTTCGTGCGTGGCCGCGGCGAGCGGGACGGCTTCGTCCCGCCGGACGCGATCTTCCCGCACCTGGCAGAGGCGGCGGAGACCGCAGAGGACGTGGGCGTCGGCGTCGACAACCTCGACGCCTTGGCGAGCCAGGCGTTCGCGCCGCCGGGCACGATTCACGACGGCTCGACGAGCGGGTGGGAATCGGTGGCCGTCGGGCCGGACGGCAGGTTGTACCCCTCGGCGGCGCTCGTCGGCATGCCGAATCTCGCCACGCCGCTCGATGGCGGCCTGGAGCGGGCCTGGCGCGAGGGTCCCCCGCTGCGGCGCCTGCGGCAGCGTACGGCCGCGGGGCTGGATTCACCGCTCCGCCTGCTGACCGGCGGCGGCGACCCGGACCACAGTTATACGGCGGGGGGAACGTTCGTCGGCGACGACCCGTACCTGCCGCTCCAGGAACGGACGCTGCTCTGGCTCATCGCCCGCGAGGCGTCGCGCTGGCCGGACGACGGCCCGCCCGCGGTGCGCCTGAAGATGGGCGACGTCCTGGAGTCGTGCGGCCCGCACGGCCCCGTGGCCACCGTCCACAACAACTGCCTCGTCTCGGTGGCGGGGACCGACGGCCGGACCGCCGTCCGCACGTTCTACGCCGAGGCCGCCCGCAACCCGCGTGAGGACATCCTCAATCCCGTGGCGTACCCGGAGGACCTGATTGCCCACATCCCGGACGCATCGCGCGTCCGCAGTTACGGCTGCGGCAGCCCGGTGCTGGAGGCGACCCTCGCCCCCGGCGACCGCGTGGTGGACCTCGGCTCCGGCAGCGGCGTGGAGTGTTTCGTTGCGTCACGGCTCGTGGGGCCGGACGGCGAAGTCCTCGGCGTCGACATGCTGGACGCGATGCTCGACCTCGCGCGGGAAGGCGCGCGCGGCGTGGCCGAGCGGCTCGGCTACGCGAACCTCGCCTTCCGCAAGGCGTATCTGGAGGCCCTGCCGCTTCCGGACGACTGGGCCGACGTCGTCGTCTCGAACTGCGTCCTGAACCTGTCGACGCACAAGCGGCGGACGTTCGCCGAGATTCACCGCATTCTGAAGCCCGGCGGGCGGCTCGTCGTGGCGGACGTGGTCTGCGAGACCGAGCCGGACACCGCCATCCGCAACGACGACTCGCTTCGCGGGGAGTGCATCGCGGGGGCGCTTACGCAGCGCGACCTGGCGGGGCTCCTCAGCGAGTCGGGCCTCGTGGGCCTGCGGGTGCTGAAGCGGTTCCCGTACCGGACGGTGCGGGGTCATCCGTTCTACTCCCTGACGTTCGAGGCGCGCACGGCCGCCGTCTCCGGCGAAACGGCCCGTGTGATGTACCGCGGCCCGTTTGCCTCGGTCACGACCTGCGCGGGGACGGTCCTGCCCGCCGGCCGCACGCGCGAGGTCCAGGCCGACGAGGTCCGCGGCGCGGGCGACGGCCTGCTCCGGCTCGACGCCGCCGGCCGCGTGACGAACGTGGCGATGGAGGCCTCGTGCGCGTGCGGCGAGCCGGAGGCCGAGACGCCCGAGGCGCCGTCCGTTCCGGCGCCGACGGCGAAACACGCCGCCGGCTGCATGGTCTGCGCGGCGCCGCTCGTTTACCACGACGTGCCTCGCTCCGCCGCCTGCGCCTACTGCGGCGAGAAGTCTGAGACGGCGGCGCTGTGCGAGGCCGGTCACTTCGTCTGCGACGCCTGTCACGCCGCCGACGCCCTGGCGCTCATCGAGCGGTCGTGCCTGGCCTCGGACGAGACGGACATGGCGACCCTGATGGAGCGTATCCGGCGGCACCCGGCCGTCCCGATGCACGGGCCGGAACATCACGGCCTCGTGCCCGGGGTGATCCTGGCGACGGCCCGGAACCTGGGCGAGCCGGTGACCGACGAGATGGTCCGCCGGGGCATCGGCCGGGGGTTGCAGATTTGCGGCGGCCACTGCGCCTACATGGGCGCGTGCGGGGCCGCGCTGGGCGTCGGCGTGGCGTTCGGCATCCTGCTCGACGCCAGCCCCGTCAAGGGGGCCGAGCGGCGGGCGGTGCAGTGGGTGGTGACCGAGGCGCTCACCCCCATCGCCGACCTGGAGGCGGGCCGCTGCTGCCAGCGCGACGCCTGGCTGGCCCTCCGGAAGGCCGCGGACACATCGCAGGCCATCCTGGGCTTTCGGCTTCACGCCGACGCGGCGGTCGTCTGCTCGCAGACGACCGAGAACACCGAGTGCATCGGAGCAGCCTGCCCGCTCGCACGCGTCGGGGCCGCTACAGAGATGGAAGGAGAGACGGCATGAGACGCGCCCTGCTGTTGCTGGTGGCATGGGCGGTGCTGTGCGGCGCGCGAACGCCGCCAGGCGCTGCCGCGGACGGCGGGTTCGGGTACGACGCCTACGCCGCCGTCCTCGACCGATACGTCGATGATACCGGCATGGTCGGCTACAAGGCCCTGAAGGCAGACCGCGGCGGACTGGACACGTTCGTCACCCGCCTCGGGAGGCTCGACCGGAAAACCTACCGAGGGTGGAATGAGAAGGCGAAGATCGCCTTCTGGATCAACGCCTATAACGGCCTGACCCTGAAGACCATCATTAATCACTATCCCATCAAGGCAAGTTGGTGGCGGTCGCTGCGGTACCCGAAGAACAGCATCCGGCAGATTTCGGGCGTGTGGGACGACATCACCCACGACGTCATGGGCCGGAAGATGACCCTGGAGGACATCGAACACGAGACCCTGCGCAAGGCGTTCGACGAGCCGCGCATCCATCTCGCCCTCGTCTGCGCGGCCATGGGATGCCCGCCGCTGCGGAACAAGCCGTACCGCGGCGACAAACTGGACGCGCAGTTCGCCGACCAGGCGCGCGCCTTTCTTTCGAACCCGAAGACGTTCCGCATCGACCGGGCGGCGGGCGAGGTGTACCTCTCGCCGATCTTCAAGTGGTTCGGCGAAGACTTCGTGCCGGGGTACGTGCCCGAGAAGGGCTTCGGCAACCGTGGCAAGACGCTGCGGGCCGTCCTGAATTACGTGGCCGGGCACCTCCGGCAGAAAGACGCCGAGTACCTCCGCACCGGCGAGTACGACGTCGAGTACCTGGACTACGACTGGACGCTGAACGCACAAAGCGAGGCCCGCGATGATGCCGCCGACTAAACCCAAGCCGGAAGCGGAAGCAACCGAGGAGGCGGCTTCGCCCGCGCGCCGCCGCGGCGTCTGGCGCCTGATCCTCCTGGGCCTGGCGGTCGCCGGCCTGGCGGTCGCGTCCTACCTCCTGCCCGTGCGCGCCTACCTGGAGCGCGTGCTCCGGTGGACCGAGGGTTTGGGTGAGTGGGGTCTGCTGGTCGCCGGTGGCATCTACATTCCCGCCACGGTCCTGTTCGTCCCGGGGGTCGTGCTGACGGTGGGGGCGGGGTTCCTGTACCCCCTGTGGCAGGCGGTGCCGGCGATGTCGATCGGCAGCACACTCGGGGCGTGCGCCGCGTTCCTGGTGGGCCGGACGGTGGCCCGCGACTGGGTCGCGCGCAAGGTCAAGGGCCGGCCGACGTTCGAGGCGATCGACGACGCCGTCGGCCGAGAGGGCTTCAAGATCGTCCTGCTCACGCGCCTCTCGCCGGTCTTCCCGTTCAATCTGCTGAACTACGCCTACGGCCTGACACGGGTGCCTTTCTGGAAATACGCCCTGGCCTCGTGGATCGGCATGCTGCCGGGCACACTGATGTACGCCTACATCGGGTCCGGCCTCCGCTCGCTGGCGGCGGTGACGGCCGAACGGACCGAGCGGTCCACGCTGGAGCAGGTCTTCTTCTGGGTCGGCCTCGCCGTCGCCGTCATCGTGGTCGCGGTGGTGACCCGCGTGGCCCGCAAGGCCCTGAAGCGTGCCACCGACGAACGCCTGGCCGACGACGAGGAGGACGCATGACCGCCTACGGCAAGGTCGAACCGCGCGACGCGCATAACGAGCGGCTCTTGTCCAATGCCCACCCGCCGGACTGGACGAACCCCGAGCCGGCCGGGCGGTACAACCTCGTCGTCCTCGGCGCCGGGACGGCCGGTCTGGTCACGGCGGCCGGGGCGGCCGGACTCGGCGCGAAGGTCGCCCTGGTGGAGCGGCACCTGATGGGCGGCGACTGCCTGAACGTCGGGTGCGTGCCCAGCAAGAGCCTGATCCGCTCGGCCCGGGCCGCCCACGACGCCCGCGACGCCGCACGCTTCGGCGTGCAGGTAGGCGGCGAGGTGACGGTCGACTTCCCCGCCGTCATGGAGCGGGTACGGCGCATCCGGGCCGACATCAGCGCCAACGACGCCGCCGAGCGGTTCCGCGACCTCGGCGTGGACATCTTCCTCGGCGAGGGCCGGTTCACGGGCGACGACACGGTCGAGGTGGCCGGGCAGACCCTCCGCTTCGCCCGGGCCGTCGTCGCAACGGGCGCCCGGGCGGTCCACCCGGACGTGCCGGGCCTCGCGGAGGCGGGGTTCCTGACGAACGAGACGGTCTTTTCGCTAACGGAGCGGCCCGAGCGGCTGGCCGTCCTCGGCGCCGGCCCCCTCGGCTGCGAACTCGCCCAGGCCTTTCAGCGGCTCGGGTGCCGGGTGACGCAGATCCAGCGCAAGGGCCAGATCCTGACGCGAGAGGACCCCGACGCCGCCGCCGTCGTCGCCGAAGCGATGCGACGCGACGGCGTGGACGTGCGGCTGAGCAGTACCCTTGCCCGCGTTGAGCCGACCGAGACCGGCAAGCGCCTGCACCTGGAGACGCCGGACGGCGAGGACGGGGTGGAGGTCGACGAGATCCTCGTCGGCGCCGGGCGGGCGCCGAACGTCCAGGGCCTCGGCCTGGACGCCGTGGGCGTGCAATACGATGACCGGCACGGCATCGAGGTGGACGACCGGCTGCGGACGACCAACCCGCACGTGTACGCCGCCGGCGACGTGTGCCTGAAGGACAAGTTCACGCACACGGCGGACGCGGCGGCGCGGATCGTCATTCAGAACGCTCTCTTCTGGGGCCGGAAGAAGGTTTCCGCCCTCACCATCCCCTGGTGCACGTACACGGATCCCGAGATCGCCCACGTGGGCCTGTACGAGGCCGACGCCCGCGAGCGGGGCATCGAGGTCGACACGTTCACCGAGCGGTTCGAGGACGTTGACCGGGCCCTCGCCGACGGCGAGGCCGAGGGACTCCTCAAGGTCCACCTCCGCAAAGGCACGGATCACATCCTCGGCGCCACGCTCGTGGCGCGGCACGCGGGCGAAACGATCAGCGAACTGACGCTGGCGATGACGGCCGGCGTCGGGCTCGGAAAGGTGGCGTCCACGATCCACCCGTACCCGACGCAGGCGGAGGCCGTGAAGCACGTCGCGGACGCGCAGAACCGCACGCGCCTCACGCCGCGCACGCGGGCGCTCTTTGAATGGATTTTAGCGAAGCGGCGGTAGCCGGCCGCATGCCGCTGCCCCACGCGTCCGTGGTCACGGCGCCATGCGGGACGGCGGGCCCTGCGTCGCCGCCTCGGCGCGCCGCGTGCGAACCCCTTCCGTCCGCCGCCAGTACCGGCGCTGCCGCCGCAGCGGCATGGCCAGCACGGACCGCACGCGGTTGTCGTCCGGCTTGAGGTACGCCGGCACGCCGATCGTGACCTTGTCCTGCGGCACGTTGAGACGGAGGCTGCGATGCAGGCGGTCCCACCCGGAGAAGATGGTCGAGTAGTTGGAGTCGGTTTCCCGCCGAACGACCGAATGATGGATGCCGTGCATGCGCGGCGTGACGACGACCTTGTTCAGCCATCGCTCCAGCCGCACCGGAAGGCGCACGTTGCTGTGGTGGAACACGGTCCCGCACTGGAAGACCGTCTCGAACACGATATACGTCAGCGGACCGACGCCGAGCACGGTCACCTGGGCGGCACGGAAGGCCGTCGAGTACAGCACTTCGCCCGGATGGAAGCGAAACGAGGTGGTGGTGTCGAGGTCCGGGTCGATGTGGTGGGCGCAGTGGAACCGCCACAGCAGCCCCACCCGATGGTTCGCCCGGTGCCACCAGTAGAACGTCAGGTCCATCAGCACAACGCCCGCGAGCACCGCCGCCGGCAACGGCAGCGACAGGCGGGCCAGCAGCCCCACGCCGCTCTCCTGGTTCCAGCGGGCCAGGGCGAGCGCCGCGGGTACCACGGCCAGCCTGCCGGCCGCAAACGCGCCCGCCGACGTCCAGGCGTTGGTCCACAGCCGGCGCCGGAGCCCTCGCTTGGGGGTCCGAAGCGGCCGCACCCGCTCGGCAGCGAAGAGTCCGAGGAACGTGACGGCGATAGCCGCCGACGGCGCGAAACGTCTCAAAGTGTCGAGGTCCACGTCAAACCGTCCTCCCACGGCCCATTGTACCAGGGGGGCGGAGGGCATCTCCTGAGAAAGCGAAACCGGTGGACGGCCGGGGCGCCCCCTCCCCCTGCGAACGGGCGGCGCAAAAAAACTTAACGGAATGCCCATTGACCCTGGCCGGACCGTTATCATGTCAGAAGAGTGGTGCGAACGTCTCAAGAAACGAAAGGGGAACGACCATGCGTAACCGAACGAACCGGACATCCTGGGCCGCGCTCGCGGCCGTCGCCGTGCTGCTGGTCGCGGCGGGCTGCGACCACGAGCATCCGACCGGTGCAGAACACCCGGAGGAAGGGGCCGAGCACCCGGCCGAGCATCCGTCGGGCGCCGCGGCCGAGGCCGTCACACTGGACGACGTGGCCGACGCCATCGTCGACTACGTCGAGAAGCAGGGCGGCGCCATCGAGATTGAGGACCCCGCCGCCGGCGAGACGGTGAAACTGACGCTCGACAAGGTCCACCGCGATCGCCTGTCCCGGACCGCGCCGAACGTGTACTTCGCCTGCGCCGACTTCAAGGCCCCCGACGGCACCGTGTACGACATCGACATGTTCATGAAGGGAGAGACCCCCGAGGCGCTCACCTTCACCGAAATGACGGTGCACAAGATCGGCGGCGAGGCGCGCTACACGTGGTACGAGGAAGGCGGCGTGTGGAAGAAGAAGATGGCCGAGGGCGTCGAGGCCGCAAAGCCACAGAAGGAGCATCCCGAGGGCGCCGAGCACCCCGAGGGCGCCGAGCACCCCGAGGGCGCCGAGCATCCCGAGGCCGCAAAGCCACAGAAGGAGCATCCCGAGGGCGCCGAGCACCCCGAAGGGGCCGAGCATCCCCAGTAACGAGCGGCCGAAAGGAGACGCAGCATGCGACTGCGCCCGAGGTATGCGGCAAGGAGTCTGAGCGTCGTCGCGGTCGGGCTCGTCCTGGCGTGCGGCGCTTGCGACCGCCAGGCCGAAACGCCGGCGGGGGCGCAGGGGATTCGCTGCGTCGAGGTCTTCTACCAGGTGACCGTGCCGGACGTGCCGGCCGGCGCCGACCGCATCACGGCGTGGGCGCCCATTCCGCCCACGGACGCCCACCAGACGCTCGACCACATGGAACTCGAGCAGCCGCTGCCGTACCGCCTGGAAGTGGAGCCGGCGCACGGGAACCGGCTGCTGGTGGTCGACCTGTCGGAGGCCGACCGGTCGGACGGGGCCGTCGGGTTCACGGCCGTATTCTGCGTCACGCGGCAGGCGTACCGGGTCCTGGGGTCGGCGGTGTCCACCGAACCGCTCCGCCCCGAACAGCAGGCGGAGTACCTGGCGCCGGACCCGCTCGTCCCGACCACCGGCCAGGTGGCCGAAGAGGCCCGTCGCGTGGCCGGCGACGCCGAGGAGCCGCTACGCATGGCCCGCCGCGTTTACGACCACCTCATCGAAACGATGGAGTACAAGAAGGTCGGCGAGGGCTGGGGCAAGGGCGACGCCGTCTACGCCTGCAATGCGCGGCGGGGCAACTGCTCCGATTTCCACAGTCTGTTCATCGGCGAGGTCCGAAGCCTGAACGTCCCCGCCCGCTTCACCATGGGCCTGCCGTTGCCGGAAGACAAGACCGAGGGCGGGATTCCCGGCTACCACTGCTGGGCCGAGTTCTACCTGCCCGAGGAACAGGTGTGGGTGCCCGTGGACGCGTCCGAGGCGCACAGGCGGCCCGAGAAACGCGAGGCGTTCTTCGGCGGCCTGGACGAGCACCGCGTGGCCTTCAGCCGCGGCCGGCAGGTGCCCCTGCCCGACGCCGACGCCGAGCCCCTCAACTTCGTCATCTACGCGCACGTGGAGGTCGACGGCAAGCCGCACCCGGGTGTGCAGACGTCCTTCCGCTTTGCCGACCGCGAGAGGGTCCGCGTGCCGACCGTGGAAACGGCCAGACGCCCGCGCGGCACGCCCGTTCCGCTCGCGAACCGTCCGGCGGGTTGCACGGCAAAGGCGCCCAGGCGATAATCCACCCCCATGAGACCGCGTCGCGACTGCCTCATCCTCTTCGGCCGGTACCCCGAAGCGGGGCGGGTCAAGACACGGCTCATCCCCGCACTCGGGCCGGCCGGTGCGGCAGACCTCCAGCGACGGCTCACCGAGCGGGCGCTGGCCGAGGTCCGGCGGGCGGCCCGCCAGGCCGGGACGTCGGTGGAGGTCCGTTATGCCGGCGGCAACCGACGGCGGATGCGGCGGTGGCTCGGCGACACCCTCTCCCTCGTACCGCAGGGACCGGGCGACCTGGGGCACCGCATGCGCCGGGCCCTGTTTGCCGCTCTCGCCGACGGCGCCGGCCGCGCCGTCCTCGTCGGGACGGACGTCCCCTGCGTGACCGCCGGCCACCTCACGCGGGCCCTCGACGTCCTCACGCAGCGCGACGTCGTATTCGGTCCGAGCACGGATGGCGGGTACTGGCTCATCGGCATGCGGCGGCCGACGGACGTCTTCCGCGGCATCGATTGGGGCACGCCGCGCGTGCTGGACCAGACCCTCCGGGCCGCGCGGGAGGGGGGGCGAAGCGTCGGCCGGGTCGAGCGGCTCGCGGACCTCGATACGCCGGACGACCTGGCGGCGACGGTGCCGTCCGAGGTGCCCGGCCGGCCGTACCTGTCCGTCATCATCCCCGCGCTGAATGAATCCGCGCAGATCGCCGACGCGATTGCCACCGCGCGCGACCCGGACGCCGAGGTCCTGGTCGCGGACGGCGGCAGCGCGGACGCCACGGCGGCCATCTCCCGCGAGGCGGGAGCGCGCGTTCTCGCGAGCCAGCCGGGCCGGGCCGTCCAGCAGAACCGGGGGGCCGGGGAGGCTCGCGGCCGCGTCCTCCTCTTCCTGCACGCCGACACCCGCCTGCCGTCGGCCTACGTCGGCCACGTGTTCGAGGCGCTGATGGACCGCGGCGTGGTCGGCGGGGCTTTCCGCTTCAAGACGGACCTCGATACGCGGTGGATGCGGGTTATCGAACGGCTGACGGACTTGCGCTCCCGGCGTCTGCGGCTGCCGTACGGCGACCAGGGCCTGTTCGTGCGGCGGGAGGCATTCGAAACGCTCGGCGGTTTACCCCAAGTGCCGATTGCTGAGGACCTTCACTTCGCTCGGCGCCTGAACCGCCAAGGGCGGGTCGTGACGCTGGACCTACCCGTCGTGACCTCCGCGCGCCGGTGGCAAACGGCGGGCCCGCTGCGGACCACGCTGGTACATCAGGCCGTGGTCGCCGGCATCTACGCGGGCGTACCGATGGCGTGGCTGGCACGGCTCCGCGGGCGCTGAAGGCGCAGCGACACCAGCCCGGGGGAAGCGACACGCCATGGTCCGCCGAACGACGTTGGGGCGGCTGCCGGTCCTCGTGCTTGGCGCAGGGGCGGCTGTCGCGGCCGCGTGCGCGGCAGCAGGCGCACCCCTACCGGCCATCGGCCCGAGCCCGTACCCGCCCGCCGCCTGCCTTCTCGCCCTCGAGGAGCCACGCCAGGTTGAATCGGGCCACGGTGCCGCCGCCGTTGGGTCCGCCCTCGAACTGGAGATAAATCCACCCTTCGCTCGGCGTTCCCGGGCGCCCGGCCGCCAGCGACGAGTACGCGAAACCGCCCTCGAAGACCAGGCGTTTCAGCGGCCACGTCTTGCCGCCGTCGAAACTCGCCCACACCGTGCCGTGGTTGCGGCCGCCGGGGCTGTCGCAGTTGCTGTAGACCAGGATATCCCGGCCGCGGACCGGCAGGCGGACCAGCCCGCCCATGCAGCCGTAGTTGGAGTTCTGCGGCCCGTCGGGCAGGACCTCGCAGATGGCCAGGCCCTTCCAGGTCTCGCCGCCGTCGTCGCTGACGGCGGTCCAGCGGCGGCGCGGGTTGACGCCTTCCGGGGCCCAGTGGCGGCGTGAGTTGTAGTAGATGCGTCCGTCGGCGAGTTCCGCGACGGCGGCTTCGCCCGTCCCGAACGCCGGGAACGGCTCGCTGGTGTGCCACGTCGTGCCGCCGTCGTCGCTGTAGACGGCGGTGGTGTAATGCTTCGGCCATCGGTCCCGCGCGTTCTTGCCCGCGTACCAGCGTGCGGGACGGAGCAGCCGCCCCTTGTGCGTGCCGTGGCGAAGCGTGATGCCGTGCTCGTTCATGTGCATCGACGGCACGTTGCCCCGGCTGTCCGGCCGGATGGTCACCTCCATGGGCGACCACGTCTTGCCACCGTCCTTGCTGCGGTAGACCGTCAGCGGGGCGGGCGGGTGGTGCTCCTCCACGAAGGCCAGGACCTCGCCGTTGGCTTCATTCACGGTGACCCCGCCGCCCATGAAGCCCTTGCCGACGGTAATCTCGGGTCCCCACGTCGTGCCGCCGTCCTCGCTGCGCCGCACCTTCACGCCGTTCCAGAATGCCAGGACCGTTCCGTCGAGCGCCGTGACGACGTTCGGGAACCGGCCGCCTTTGAAGACCTGATGCATCCGGAGACTCGGCCGACCGCGGAAGGGCTCGGCCGGGCCTTCGAGCCCCGTCTCTCCCGCCCCGGCGGCCGCATGCGCCGCACAGACCGTCGCCACGAGCGAGCAGGCAAGTCCGAGCGTGCCAAGATTCGATTGCCGTGTCATGGCCGGCCTCCTCGGAAGGGCTTACGGGCGCGGGCGTTCGCCTCGGCGGGGCCCGCGCCGCCCGCTCATTCCTCCCGCAGCCAGACGGTGGCGCGGGGACGGCCGCCGTCGCGGCCGTCGGGCGGATCGCGATTGCATCGGGCGTAATACGGGATGGCCGTCAGGGGCGAGCCGTCCGCCCACGTGCCGCGGATGACCGTCACGCCACCCAGCAGGTCGCCCCGCCATGCGGTCTTCAACGCGGACGCCGGCGGGAGGACCTTGTCCATCGCCTGGTCCACGTTCTCCACGTTGTAGATGAGCGGACCGTACCGGAGGGCCACCCGGCCGCGCGTCGCTTCGATCTTCTCGATGCCGCGGATCCGCTGGACCGTCATCGGGAGGACGAGGCCGATCGTATCGCCCGCCTTCCAGCGCCGCGCGATCACGGCGTATCCGTCTTCGATGGGCGGCGCGATCGCCTCGCCGTTGAGCGCGATCGACGCGATGCCGTCGCACGCCGGCGAAGCCGTATAGAGGTTGCTCACGCTGCGGTGCGGCACGCGGACGCGGATGCTGAACGTCTTCGGCGCCGCCGGGTTGACGGTGAGGGCCACCTTGCCGGCCCAGGGGTAGTCCGTAGCCTGCACCATCTCGACGTCCGTGCCGGCCACGTCGTGGACCGTCGCGGTGCTGCCGACGAAGAGGTTCACGTAGATTCCGTCGTCGCCCTTCACGTACGTCCAGGTGGGCAGCCTGAGCAGCGTCCGGGGAATGTTGCCGACGCAGCACGGACACACGTGCCACGGGTACCGGAAGCCGCGGGCGTCGAGGGGATTCTGGTAGTAGAAGTTCTTCCCCTCCAGGTCCACCGACCCCAGCAGGGCGTTGTAGAGCGTCTCTTCGTACAGGTCGGCATAGCGGGCGTCGCGACAGGTCCGGTTAAGGGCGTGCTGGAAGAAGATAGCGCCGCAGCTGGAACACGATTCGCAGTACGCGTTGTGCCGCAGCGAGTAGTTCGGGCCGAACCCCTCGGACGTCTCACCGCTGCCGACGCCGCCGGTCACGTAGTATTTCCGGTGGACGATGTTGTCCCAGAGCGAGGCGACGGCGCTGTGGTAATCGAGGTCGCCGGTCTCCATGGCCACCTCGGCCATACCCGCGTAAGAGTAGACGGCGCGGACGGCGTGGCCGACCGCCTCGTACTGCCGGATCACCGGCACGTGGCTCTGGTCGTACTCGTGGCCGCCCTGGCGGCAGTCGAGCAGGAACTTGGCCAGCCGGATGTACTTCTCGCCCCGGCCTTCGCCTTCCACCCGGTTCACGAACCGGCCGAATTGGACGAGGGCCATCTCCATGGCCTGATGTCCGTTATGCCACGCCTGCTTCGGCGGCGGGCCGATGTGCTCGTCCCAGCAATCCGCCAGTTTCCGGGCCGCATCGTACAGCCGCGTGTCCGACCCGTTCGTCATCCGGTAGTGGGCAACGGCCGCATCGAGGAAGTAGCCCGCCACGTATCCCTCGTGCGCCCCGCGGTGCCGGGGCGACCACCGCTCGCGGTCGGTCAGCGTGAAGGCCGTCTGAAGATAGCCGTCGGGCTCCTGGGCGGCGAGGACCGTGGGGATCCAGTCCTCCAGCGTCGCCCTCATGGCCTTCTGGGCCCTGAGGATCTCCGCGTCGCCCTGCGCGTCGACCTGGAGCGCCACGCAGATGGCCTCGATCGTGTTGTACACCCACGCGTTGGAGAACGCGTAGCCCCGGTGCTTGCCGTGCGGCTTGCCGGCGAGTTTGCGGGCGGCGTCGACGACGTTGTTGATGCCGCCGTGCTTCAGGTCCGGGTCGGAGATCTTCGCGATGCAGTGGGGAATCCAATGGACGATCAGCGCCTTCGCCCGGCTCTTCCAGAGAGGACTGGTGATCGTGTAGTCCCGGGTCACGATCGTCTCGAGCGTGTCCGCCGGCGGTGGCGGGACGACGTTTACCGTCAGGCTGTCTGACGCGCTCAATGCCCCCTGTCGGCCCGTCAGCCGGAGGACGTACTCGCCCGCCTCCGAGACCGTGGCCGCCGTCGTCGGAGACCCGGCGTCGGCGAACGTGACCTCGCCGGGGCCGGAGACCTTGTGCCACGTCACGGTCGCCTCGCCGCCCTTGTGGCCGAGGGTCTTCACGTCGCCGGACAGGTACGTCTTCCCCCCGCGCACGAGAACGCGGTCGACACCCGCCGACACGAGCGGCGGGAAGGCCGGCGAGTTACCCGAATCGTACACGCGCCACTCCAGGATCCCGGTCGAGTACTTCTCCTTGCCGTCGATTTCAAGGCGAAGGCGCCGCGTCCGGATCTCGTCGAACGTCGTCGTGTTGTACCGATTCGCCTCCACGCCCAGGCCCGCCGGGTTCTTCACGGGGACGAAGCGCTCGCCGTCCCAGTAGAGCAGCCGGCAGGCCTCCGGCAGACGGACGCCGCGGCGGTCGTCCCACCAGTAAACGTCGATCTTTCGCGTGTGGATGGGCCGGTCCCACGCGTACTGGACCCATTGGGTGCCCTTGCTGGGCCAGTTGCCGTACGACCCGCGGCCGCGCACGTGCGACGTATCCGGCGCGTGGCCGTCGTTCAGCGCCGCCAGCGACGTGTCGCCCGACACGTGCGAGGCGGCCGGTTGCGCCACGACGGCGAGATTCACGGCGTCGGAGTCGGCGGCCGTGCCGGCCTTCGCGGAGCCGGCCCCGGCGGCCATGCGCGGCCCGGCGAAAGCCGTCCAGAGGAGCGCCACGGCGAGAGGAGCGGCGTGCCGGGGCGCCAAACAGGCTGAAAGCGTCCGGTGCATCGGACTGGCCTTTCGCGCAAACGGTTCGTGCCCGCCCGGGGTGTGGCGTGGGGCGTCGACGACGGCCGTCCTCGGCAAAGAACGTGCCGACGCCCCGGCCGCACCTTTCATACCACCCGGCCGAGGGCGTGTCAACGTCGGCCAAGAAGCGGTTGCCGACTCTCGCGTTCGCGGTCGCATCACAGGCGGGGCCCGCGCCGTCAACGCTTCTTGCGTTCCCAGTGGAACGTGTCGCCGTCGATCACGAGGCGCAGCGCGCGGCGGGACGTGGCCTGCGGCGCGAACCGCTTCGGGGCGGCGTCCCGCATCCGGCGCTTGACCTCGTCGTACGCCGGGTCGCCGGCGAGGTTCGTCCATTCGTGCGGGTCGTCGCGGACGTTGTACAGTTCCTCGCCCCCGTCGGCATAGTGGATGTACCGCCACTCGGCGTTCATGACGGCGTAACTGCCCCGCTCCATGTGCGGCAGGAGGACGGTGCGGTCGGCGGCCTTCGACGGATCGCCCAGGACGGGCGCGAGGGACGTGCCCTCCAGGCCGTCCGGCCGCGGCAGGCCGCACAGGTCGACGAACGTGGCGTACATGTCGATGAGGCTGACGCTCGCGCCCACCGTCGCGTTTCGGGCAACGCCCTGCCCCGCCCACAGAAACGGCACGTGCGACGTGCGCTCCCACAACGTGTGTTTGCCCCACTGGCCCTTTTCGCCGTGGTGAAACCCGTGGTCGCTCCAGGCGACGATGACGGTGTTGTCCTTGTGGGGGCTCTTCTCCAGGGCGTCGAGGACGCGGCCGAGCATCGCGTCGCCGTAGGAGACGGCGGCCAGGTAGCCGCGGACGGCCTCGCGGACGGCCCCGAGTTCCTCCAGTTCCTTGTGGATGCGGCCGCGGTTCGTGAAGCGTTTGCGGACGTGGGCGGGCAAGTCGTCGAGGTCGTCCTCCTTGTACGGCGGCAGGTCGATCTTCTCCGGATCGTACAGGTCGAAATACTTCTGCGGCGCGTAGTTCGGAAAGTGCGGCGTGTAGAGGCCGAGGGCGAGGAAAAACGGCTGCTCGTGACGGCGGCGAAGCACCTCGCACGCCCAGTTCGTGCGAATCGTGTCGACCATCTCCTCTTCGCGGTCGTCGGCGATGGGCCCCCACTCCAGGAACCCGCCCGGCGTCACCCGGCGGTCGGTCTTGCGGTACCAGGGACTGTAAGGGCACGGGGCGGGCCGCGGCGCGTCGTCCATGAGGTAGCCGTTCATCTGCCAGCCCATGTCCTTGACCTCCCGGCTGCGGGTGAAGTACTCGTCCCACCCGCGGAGGTCGACGAAGCCGGGCATGTGGTGGTACAGTTTGCCCGCGCCGAAGGTGCGGTACCCGCCCCGCTTGAACGCCATCTGGAGGGTCACGAGGTCGGGGTGGTCGACGTGGAAGATGTCATGGCTGTAGCAGCCGGTCGTGAAGGCGTGCCGGCCGGTGAAGATCGCCGTCCGCGACGGCGCGCAGAAGACGCCGGGCGCGTGGGCGCGGGTGAACGTCACGCCCCTCTCGGCGAGGCGCAGCAGGTTCGGCGTCTTCGCCTGGTTGTAGCCGAGCGGTTGGACCCAGTCGCAGAGGTCGTCGAAGGCGAAGAAGATGACGTTGGGCGGCCGCCTGGCGACCGGTGCGCCGCCGGCTTCCGCCGTGACAGGCTGCGGGAGCGGGCGCAGGCCGCTCAGGCTGAGCAGGCCCGCGGCGCCGGTTTGCCGGAGGAAGTTGCGGCGAGTGGCATGCAGCATGGAACGTCCTTTCCGTGCCTCGGGGTCGGGCTGCAGCATCGCTATCGGCCCTCCGAGCGCCCGAGCCGACCCCTGTTTTGCAGGCTCTCCTCCCAAAACCGTCGTGGGCGTGGCGCTTTCTCCTGCGCGGGGCCCCATTTCGCCGCCGGCCTTGGCCGGCGCGTTTTGTCGAACGGCAGGCAACAGGCGAACGGCAAACAGCGAACGGCAAAGCGGCGGCAGGCCGCCGCAATCCATAAACGGCAACGCCAACGGCCACGGCGAGATTCCTCCGCTCGGCCTCGCTGCGCGAGGCCTCGGTCGGAATGACACCGTGCGGCCGAAGGCCGCCTTGGAGTGCGGTGCCCTGGCACCGCCTTGTGTCGTTCCGGCGACACACACCATATCTCCTCGTGCCTCGCGACCCGGGCGAGGCCGGTCACCCGGGGGGGCCTACCGCGCCGGCGGGTTCCGGTCAAGCCGAATTTTGGTGCGTGTCACCGGAACTCCACCGGAACTCCTGCCGGGACGAATATCGTAATCTGGTGCGCCCCAGGCGACGACACCGAATAGACGGCTGGAAGGAATCGGCCCTCCCAACGACCGGCGGGCAAACCTCAAAACCGCTTCCCGCTTGACAGGGGCTCGCTCATAGATGGGTGTCCCGGGACTTCGCACCATACTGTCGGCCGAGGGACCGGCTGCTGTTACCGGATACGGCGTAACGCGGAAAGCAAAACCCAGAAAGTCAGCGGTGGCATCAGTGTCGCTGCAAAGATGAGGTTGAGCACCCCTCTGGCGGGAGGATACAGACCGTCTGATGTGGCCTCCGGCCATTCCACCGGAAACGGGACAAGGGTGCCGAGCGCCACCGCGGCTGCTGTGAGCACGAGCCACAGGACGAGCGGAACGTGTAGGTGCCACCTGCGATTCGGGCACTCGCCCGCCAAATGGCTTACGCCGAGCACCGTCACGAATGCCCCCGCTGTGGCCAGACCGGCGAAGAGCGCTTCTAGGAACGGCTCGGGCGCCTGATCGAGAAATGGCGCGGGGGGGAAGAAACATCAGATACCCAAAGGTCCCGGCAGCCGCCAGCAGATAACGCAGCACGGGCCAGCAGGCCATCATGACGTGCTGAAGGGCCATACGCCTCTTCCTTCAAGAGTAACCGGCAGACGGGAAAATGAAGCACGCCGCAGCGGCGGCAGCATGGACCGCCAGGATAATCGCCACCACCATCGCCATACGCCGGAACGACGATGCAGATGCCCCCAACACCGCCCCGTAAAGAGGGAACTGCAAAAGGCCCACACCAAGAACCAGTATCGCAGACAGTCCGTACGGCTCACCTACTTCCCCGCTTAATCCGGGCAGGAGAATCATCGAATAGGGAAAAAACACCTTGGCCCACAGATAGTCGCCGTGGCCGCCGCCGGCGGATATGAACGCCAGCAACAGCGCGGGCAGTGTGAACAGCATTCCGACGCCCACGCCCATGACCACCCGCCAGATTGCCGACGTGCGCCTACGCGGCAGTGCCATCGTCTGGTCTCCCGTGAGTCGGTTTAGACAGCTAACCCCTCTGCGGGCATCAAGGACCGGTTTGTCACAGCACTCGGGCCCACCCGGTTTATCTGGACGTAATTATTCTTTCTCGCCCTTCCTCGGCCTGCCCGGCGCCACAGGGACGAGTCGCCGGTCCAGGCGGCGCTCCGGCCGACGCAGGAAGGAGACCTCGCCCGGCGGCCGGCCCGGCCGGCCGTGACGCCGCAGCCGCTCAAGCATCGCCCCGTCTTCTTCCGCCCGCAGAAACGCCCGCCAGTCGGTCGCCTCCGCCACCAGCGTACCTCCGGGGGAGACGGGGTCAAGCGAACAATGGTATGTACGTGCCCCAAAATCCCGGAAATCGCTGAGCGGCCGAAGCCGGAGGGTTATTCGGAGAGGCTCTATGACGGGAGCGGGCGGAAACGGTCAGTCGAACTTGTCGTAGAAGATGGCGTCGGGCGGCAGGCCCTTGTCTTCGAGGACGCGGGTGACGGCCTCGATCATCGGCGGCGGACCGCAGAGGAACGCCTGCCGCTCGCCCCCCGGCTCGAGGTACTTGTCGACCGAGAGGTGGATGAACCCCGTCTCGCCCTGCCAGTCGGCGTCGTCGGGGCCGGGTTCGCTCAGGGCGTAGACGACGTGGAAGTTCGGGTGCTTCTCGGCCAGGGCCAGCCACTTCTCGAAGTAGAAGGCGTCGGCGGTGGTGCGGCAGCCGAAGAAGAACCAGCACGACCGCTCCGGCTGCCGCGCGTATACGGTCTCGATGATGTTCTTGACGGGTGCCATGCCGCAGCCACCCGCCACGCAGACGAGTTCGACGTCCGGGTCCTCGTTCAGGCGGAACTCGCCGAACGGGCCGGTGAAGACGACCGGGTCGCCGACCTGGAGGTTATGGAGGTAGGTGGATCCGACGCCGCCCGGCACCAGCGTGACGACCAGTTCCACGTGCGTCGTGTCGTGGACCGGGGAACTGATCGAATAGGCCCGCCACTGGGGTCCCTCCGGCGAAGGCGCCTGGACCTGCACGTACTGGCCGGGACGCTGCGCGATCTCGGCCGGCTCGACGAGCCGGAGGCGGATCTCCTTCGTGTCGGGCGTCAGGTCGCGGGTGGACTCGACCTCGGCGGAGAAGAGTTGGACGTTGAGGATGTCCTCGGGAATCTGGAGGTCCAGGGCCTCGCGGACCTTGACCTGGCACGCCAGGCGGACCCCCGACCGCATGTCGCGGCGGGAGAGGAACGGCAGTTCGGTCGGCAGGACCCGGCCGCCGCCCGAGAGCACGCGGACCTTGCAGAAGCCGCACGTGCCCTTCCCGCCGCAAGCCGACGGGATGTAGATCTCGCCCTCGTTCAGGGTCTGGAGCAGCGTCTGGCCGCCCTCCACCTCCAGGACCCGTTCGCCGGCGTTGATCGAGATCGGGCAGACGCCGTAGTCCAGCAGGTAGCGTTCCGCGACCACCAGGCCGAGGGCCAGCACCCCCAGCAGGACGCCGACCACCAGGATGCTCCACACGAAGATCATGTCGCTCAGTCCAGCGAAGCCATGCCCATGAATCCCATGAACGCCAGGGCCATGACGCCCGTGACGATCATGACGATCGAGACGCCCCGGAATGCCGGGGGCAGGTTCGCGTACCCCATCTTCTGCCTGAGGCCCGTCATCAGCGTAATGGCCAGCGCGAACGCCAGGCCCGACCCCAGCCCGTACCACGACGCCTGCCACAGGCTGTAATCGAAGATGTTGATGGCGAAGAGGCTCGCGCCCAGGATGGCGCAGTTGACGGTAATCAGCGGCAGGAAGATGCCCAGCGAGTAGTACAGCGTCGGGCTGAACCGCTCGACCACCATCTCCACCAACTGCACGAACGCCGCAATCACCGCAATGAACACGACGAACTGGAGATGCTCCAGCCCCAGCGGCACGAGCACCTGGTGATGGATCACGTGGTTCAGGATCGTGGTCGAGGTCATGACGAACGTCACGGCCGCCCCCAGGCCGAGGCTCGTCTCGTACTGCTTCGAGCATGCCAGGAACGAACACATCCCCAGGAAGTAGACCAGGAGAATGTTGTTCGTGAAGATGGCCGCGAAGAAGATGACCAGCGCGCCGGGGCCGCCCGTCGGGTCGGTCATGACTCGCCCTCCGTTTCCTTCTGGAGCCCCAGGGCGTAGAAGAGGGCCACGAGCAGGCCGAGGGCGATGAATCCCCCGGGCGCCATCTTCATCACGAGGTTCGGTTCGTAGCCCGGAATCTCCAGCAGGACCCACGACCGGCCGAACAGGATCCGCCCGCTGCCGGCGACCTCGCGCACCAGGCCGACGGCCGCCAGAACCATCGTGTAGCCCAGCCCGTTGGCCAGGCCGTCGATCAGGCTGTGGTGCGGCCGCTCGTGCAGGGCGTACGCCTCGGCCCGGCCCATGATGATGCAGTTGGTGATGATGAGGCCGACGTAGGCGCCGAGGCGTTTCGACATATCCCAGTAAAACGCCTTCAGGAACTGGTCCACCAGGATGACGAAGGTGGCGATGACGGCGACCTCGACGATCATGCGGATGCGGCGGGGAATCGCCCCGCGCATCACCGAGATCAGCAGGTTCGACATGAGGATGACGAACACCACCGCCGCCCCCATGACGAGCGAGTTCTCCAGCCGCGTCGTCACCGCCAGGGCCGAGCAGATGCCCAGCACCTGGATGGCGATGGGGTTGTTCTTCCAGACGCCGGCCGTGAACGTCAGGATACCCTTCCGTTCGTCGCCCAGACCGACCGCCGGGTTGGGAGCGTCAGCCGCCATCGCCGCCCTCCGCAGGCACCACCACCTCGGCCAGCGTCCGCTCGAGCATCGCCTCGACGCGCTGGCTGGTCATCGTCGCCCCGGTAATCGCCTGGATGTCCAGGTCCACCCGGCCGGCCCGCGCCGGCACCGGCATGCCGCGGAACTGGTTGCGGAACGCCGGCGTCTCGATCTCCGCCCCCAGGCCGGGCGTTTCGGAATGCTTGTAGAACGTGACGCGGCGAACGGTCTCCAGGTCCGGCGCCAGGGCCACGAACCCGTCAATCGTCCCCCACAACCCTTTGCCCGTAAACGGGACGGCGACGGCGTCGTCGGTCCAGTACGCCGGCCGGCCGGCCAGCGGCCGCTCGCGGACCGACCGCTCGAACCGCTCGAGGATCTCGTCGTTGCTCGCCGGCCGCTCGGTGACCGTGGTGTGGCCAGTGTCGGGGTCGACACGCTCCGCGCGAACGGTCGTCGGGATGCCGAGCACGCGGAGGATGCTGCGGGCCCGCTCGGCCCGCTGGTTCGCCGCCCGGCGCTCGGCGGTGATCGCACGGCCGGCCGTCAGCAGCGCGGCGCACGCCACTCCCACCGCCACCGCAAAGCCTACCGTGTACGCCGGTCGCCGTTTCACGCCTCGAGCCTCCGTGTGCGCCATCGAATCACGATTTCGTCGAGCGTCGGGGCCGCAATGTTGCCCAGCAGGATGGCGAACGTCACACCCTCGACGTACCCCGTCAGGTTCCGGATCAGCACCACCAGGGCGCCGATGAGCAGGCCGTAGAGCAGTTTCGCGGGGTTGGTGATGGGGCTGCTCACCGGATCGGTCGCCATGTAGACCGTCCCGAAGAGGAACCCGCCTGCGAAGAGGTGCCAGCCCACCGGGCCGAACGTCGCGGGCGCGGCCGCGTGCAGCACCGCGCCCAGCACCAGGAAACCGCCGATCGCCCCGCCGACCGTCCGCCACGGCACCACGCCCACCAGCACCAGGAACGCCGCGCCCAGAAGGATGCAGACGGCACTCGTTTCGCCGATGCATCCCGCGATATGGCCCCAGACGAGGTTCGCCACCGGCTCCGCCTCTTCGTAGAACGCCTCGGGCGCCTCCAGGGCCGCCTTGGCCTCCACGAGCGGCGTCGCCATGGTGACGGCGTCGACGGCCGAATCGGCGGTCTGCCCGGCTGCGGCTGTGGCATCGCCGTACGACGCCGGCGCGACGGCGTACTCCAGCAGCCGGCCCGGCCAGGCGGTCTTCGGCTCGATCCACGCGCCCATCCCCGTCGGGTACCCGACCGTCAGGATACACCGGCCGAGCAGGGCCGGGTTGAACAGGTTCCGCCCCGTCCCGCCGAAGATTTCTTTGCCGAGGATCACGCCGGCGGCCACGCCGACCGCCACCATCCACAGGGGAATGCCGGGCGGCAGGGCCAAGGGAAAGATGAGGCCCGTCACGAGGAACCCCTCGTTGATCTCCTCCCGCCGCACGCACGCGAAGAGGACCTCGATTATGCCGCCCACCACGTACGAGACGAGAATCACCGCCAGCACCCGCAGACCGAACAGGTACACCCCCGCCAGCAGCGGCGGCACAAGCCCGATCACCACCATCGACATGTAGCGTTTGACGTCGAGCGGGTCGCGGACCCAGGGCGGTGTGTCCGGGGCGGTGTCCGGCCAAAGGTGAAACGCCTCGATGGCGTCGAACAGCGGCCGGAAAAACCGCAGCGGCGGGCGCTCGAAGCGCGGCCGCAGCCGCTCGAAGAGACGCTCCACGACCTTCATGAGGCGGCTCCTTCCTGGGCGTCCGCCTTGGCAGCGGCCGCCGCAGCCGCCTCCGCCGCCTCCTTCCGTTCCTCCGCCAGATCCTGCTGGGCCTCCAGGAACTGGGCGCGGAGTTCAATCTTCGACGGGCACACGTACGAACACAGCCCGCACCCGACGCACAGGTCCACGCCTAGCCGCTCGGCATTGTCGAGCGAGCCCTGGTAAAGATACTTGTGGATCATGTGCGGCATGATGCCCGCCGGGCACACCTTCTCGCACAGGCCGCAGGCGATGCACGCCCGCCGCTCACCGCGGAGGGCCGTCGGCATCCGTTCCGGAAACGCCCGGCGAAGCCGCGACAGGAACGTGCGGCTGTAGGACTGGCGGGACACGCCAGGACGGATCCATCCGAACAGTTGCGGCCCCGGCATCGGCGACAGGGCGGTCAGCCCCGGGCACCCGAGGGGCAGCCCCCGGACGCCGTCGCCTGCCATCGCGCCGGTCATGGCGCCGCCCAGGATCAGCCGCGCGCCCTCCTCGACTTCCGTCGACCGGATCGGCTCCAGGGGATAGCCCGCCGGCAGCCGCAGGTGCCGCGGGCGCTTCGCCGCCGGGCCGCCCACCGTCGTCAGGACGTCCAGCGTCGGCCGGGAATGCGTCAGGGCCCGGTCGACCGCCAGGACGCCCTCCGTCCGCAGGGCCCACACCGGTGGCCCGCCGGCCTCCAGGTCCAGCCCCCGGGCAATCAGGGCGAAAACGTCCATCGGGTACCGCAATGGAATCGTCACGATCTGAAGAAACGCGTGGCCGCGGAGTTGCTCGTGCACCTCCTCGGCCAGGGCCGACTCCACGTCCGGCATGACGAGGTAGATCGGCTGATACTCGAGCAGCCCCTGGATCCGCTCCAATCCCCGGCTGAACGCCTCCAGGCCGGACCGCAGCATCGCCTCGCCGCGGACGCCGAACGGCTCCAGCCGCACCGTCGAGACGATGACCGCGCTCGGTTCCGCCGCCGGGTCCGGCACGGCCCCCGTGTGGGCGTCCTCGAAGAAGCACCACGCCCCAAGGTTCACGAGGCTTTGACGCGGGTCCGGCGCGGGCGGCCCTTCCTCACCCTGCTCCCCCGGGGGTACCACGTCCTCCAGGACGACGTGGCCTTGGCGGGCCTCCAGCCGGACGGTCCCGCTGCGCGGGGCGAGGAGCGGCACCTCGAAGTGCACCGGGTCGCGTGCGAGCACCTCCCCGGCCCGTACGGACTGCCCGTCGCCGATGGCCGGCTCCGTAAACGCCAGCCGCCCGCTCTCGACGGGCAGAAAGAGGGCGTCCGGCTCGGGAAGCGTCTCGGTCGTCGCCGCCGGCCGGCCCGCCAGCGGCACGTTGTATCCACCATGACGTTTCAGATGCATCGAAGGCCTTCGTTTTTGCGTCGCCGCCGACCCGCCCGCGATTCGGCAGGATTATAACAGAAAGAACCGGCCGATGGGACTGCTATGCTATAAAATGTCCCGCCCCCCTCGGCCGGCTGAGGGGCGGTTTGCGGTCGACGATTCCCCGGCCGCGCGATGCGCGCACCGGGGGCGGTGCGAGAGGGCTCGGAGCCAAAGGAGTCTTTGCTGCTCTCACGGTGCGCGATAGAATCGTCAGAAAGGCCGGCTGCGATTGTCGGCTGGAAACCAGCCGGGAAACGCAGGGTTAAGACGACATCGCTACGTCGGCCATGGGCGGGGCGGGTCTCCGCACCCACCGCGCTCAAAACGGCCTTTCCAAGGCTGCGCGGCGGGTACTCCAGACCCGCCGCGCACGAGGCCGCGTGGTCGTGTTAAAGGGTGCGAGCCGGGAGGCGAACCGTGAACGCGTACACTCGGATCGTTCTTTGCGCCGTCACACTCGTCGGCGTGCTTCTTGCCGGCGTGACGGCTGCGGCCGCCGACGACGGCCCCTGGTGGCGATCCCACCTCGACGCCCCCATCCTCTTTGCCAAGCGCCATTCGTACGTCGGGATTCACATTTACGATACGTACTACAAGTGGAAGCCGGGCGGTGGCCTGTACGTGCTCGAGAACCCGGCCGACCCGCCGGCCGAGCACCGTGTCCGGCCCGTCATCGACCCGACCACCTCCGAGACCCTCGGCGAGGGCATTTACAGCGATCCCGAACTCTCCTGGGACGCCCGGCGCGTGCTTTTCTGCTTCAAGGGCGAACCGACGGGCTCCACCAGCATCTACGAGATCGGCGTGGACGGTACGGGCCTTCGCCGCCTCACGAATCCCGCGCCCCACTGTGCCGACTACAAGGGCCGCGGCGGCGGCGTCCACGACGTGGCCCCGGCGTACCTGCCCGACGGTCGCATCGTCTTTCTCTCCTCGCGTCCCAGCGGCCTCGTGCCGTGCAACAACACGGGCGTGGCGATTCTGCACGTCATGAACGCCGACGGGGCCGACATCCACCCCATTTCGGTGAACAACGTCAACGAGTTCGATCCCGTGCCGCTGCCCGACGGCCGCATCCTCTTCGGCCGATGGGAGTACATCGACAAGACCGCCCTGACGATTCAGAGCCTGTGGACGGTCTTCCCCGATGGCACGAACGAGACGGCCCTGTTCGCGAACAACATGGTCTTTCCCGAGGCGCTGCTCGACGGCCGGCCCGTGCCGGGATCGATGCACCTGGTGGCGGCAACGCTGGCGCCGCACAACTCCCCGCCGCGAGGGAGTGTGGGCATCGTGAATCCGCTTCTCGGCAAAAACGCCCCCGGCGCGATTACCAACTTCGAGCACCCCGACAAGCCCACCCACGACCACGGCAACTCGTGCGAGCCCTGGCCGCTCGCCGAGGACGTTATCCTTTTCAGCGGCCGGCCGACGGGCGCTGCGTTCAACGCCATCGAGATCGCCCGCCGCGACGGTCGCCGCCGCCTCGTCCACGCCGAACCGGACATCTGCTGCCACTCGCCCATACCCGTGCGGGCGCGGCCCTGCCCGCCGGCCATCCCCGACGCGACGGACCGCACGAAGCGGACCGGCCGCTTCTACGTCCAGGACATCCACGAGGGCCTCGACGGCGTCGCCCCCGGCGAGGTCACGCACCTGCGGATCATCGAAGAGACGTCCCGCACGAGCCCCAGCCCCGGCGGCGCGATGAACCAGACGTTCCTCGTGTCCGGCGTGCTGGCCTGGAGCGCGAAGAACATCCTCGGTGTCGTCGACGTGGCCGAGGACGGGTCCGCCTACTTCGAGGCCCCCGCCGGCCGGGCCCTGTACCTGCAGGCCCTGGACGCCGACCGACGCCTGGTGCGCAGCATGCGGACGTTTATCCAGGCTGCCCCGGGCGTCACGCGTTCCTGCATCGGCTGCCACGAGCACAAGTACTCGAGCCCCGCGAACCTCGGCGACCGCCGGGCTTTCCGCCGTCCGCCCGAGAAGCCCCGCCCCGAATCCTGGGGCAGCGGCTTCATCGACTACCCGAGCATGATTCAGCCCGTCTTCGACCGGCACTGCCTCGGGTGCCATGGCGGCGAGAAGGGCCTGGCGGCGCGGCTCGACCTCTCCGGGGGATGGACCCGGTACTTCACCATCAGTTACGAGAACCTCGCGGGGCGCCGTCGGAGCCAGGTGTGGGCCGACCTTATCGCCGCCATCGATTGCATGAACGGGACGAGCCGGTACTCGGCCCGGATATTCGATCCGCGAGGGCACGGCTCAGGTGCGGCTCCGCTGGCGGACGTGCTCGTCGGCGGGCACGAGGAACGCATTCCCCGCCTCACTCGCCGCGAGCGCGATCTCGTCCTCGCCTGGATCGACACCAATGGCCTGTACCATGGCACGTGGGACTACTCCGAGCACGGGCCGAGCCTCAAGGCCTGGAACGGCATCAAGGCGGCGGTCCTTGCCGAGATGCGCGACGCCGGCTGTATGCGGTGCCACGGCAAGAACGGGAAGCCCGCGCGGTTCGAGAACGACTGGATCAACCTCAGGCGGCCCCCGTTCAGCCGGGTGCTTCGGGCGCCGCTCGCGAAGGAGGCCGACGGCGGCTACGGCCTGGCCCTCTGCCGCCGGCGCGACGTCGATCCGAACGGATGGCGCAGCCGCATCATGGTCCTCGGCGGATACCAACATGCCGTCAAGCCGGTGGAGCAGTTCGAGAGGCGCCCCGCGCCGGAGCCCGAGCCGGATGCCGGACCCGCGGTCACGTTCCAATCCACGAACGACCCGCACTACCGGTCGCTGCTGGCGGCGATTCGCCGCGGACGCCGGCAGGCCCTCGCCGCCCCGCGCGTCGACATGCCGGGCGCCGAGGCCGTCGCCGGCTCTCATCGGCAGCGGTATCCGC
The DNA here is from genome assembly GCA_964577175.1 of uncultured Anaerolineales bacterium. GTDB lineage: Bacteria > Planctomycetota > Phycisphaerae > FEN-1346 > FEN-1346 > BS750m-G62. The sequence goes on from CAZNYC010000001.1 coordinate 61,903, forward strand.
AGCCCCTGCCCGATCCCCTGCCCCCTCTCGAGGCGCGGACCGACGACAATGCCGTCGTCCACCTGGCGTGGGAGCGTTCCGCCCGAACGATCGGTCTCTCGGCCGAGGTCCACCGCGGCCTGGGACCGGATTTCACGCCCACCGACGAGACCCGCCTCGCCGCGACCGGCCTCTTCCATTACGCGGACGCGTCGGCGTCGCCCGGTCCCCAGCATTACGCCGTGGTGCTCGTCTCGGCCGAGGCGAGGAGTCGCCCGATGCGGGCCCGCGTGGAGGTACCGTCGCCGGCGCCGCCCCGCGCCCCCACGGACCTGACCGCCGAGTCCGAACCCGGCCGGGTGGTCCTCCGCTGGCACGGCGCCTCGGACCCGCACGTGGGGTATACGGTCCACCGCGCCCCCGCGGGGTCCGACGCATTCGAACGGCTGACACCCGAACCGACGGCGGCGTGGGAGTTCGCAGACGTGTCGGCACGGTCCGACGCGACCGCCCGCTACACCGTGCGGGCCGTCAGCCGGCGGGGCGCTGTGAGTGCACCGGCAACGGCCGTCGAAGCCAAGGCCCTGCCGGAGATCCGCCAGCCCGTCTTCGTGGCCGACTTCGCCGCCGGACCCGACGCTTCCGACCTTGCGGGCAAGACCGTCCCCGCTCGCCTGCAAGGCAAGGCCCGCGTCACGGAGGGGACGCTGGATCTGCGCCAGGGCGGTCACGTCACGTATCCCCATCGCGACGCCTTCGACCTCGCGAAGCGGTTCTCCGTAGAATGCCGGGTCCGCTTCGAGAAGGCAGGCACGATGCCCGTGGTCGTCAGTTGCGGCCAGTGGAACCAGGCAGGCTGGTTCCTCCAACGCTTCGGCGGCGGGTGGCGGTGGCACGTGGGCGGCATCGACTGCGACGGCGGCCAGCCCGTCCTCGGCCGTTGGACCCACCTCGTCGGCACCTACGACGGGACGACCGCCCGCCTGTACCAGGACGGCCGCCTTGTGGCGAAGCGCGACGGCATTGCCGTTACCACGCCCTGGAAAGGGCCCCTGCACGTCGGCCAGTACAGCGGTGGGCCGGCGGACTCCTACCAGGTGACGGGGCAGGTGAAGGACGTGCGGATCTACAGCCGGGCCCTCGCACCCGCCGAGGTGGGCCGGACAGGGAACGTTACCCGCCGGCCCTTGGTCCCGGCGGCCGGTGCCGGGCCGGTGTTTTCAGCGCCGAGGCCCCATCCGGGATAATCGGCATGCAAGCGGCACGGTGTTCGTGCCGGGCCTCGAGACAAGGACAGCGTGCAATGCCCCGTCCGAGAAAACGGGCTCTCCTCCCAAAACGGTGGGAGGGCGTGGCGCTTTCTCCTGCGCGGGCCCCAATCCAGGCAAGAGGTTAGCCCTGCAACGCTAACTCGTGCGCGGCGGGTCGGCGCCTGTCCCGAGCGGAGCCGAGGAACTCCCGCCGCGCAGCCCTGGAAAGGGCGTTTCGAGCGCGGTGGGTGTGGAGACCCACCGCGCAAAGGGCCGACGTAGCGTTGTCGTGTCAGGAGGAGCGGCGAAGTTTACCCAACGCAGGCGGAATCTCAGAATGACCAGCGCCAGCGAGGAAGCGCACCCCATGCAAGACGCCGACCCGTCGGAGAAATCCAACCGAAGCGCCTCGGACGCCGACCGGACGGGGCGCGGCGCGACCATCGTCCCCGTCCTGATGGCGGGCGGGTTCGGCACACGCCTCTGGCCACTCAGCACGCCGGACCGGCCAAAGCAGTTCCTCACGGAATTCGAGGGCCGGTCGCTCTTCCAGCAGACCCTGGCGCGGGCGGTGCGGCTGGCCCCGGCCGAGCGCGTCCTCGTCATGACGAGCGCATCGCTCGCGCCGCAGGCGCGCAAGCAGGCGTCCGATGTGCCGGCGGAGAACGTCATCCTCGAACCCCTGCGGCGCGACACCGGCCCGGCCGTCATCCTTGCGGCGCTCGTCGTCGGCCGGCGATGGCCGGACGCCGTCATGGCCGTCTTCCCCTCCGATCACTTCATCGGCGACGAGGCGGCGTTCGTCGAGACGCTGGCCTCGACGGCGGCGCGGGCCATGGAGGGGGGGCTCGGGACGGTCGGCATCGCGCCCACCTCGCCCGCCACGGGGTACGGCTACCTCCGCCTGAGCCGGGGCGCCGAGCCGCTCGTAGCGCAACCCGTCGAGGCGTTCGTCGAAAAACCGGACCGCGAGCGGGCCGAGGCGTACGTGGCCGACGGCCGGCACCTGTGGAACAGCGGCATCTTCATCTGGCGGCCGGCGGCCCTGCTCGAGGCCGCCCGGCAGCACCTGCCCGGTACCGTGGCGGCTCTCGAAGGCGTCGCGGACCATGTGGAGCGCGAGACGTTCGCGGCCGAGGCCCGCGCGGCGTTCGAGCGCATCGAGGCCGACTCCATCGATTACGCCGTCATGGAGAAGGCCGAAGACGTGTGGTGCGTGCCGGCCGCGTTCGACTGGGATGACGTGGGCGGCTGGGAGGCCGCCGCCCGGCTCCTGCCCGCCGACGACGCCGGCAACCGGGTGCAGGGCCGGGTGGTCCTCGACGGGGCCGACGGGTGCATCGTCCTCGGCGAAGGGGGCCGGCCCGTGGCGGTGGCGGGGATGCAGGACTGCATCATCGTCCAGGGGCCGGCGGGGACGCTGGTGTGCCCGAAGTCGGCGGCGGACCGCATCAAGCCGCTCGTGCAGCGGATCCTGGACGGGGAACAACCGTAGCCTGCGGGTGCCGCGCATACGAAAGGCGCGGCGGGTCTCCGTACCCGCCGCGCCTCATTCTTCTGCCACGCTGCCGTCCTGCGCCTATGCCTCGGGGGCCGGTTCGGGTGCCGGCGCCGCCGCGGCCTCCACCTTCGGAGGGCGCGGTTCAGGCGAAGCGTACCGATAAACATTACGAAGGAAAGAATATCCGACAGGATGGGGTAAGCGATGACGGCACTCGTCGGCGCGCTCTTCCAGACGCCGAGTCCGCCCTCGCCATGGCAGCATAGGCCCAAGACAATCGGTCAAGAAGGTCTCTTGCCTTCGCTCGACCCGGCGCACCGAACGGCGTGAGGGGCCGTCAAGCCAAGGGGGGCGCCTCCTCGTGATGCGGGGCTCGGAGTGCAACCGTGAGGAGCGCGGCCAGGACCAGGAGGGCGGCCGATGTATAGTACGCGAAGTCAAAGCTCCCCTTCCACGCTTCGACGATGCGGCCATCGTAGACCCAGCCGGCGAACTTGGCCAGCATGAAACCGCCGACACCCCACGCCGTAAACACCAGACCGTAGTTCACGCCGAAATTCACCAGGCCGTAGAAGTCCTTTGTGATCGACGGGAAGAGCGCCAGGTTCGACCCGTAGGCGGCGCCGACGATAGCCGCCATCAGCGCCAAGGCGGCGGCGGTCCCGAGCGCCGTGTCGGGCCTGGCCTGCGACAGACTAAACACCATGATGGCCTGGAGCACGAAGAAGAGGATGAGCGTAGCCTTTCGGCCAAGTTTGTCGGAAAGGATGCCCGCGATGATCCGCCCTGCCCCGTTGCCAATCGCCAAGGCGACGACGGCGATGACGCCTGCCTCGGCCCTTCCAAGTTTCTTGGCCACCGAGATAACCATCAGACCAGCACCCGCGCCGCACGCATAGAGGAACCAGATGAGGTAGAACTGCCACGTCTTGAGCATCTCGCCCGGCGTAAAGTTCTCCTTTTTCACCGGCCCGCCGTTCGCCTTCGGGGCCGGGGGCGTGCCCGCCGGCACGTACCCCGCGGGGGGCGGCTTCAACAACTGGGCCAGCCCCACCACAATCACCAGGAAGCCAATCCCCAGGATCATGACCATGCCCGAAAGGCCCACCTGCCCGATCAACCACATCGCCAGCGGAGCCACGTACACGCTCGCCAGGCCGAAGCCCGACACAACCAACCCGGCAATCAAGCCGGTCTTGGCAGCCGAGAACCACTTGACGGCGGGTGGCGTGGCCGAGGCATAGCCGAACCCGATACCGGCACCCGCCAAAACGCCAAAGCCAACGATGAATCCCAGCAACGCGTACTCGACCAGGTACAGGCCACACAGCGCCGCCAGGATCATGCCGATGCCCACGAGGATCCCGCCAAGCGTCGCCACCAGTCGAGGACTTAAACGGTCCTGCATCCGTCCGGCCGGCACCATGATCAGGCAAAACACGAGGCATGCGATGGAGTAGGGCCACGCCTTGTCGCTCTGGTCCCAGCCCCATGCCTCCGGCACACCGCCCGCGATGATGCTCCAGGAATACAGGACTCCCAGGGCCAGGTTGATGCCCATGCCGGCAAAGGTCACACGCCAACCGTGGTTCTCGACGTGCTGCGTCACCTGCAAGTCCTCCGTCATCCCGTGCTCCGATCCATGGCTTGTCCTTCTGAAAGAAGCGCGGCGGCCGCGCCCGACCGCCGCGCCTGTCTATCCTCTCGGCCAGCCGTGATGTTTGGCTGATGCTACTGCTGCCTTCCCTCGATGAGGGTATCCACGATGGTGGGATCCGCCAGCGTACTCGTATCGCCCAGGGTGCCCTTGTCGGTGACGCCCTCGGCGATCTTGCGGAGGATCCGCCGCATGATCTTGCCGGAGCGCGTCTTCGGCAGCGCCGGGGCGAACTGGAGCCGGTCGGGCGTCGCGATCGGGCCGATCTCCTTCCGCACGTGCTTCACGAGTTCGTCTCGCAACTCGTCGGACGGCTCCACGCTCTCGACCAGCGTCACGAAGGCGTAGAGGCCCTGCCCCTTGATGTCGTGCGGCATGGGGGCGACGGCGGCCTCGGCCACCTTGTCGTGGCTCACCAGGGCGCTCTCGACCTCGGCCGTTCCGATCCGGTGACCGGACACGTTCACGACGTCGTCGATGCGGCCCATGAGCCAGTAGTCGCCGTCCTCGTCGATGCGGCAGCCGTCGCCGGTGAAGTACAGATCATTATACATGTTGAAGTAGACGTCGATGAAGCGGTCGTGGTCGCCCCAGGTGGTCCGCATCATGGAAGGCCAGGGCTTCTTGATGCACAGTTTGCCGCCCTCGTTCACGTCGCACTCGGTGCCGTCGTCGCGCAGGACGATGGGCTCGACGCCGAAGAACGGCCGGTTGGCGCTGCCGGGCTTCAGGGTATGGGCACCGGGGAGCGGCGTGATGAGGATGCCGCCCGTCTCCGTCTGCCACCAGGTATCGACGATGGGCCGCTGGCCCTTGCCCACCTTCTCGTAGTACCACATCCACGCCTCGGGGTTGATGGGTTCGCCCACGGAGCCGAGGACGCGGAGGCTCGACATGTCGTACTTGGCCGGCCACTGGTCGCCCTGGCGGATGAGGGCACGGATCGCCGTCGGCGCCGTGTAGAACTGGGTGACCTTGAACTTGTCGATCATCTGCCAGTACCGGCCGGCGTCCGGGTAGAGGGGCGTGGACTCGAACATGACGCTCGTGGCCCCGTTGGCCAGCGGGCCGTACACGATGTAACTGTGGCCGGTAACCCACCCGATGTCCGCCGCACAGCAATAGACGTCCTCTTCCTTGACGTCAAAGATGAGTTTATGCGTCATCGCCGTGTACAGCAGGTACCCGCCGGTCGTATGGACGACGCCCTTCGGCTTGCCGGTGGACCCGGAGGTATAGAGGATGTAGAGGGTGTCCTCGGCATTCATCGCCTCGGCTTCGCAGTCGGCGGAGGCGTCGGCCATGACGGCGTCGTAGGCGAGGTCGCGGCCGTCCTGCATCGGGGCGTCTTCGTCGGTCCGACCGACCACGATCACCTTTTCGATCGAGGGCGTCTGCTCGAGCGCCTCGTCGGCTATTTTTTTCAGTGGGATGCTCTTCCCCGCACGGCGCGACACGTTCGCCGTGATCAGGACCTTGCAGTCGGAGTCGTTGATGCGGTCGCGCAGGGCATCGGCGCTGAAGCCGCCGAACACCACCGAGTGGATGGCACCGATCCGCGTGCAGGCCAGCATGACGACCGGCAGTTCCGGAACCATGCCCAGGTACACGCACACGCGGTCGCCCTTCTCCACGCCGAGCGACTTCAGGACGTTGGCGAACTTGCAGACCTCTTCGTGGAGTTCCTTGTACGTGATGGTCTTGTCTTCGTCGGGCTCGTCGCCCTGCCAGATGAGGGCGGCCTTGTTCTCGCGCTCCGTCCCCAGATGCCGGTCCAGACAGTTGTACGACACGTTCAGTTCGCCGTCGGCGAACCACGTATGGGAGACGTTGCGGCCTTCGGTGTCCCACGTGTACTGGCGGGCCTTGGTCGGCTTCTTAAACCAGTCGAGCATCTCGGCCTGTTCGAGCCAGAAGGCGTCCGGGTCGTTGATCGACCGGTCGTACATCTCCTGGTACTCGTCAAAGGACCCGATGTACGCCTTCTCCGCGATGTCGGCCGGCGGCGGGAACGTCCGCTTCTCCGACATGAACGATTCCATCCCTTTGTCTTGAGCCATCGCCTGCCCGCTCCTTTCTGGGTTCGCTTCGGTTCGTCCGTCTACGGGTTACACGCTCACCATCCGCATGGCGCAGTGGCACCACGCGACATCAGCATGGGGCTGGGTATTCTGGTCGGTGCCGGGAAGGGTGTCAAACAAAAAACCCGCCGGCGCCGGGCGGCGCGCGAATGTCATCTCGACCGAGCCTCCGCCCTCGCGCCCCCGAGGCCGGAGCGAGCGGAGACATCTCGCCGGTGGGCTGAACGACGAGAGGTCTCCGCTCGGCCGAAACGACACGTCAACGTTCGGCCGTCCTACTTCACTATCTCCAGAATCTCCTTGAACGCCGGCCCCTCAGCCGCCCCGAGCATCTCGAAGAGGGCGGTCTCGACGCTCGTGACCTCGGCCCCCGCGGCCCGCATCTTCTCGAGGCCCACCTCCCGGTTCCGCGGCGAGCGGGACGAGACGCCGTCGGCGACCATGTGCACGTCGTACCCCCGGGCCAGCAGGTCGCGCGCGGTCTGGTAGACGCAGATATGCGTCTCGATGCCGCAGAGCAGCACCTGCCGCCGGCCCGTCGCCTCCAGGGCCTCGACCACCGCCGGCTCGCCACAGCAACTGAACGCCATCTTCGGAATCGGTTCCGTCGGCAGGTGCGGACGGACCTCCTCCACCGTCGGCCCGAGGCCCTTCGGGTTCTGCTCCGTCGCGAGGACGGGCACCTCCAGCACCGTGGCGCCGCGGACCAGCCGCGACAGGTTGTCGAACAGGGCCTCCGCCTCGTGCATCAGGCGCGCCAGTTTCCCCTGCACGTCGACGACCATCAGGACGGCCTCGTCGCGGATCAGCATGTCAGGCGCCTCCTTTGCGGCGCTCCAGTCCCGTGCGCATCGCCTCGGCGGTGGTGTCGGCGGTCACGTCCAGCGGAATCACGTCGACGCCCCGCTCGCGGTAGTACGCCAGGAGCGGCGCGGTCTGCTCGCGGAAGACCGCCAGTTTGCGGCGGAGGCGGTCCGGGGCGTCGTCGTCCCGCCCGCCGCGGTCGCCGCCCGTGTCGCGCCGGACCCGGGCAAGGACCGTCTCTTCGGAACACGTCAAGTGCACGACCGCCCGCATGGCGGCCAGCCGTCCCATCCGCTCGGCCTGGCCCACGTGGCGGGGCAGACCGTTCAGGACGACGAGCGTCCTCCCCTTCCGCAGCCGTGCCGCAACGAACCCGCGGAACAGGCGTTCGGCGAGCGGAAAGTGCTCGTCGGCGAGCAGGGCGTCCGTCTCGATCATGCGGCGGACGAGGGCCCGGTCCTCGTCCGATACGTCCGCCCCGCCCTCGCCGCGGACGCAGGCCCGCAGGGTCCGGCCGAAGTCGAAATGGGCGCACGGCCGGCCCCACAGGCCGCCGGCCGCGAGCGCATCGCCGAGCGGCGTCTTGCCGGCCCCCGTCGGCCCGACGAGAAGGACGGCGTCCGGGCGGTCGGCGGCGCCGTGTTGTTCGTCTGCGGGTGGCGTCATGCGGCGATGCATTATCGGCATCTCAGGGCCCGTCGCAAGCAGGTTCCAGCCATCGCGCTTGCCGATGTTCGAGCCGGCGGCGGAAGCCGCCGGTCATCGTCATCGGCGGTGGCATGTGCCATGGCGGATAAGATGACCCCCCGCTTCCGCGGCGGGTTCGAACAGCCGAGGCCCGCCCGATTCAAATCCTGCTTGAAATCGCCACCCAATCCCGGACAATCGAATAGACGATGGCACAGACACGAGCGGCGTTTCTACACTCGCCCCAGATCGAACGGTACCACTACCCTCCCGACTGCCCGTTCAAGACCGAGCGGGCGGGCATGACCCGCGGCATTCTGGACCGCATGGGGCTGCTCTCGGGCCCGGACCGGGCGGAGGTCGGCTTCGAGGCCGCCCCGCGCGAGGTGCTCGAGCGGTTCCACACCGCCCGCTACCTCGACGCCATGCAGCGCACCGCCGCCGGCGACCTGGACGTGGCCGCACTCGGCATGGGCTTCGGCCAACCGGAGGTGCCGGTTTTCCGCGAGATGTACGACTACGCCGCCCTCGCCTGCGGGGCCACCCTCCGCGGGGCCGACCTCCTCCTGGACAACGAGGCCGAGGTGGTCTTCAACCCCTCGGGCGGGTACCATCATGCCGGGCCCGAACTGGCCGCCGGCTTCTGCTACATGAACGACGTGGCCCTCGGGTGCCTGCGGCTCGCCGACCGGCTCGACCGCGTCCTGTTCCTCGACGTCGACGTCCATCACGGCGACGGCGTGCAGGATTTCTTCTACGGCCGGGCCGACGTCATGACGATGTCGTTCCACGAGACAGGGGACGAACTTTTCCCCGGCACGGGGTATCCGAAGGACGCCGGCACGGGCGACGGGCGGGGCTACAGCGTGAACGTCCCCCTGCCTCCCGGCACGTACGACGCGGCCTTCCGGCGGGCGTTCGAGGCGGTCGCCCCGCCGCTGGTGGAGGCGTTCGACCCGCAAGCCATCGTCTTCGAGGTGGGGGTGGACGGCCTCGCGGGCGATCCCCTGGCGGACCTGGCGCTGACGAACAACCTGTACGCCGACCTCGCGCAGCAGGTCGTGGGCTTCGGCCGGCCGCTTCTTGCGACCGGCGGCGGGGGGTACCATCCGGAGAACACCGCGCGGGCGTGGGCCCTGGTGTGGAGCGTCCTCGTCGGCGAGCACAAACACGATACGATGCAGGTGGGGCTGGGCGGCGTGATGCTCGAATCGACGGACTGGCAGGGCGGCCTGCGGGACCGGAACCTCGTGACCCCCCGCGAGCAGCGCGAGGCCGTGGAGCCCGCCGTCGACCGCATCATCCAGGAGGTCCGCACCCACGTGTTTCCGCTGCACGGACTTTAAGCCATGGAAGACCCGCGCGACACCACGAGCATCGACCGGCTGTTCACCCCCTCGTCGGTGGCGGTGGTGGGCGCCTCGCGCCAGGAGGGCAAGACCGGCCACGAGATTCTCATCAGCCTCATCCGCGGCGGGTTCGAGGGCGACATCTACCCCGTCAACCCGAAGGCCGACGAGATCGAGGGCCTGACCTGTTACCACGACCTTTCGGCCATCGAGCCGGCGCCGGACCTCGTCGTCGTCGTCGTGCCGAAAGGGCACGTCAAGTCCGTCATCGAGCGGGCGGCACGGCGGGGGACGAAGGCGGCCATCATCATCACGGCCGGCTTCAAGGAGTCGGGTGAGGAAGGCGAGCGGCTGGAGCGCGAGATCGTCCGGACGGCCCGGCGGGCCGGCATGCGCCTCGTCGGCCCGAACTGCCTGGGCATCATGGTGCCTGGACGGAAACTGAACGCCTCGTTCGGCGGGGAGTTGCCGGCGGCGGGGGCCATCGGGTACTTCTCGCAATCCGGCTCCCTGCTGGCCTCGATCGTCGACATGGCCCGGGCCGAGGGCATCGGCTTCAGCAAGTGCATCAGCATCGGCAACAAGGCCGACATCGACGAACTCGACATCCTCCGCTACTTCGGCCGCGACGACGAGACCCGCGTCATCGCCGGCTACCTGGAGACCATCGCCGACGGCGACGCGTTCGTGCGGGAGGCGGAACGCATCTCGCGCGACAAGCCGATCCTCCTGATGAAGGCCGGCGAGACGGGCGCCGGCCGCGAGGCCGCCTCCAGCCACACCGGCCGCCTCGCCGGCACGCAGCAGGCGTACGAGGTGGTGTTCGAGCGGTCGGGCATCCTCCGGTGCGAGTCGATCCTGGCCCAGTTCGATTACGCCCGGGCCCTGGCCGAGGCGCCCCTGCCCGCCGGCCGCAGCGTCGCCGTCATCGCCAATGCGGGCGGGCCCGGCATCATGGCCGCCGACGCCCTCGAGGACGAAGGCCTCACCCTCGCGCCCCTCAGCGACGAGACGCAGACCGCCCTGGCCGAGCAGGTGCCCGGGGCGGCGAACGTCGCCAACCCCATCGACGTGCTCGGCGACGCCCTCGCCGCCACGTACGAGGCGGCGCTGCGGCTGGCGTTGGCCGATGAGAACGTCCACGCGGTGCTGGCCATCCTCTCGCCGCACGCCATGACCGAATGCGACGCCACCGCCGAGGCGATCGTCCGGGCCGCCCGCCAGAACGGCGAGAAGCCCGTCGTGGCGTGCTTCCTGGGCGCCGGCCGGGTGAAGCAGGCCGTCCGGACGCTGCGCGAGGGCGGCATCCCGCAGTACCCGTCGCCGGAAAGCGCCGTGCGGGCCCTGCGCGTCATGGCCAAGTACCAGCGATGGAAGAACCGCCCCAAGCGGGTCGTCAAACTCTTCCCGGTCAACCGGCGTAAGGTGGAGCAGATCATCGGCCGGGCCCTGCGGCGGGGCCAGACCGAGATTCCCGAGACCGACGCCAGCGATATCCTGGAGGCGTACGGCTTCGTGACGCCGCGCGGCCAGGTGGCCACCAGCGCCGAACAGGCCGCCAACCTCGCCGACCAGATCGGCTACCCCGTGGTCCTGAAGATCTGGTCGCCGGACATCCTCCACAAGACGGAGGTGGACGGCGTGAAGGCGGGCCTGGCGGGCCGGCAGGAGGTCATGGACGCCTTCGACCTCATGATGTACCGCATCCCGAAGAAGCGGCCGGAGGCCGACATCCTGGGGTGCCTCGTGCAGGAAACCGTCTCGGGCGGCACGGAGGTGTACCTGGGGATGCAGCGGGACCCGCGGTTCGGCCCGCTCATGATGTTCGGCATGGGCGGCATCATGGTGGAGTTGCTGAAGGACGTGGCGTTCCACCTGGCGCCGCTGACGGCCGAGGAGGCCCGCGAGATGCTCGCCTCCACGCGCACGTACCAGTTGCTGGGCGGCGGCGAGAAGGGCGAGCGCCCGCGCGTCGACCTCGACGCCCTGGCCGAGGGGCTCCAACGCCTCAGCCAACTGGTGACGGAGTTCCCGCAGATTCAGGAGATGGACATCAATCCGTACGTGGTGGGGCCGGAGGGCACCAAGCCCGTCGCCGTCGACGCCCGCATCACCGTGGCCGAGGCGTAGGGCACCGGCGCCACATTGAGCCGCCGGGCTTGCCCGGCGCGTGCCGTAAGCAAGGGACTTCCCATGGCCGAATTCAACTGGCAGGACAAATACGGCGACCGCATCGGCACCGCCCCCGAGGCGATGAAACTCGTCCAGGCCGGCAGCAGCGTCTTCATCGGCTCCGCCTGCGGACAGCCGCAGCACCTCGTGAACGCCCTGGTCGAGCACGGCAAGCACATCACCGACGCCCACATCATCCACCTGCTGACGATGGGGTCGGCGCCGTACGCTGACGAGCGGTTCCGCGGCAAGTTCAAACTGAACTCGCTGTTCGTCGCGGACAACGTCCGCCACGCCCTGGATAAGGGCATCGGCGACTACACGCCGATCTTCCTGTCGGACATCCCGCGCGAGTTCGAGTCGGGACGCATCCCCATCGACGTGGCCCTGATCAGCGTCTCCCCGCCCGACGCGAACGGCCTGTGCAGCCTGGGCGTGAGCGTGGACATCGTCAAGCCCGCCGCCGCCAACGCCCGGTACGTCATCGCCCAGGTCAATGCCCACATGCCTCGCACCCTGGGCGACTCCTTTCTCCATGTGAACCAGATCGACATGATGGTGCCCCACGACGAGCCGGTCGTCACCGTGCCCATCCGGGAGCCCGACGACACGCTGCGGCGCATCGGGGAGAACATCGCGCGGCTGGTGGACGACGGCAGCACGATCGAGTGCGGCATCGGCAGCATCCCGCAGGCCCTGGCCGAGTTCCTCCGCGACAAGAAGGAACTGGGCGTCCACACCGAGATGTTCAGCGACTGGATCATCGACCTCGTCGAGTGCGGCGCCATCACGTGCACGAAGAAGAACATCAACCACGGCAAGGTCATCGCCAGTTTCTGCATGGGCTCGCAGCGGCTGTACGATTACGTGGACAACAATCCATTCTTCGAGTTCCATCCGACCCAGTACGTGAACGACCCGTACGTCATCAGCCAGCACGACAAGATGATCGGCATCAACGTGGGGCTGGAGATCGACCTGACGGGCCAGGTATGCTCCGACTCGCTCGGGTACCGGTTCTACAGCGGCATCGGCGGGCAGGTGGACTTCATCCGCGGCGCCGCCCGCAGCCGCGAGGGCAAGCCCATCATCGCCATGCCCTCCACCGCCAAGGGCGGCGAGGTGTCGCGCATCGTCCCGCACCTCACCGAAGGCGCCGGCGTCGTCACGACCCGCGGCGACGTGCACTACGTGGTCACCGAGTACGGCATCGCGTACCTGCACGGCAAGAGCATCCGGGAGCGGGTGCTCTCGCTCATCAACATCGCGCACCCGAAATTCCGCAACGACCTCATCCAGTTCGCCAAGCAGCAGATGTACCTGCCCGAGGACCAGGTGGAACTGGCGTGGGAACAGATCCGGTACCCCGAGGAACTCGAGAAGTACGACACGCTTCGCGACGGCACGCAGGTGTTCTTCCGCCCCATCAAGCCGGCGGACGAACCCGCCCTGGCCGAGATGCTCTACTCCCTGAGCACCGAGTCGGTGCGGTCGCGGTTCTTCACGGCCACCGTCCGGTTTCCCCACAAGGACGTGCAGAAACTCACGAATATCGATTACAAGAACGAACTGGCGATCGTGGGCGTCGTGCCGGGGCCGGGCGAGGAGGAGATCGTCGCCATCGCCCAGTACTTCCTGGACCCGAAGACGGGCGAGGCCGAGATCGCCTTCATCGTCCAGGACGAATGGCAGAAGAAGGGCATGGGCTCGCTGCTGCTGGACTACCTCGTGCAGACCGCCCGGCAGCGGGGCGTCCGGCGGTTCCGGGCCCGCGTCCTGCCAAGCAACAAGGCCATGCTCGCCGTCTTCTACAACAGCGGATACCACGTCGAGTCGGATTACGACGGCGAGGCGTACAACCTCGCGATGAACCTGGAGCCGCCGAACCGGAAGGGGTGACCGCCCACCGCCCGCAGAACCGTTCTCGCGCGGCGGGTCTCCCGGCCCGCCGCGCGTCTGGCTGACTTACACGGTGTCACAGGCCAGAACGCACAAAGCCAATTCACGCTGCGAAAACAAGAATTGGCTTACGATTCGCTCTCTGTAAGTCGCGTCATACGAAGTAGTTGTCGGTAGAACCGCACTACGTTTTCGTCACTTCTGACCTCAGTTTCACGAATCGGACGGGCGAGCCGGATATCGTCAAGCGACCGGGCTCGGCTCAGTGCGACGTAGACCTGACCCGGCGCGAACGCCCTTTGCCCCAAGTCCACAATGACCTTGGACAGGGTCTTACCTTGGGCTTTATGGATTGTGACAGCCCACGCTAGCATAAGTGGAAGCTGCGTGTATCGGCCCACAACCCGCGCAATGATTCGGTCCTCGGACGGGTCATACTCGTACCTGTACTTATCCCATGTAACGGGGGCAACCTCAAACGTGCCAGACACGCCGCCCTCTGTAACCTGTACCCATACCGTGCGGGCTTCGATCTGCGCCACCCGGCCCAACGTTCCGTTGACCCACCGCCTGTTCGAATCATTCTTCGTAAACATGACTTGAGCGCCTGCCTTGAGGGTAAGGTCCATAGGCGCTGGAAGCTTATGCTTACCAATACGGAACTCTCCGGTGATCCTCCCAACGTACGTCCGCGAGCGCGAGGGCAGATTCGACAACTCCTGCATATTGCGTGCATCTGCCGCGCGGTTCGTACAGGTGAGAACTACTCCACCGTCCTGTGCCGTGGCACTCGATACGCACCTTGCATTGATTATGCGCAGAGCTTCTGAAACGTTCTGTCCCTTGCGAAGGTCATCGAGCAACGCGATGAAGTCCCGATCACGCTGGCGAAACACCCTGCGAAGCAAAATGGGTGCGAGTTGGCACTCGGCTATGCCTTTAGAACCGAAGAAGAAGTCCGTCGAGTATCCCATGTTACGAAGCGCCAGCTGTTCATCTCGTGGCGTAACCGGGGGAAGCTGAAAGAGATCGCCGATCAACAGCACTTGCACGCCGCCGAACGGATCCCCGCTACCTCGGTTCATCCGAAGGAATTTGTCCACTCCATCCAAAACGTCGGGCCTCACCATTGACACCTCGTCAATGATGAGAAGCTCGAGCTTATTGTAAAGCCGGCGGTCGTAGACTCTCTTAACGTCCTCTGGTTGTATGACTTTTGGCGGCAGGTGAAACAACGAGTGGATTGTCACACCCCCCGCGTTCAGGGCCGCCACCCCTGTAGGCGCCACAATGGCCATCGGGCAGCGGAGAACATTCCGCAGATAGCGAATCAGCACCGTCTTCCCTGTGCCCGCTCCGCCCGTGATGAAGATCAGGGAAGCATTTGCTTCGACTAGAGCCTTCGTTTGTGTGTATTCGGGGACAACTTCAATGTCGCTAATGTCTTCGGACAGGGAGATGGACGTGGTGCCGTTACGCGCGGTTTGTTGCATCGGCGGAGGTGGAGCCACCTCAGCAGCAAGATCGCCTACCTTGACCGGCCTAAGCCCGAGGATTTGGCGTACTACGTCAATAATGGACATGATTCCCCCATCTTGGCCTACGCCCTCAGCATGCGTCTGTTGTTTGCCAATGCTGGTGCCGCGGTACCAGCGTAACTTCCAGCACAACGGCTCGAACATGGTTTGCGTTAGCGCGGTGGGCCCGGCGATCCCCCGCGCGGAATGCGATTGTAACCTCTTGTCGCTACTGGAGATAGGTGCCCTCGATGACGCGGACGATCATCGGGGCGAAGATGACCACCACCACCGACAGGAGAATGAGCATCATCGGCACGAGCATCTTGACGGACGCCTCGCCGGCGCGGCGTTCGGCCCGCATGCTGCGGCGCATCCGAAGCAGGTTGGCCTGGAGTTTGAGGACGTCGGCGAGCGGCGTGCCGAGTTGCTCGGCCTGGAGAATCGCCGAGACGATCCCGTCCAGCCCGTCCACGTGGATGCGCTCGCCCAGGTGCGAGAGGGCGTCCTGCCGGCTGCGGCCGAAATCGATCTCGCGGACCAGCATCGCCAGTTCCTGGTTCAGCGGGTCGTCCGGCTCGTCCTGGATGACGGACTGGCACGCCTCGTAGAACGTGGCGCCGGCGTCCATGGCCATCGCGATGAGGTCCAGGGTGTACGGCAGGCGTTTCGAGATGGCCCGCAGACGCCGCAGCGCCCGTTCCCGCAGCCACAGGTACGCCGCGAAGAACCCGATGCCGAACCCGACGACCACGTACATGACGAAGGCGATAAGCCCCACGCCGCCCAGCAGGAGCATGGTGGCGAACCACATCCCCACACCGCCCACGATGCCCCACACCAGGCACACCACGATGTACTCGTCCGGGCTGTACTGGTTCGGATTGCCGAGCGAGAGCAGCAACTGGAGCACGTGCTGCTTGAACCGCGGCACGTTGAGCCGGCGGGCAAGGTGATACAACGGCACGAGGAGCGGACGAAGGGGTACCACCTCGAACATCGTGCTGCGGTCCACGTTGTCCACGTTGATGCGGAAGACCGACTCGTCGGCCGTCTCGATCGGCGCGCGGAACAGCGCGGTGACCAGGAAAAACACCGACGCGAAGACGAGCACGTTCATAAGGACGATCAGGACCAGCACGGGGGTACGCCCTTTCCGAATCGGTGCACGGCACCGGGCGAGCATGTCATTCTGAGGGCCGCTTGCGGCCCGAAGCATCTCGCCGTGGGCTTTGCTTTTCCGCCTTTCGCAAGGCGAAGATCCTTCGCTTCGCTCAGGATGACACCCTGCGTACTCCCCCTCACCCTACCCTCTCCCGCCGCGGGAGAGGGATACGAAACGGCTCCTAAATCTCGAACGTCACGATCTTGCGAATCCACAGGAACCCCCCCACGTTCAGCAGGACGGCGACGGCCAGCAGCAGCAGGCCCCAGTCGTTATCCGGGCTGAACAGGGTGGACACCCACGTGGGCTCGATGAGGTAGTACACGCCCAGGATGGCCGCCGGCATGCACCCCATCATGATGGCCGACAGTTTGTTCTGGGCGGTCAGGGCCCGGACCTTCTCCTCGAGGCGGACGATCTCGCGGAGCGATTCACCCAGGCGGTCGAGCGTATCCGGCAGGTTCCCGCCGCGCGTCCGGGCCGTCTGCATCGCCGCGAACAGCAGCCGGTAATGGTGCAACTTGATGCGGGCCGAGGCGCGGCGCATGACCTCGTCCACGCTGGCCCCGTGCTCGAACTCGCGGAGCATGAGGCCGAACTCCTGGCTGATGGGGGGCTCGGTGTTCTCCTCGATGAGTTTCATCGACTGCACCAGGTTCAGCCCCGCCCGCATGCCGTTGGAGAGCGTCACCAGGCCGTCGATCAACTGTTCGTTCAGGCGGTCGCGTCGGCGGCGCTGGAGGACGAAGATGACGAGGCGCGGCACCCACCATCCGACGGCGGCGCCGGCGGCAAACATGACGAAGAGCCCCAATCCGCCCGCCCCCGCGTTGTAGGCCATCAGGGCCAGGACGACCCCCGCGACCCCCGCCGCCACGAACATGCCGTACGTCAACTGCCGCGGCGTCACGTCGAACATGAACAGTTCGACGAGGGCCTCGTGGAACCGCTCTTCGTGCTTGCGGACGATGCGCGCAACGGGCAGGCGCAGCGAGATGCAGCCGGCGAAAACGGCGACCGCCGTCGCCAGGGTGGCCCCGGCCCGGTAGAGGAGTGCGTCTTCGGCCAATGGAAGATAGTCGATGAGCATGGATTACATGAAAGCGTCGACGCTGAGGAGTCCCTTGTGGAGCAGGTCGCGGGCGAAGACCGGGATGTACCCGGTGTGCATGAGTTCGCCCCGCTGGCCCCGCTTCTTGCCGCGGGTGGGGCGGACGAAGATGTTCTCGACGACGATGTAGCCCTCGTCGCGGTCGAGGCCGGCCACCTCACTGATGGCGGTGACCTGCCGGCGGCCGTCGGCGAACCGCGTCAGGTGGACGATGAGGTCCAGGGCGGTCACGATCTGCTCGCGGATGGCGCGGACGGGCATGTCGACGGCCTCCAGGACGAGCCCCTCCAGCCGCTTCATCGCGTCCTGCGGGCTGTTGGCGTGGATGGTGGTGAGCGAGCCGTCGTGGCCGGTGTTCATCGCCTGGAGCATGTCGAGCGCCTCGGCGCCGCGAACCTCGCCGACGAGGATCCGGTCCGGCCGCTGACGCAGCGCATTCTGCACGAGCATCCGGATGCTGAACTGGCCCTTGCCCTCGACGTTGGCCTGGCGGGTCTCGACCCGCACGACGTGCTCCTGGTGCATCTGCAACTCGGCGGAGTCCTCGATGGTGATGATGCGTTCGTGAGGCGGGATGAAGGCGCTCAGGACGTTCAGGAGCGTCGTCTTGCCGGAGGCCGTGCCGCCCGCCACGAGGACGTTCTTCCGGCCCAGGACGCACGCCCGCAGGAAGTTGCCCGCGAACGGCGTGATCGTGCCGAAACTGACGAGGTCGTCGATCGTGAACGGCGTCTCGGAGAACTTGCGGATCGTCAGGACCGGCCCCACGAGGCTCAGCGGCGCGATCGTGGCATTGACGCGGCTGCCGTCCGGCAGGCGGGCGTCGACGATGGGCGTGGACCGGTCGATCCGCCGGCCCAGGGGCGTCACGATCCGCTCGATCACCGTCAGGACCACTTCCTCCGAGAAGAACGAGCGCCCCGTGTTCCGGATGACGCCGTTCTCCTCGATGTAGATCTTGCTCGGGCCCACGACCATGACCTCGGTCACGTTCGGCATGTCCAGCAGGTCCTGGATGGGCCCGAGGCCGACGACGATGTCCAGGATGTCCTTCATGATGTAGCGGCGGACGATGTAGACCCACAGCGATTCGGTGACCTGCGGCGCCTCGCGGTTGAACTCCTCGTGGAAGTGTTCCTCCACGCGGTCGACGTCCTGCTTGACGTGTTCGGCGCCGAACTTCAGGCCCAGGTCCTGGACCAGCATGTCGCGCAGCCGGAGCATGGCCGTTTCCAACTGCTGGTCGAGGACGGCGTCGCCGGCCTTGAGGATGGGCGGCCGCATCTTGCTGCCGGCCCGGCGGGAGATCTCGGTCACCACGTCGCGCTTCAGTTGCTGCTCGACGAGGAACCAACCGGTCTCGTCGTCGATCTGGTTGATAAAGTCGTCGAGGGCGGAGGAGAGGTGGGCCTTCAGGTGCTTGACGTAACGAGGGTCGTCCTGGGCCTCGACCTCGACGGTCCGCAGATTCAGCCGGCGGAGGAGTTCGGCGTGGACCTGCTTCTCGACCTCCATGGCCTTCGCGAGCGGCGTCTTCTCGCGCCGGAACTTGATCTTGCCGTCCGACGGCTTCGGCGCCTCCTCTTCCGACAGGTACAGCGCCCACTCGCCGATGTGGATTTCCTGGCCGGGCGACACCTTCACCTGTTCGCCCACGCCGACCATCTCGTCGTCGACGAGGGTGCCGTTCAGGCCCACGTTCTCGATGAAGATTTCGCCGTTGTGCTTCAGCAGCCGCGCATGCTCGCGCGAGACGAACGGGCTGGCCAGTTCCAGGTCGTTGTTGGGGTCGCGGCCGATGCGCAGGATGTCGGCGGTCAGTTCCACCTCCTGCCGCACGTCGCTCAACTGGCTGTAGGCAATCACACGCATCGTCTTCTCCGGGCAGCCGCATTGTGCTGCCGCGTCACGCCTTGGCGCGGTGGGTCTCCGCACCCACCGCGATGGCATCAACAGGTCTTGGCTCGGCGCGGCAGGCCGGGAGACCCGGCGCGCGTAAACTCCTTGCCTATCCGCCGCACGGGATGCCGTTACGGCACGACCGGTGGCGTCTTAGGCCCCTGCATCAGGTCGATGGCCTCCGGGGCAAACGTCGGTTCGCTGCGGACGCCCTCGGGCGACCGCTGGATCGTCACGAGGAACCGGTCGCTGGCCATCCGTTCCTTGATCTGGAGCAGCCGCTTTACGTTATCTTTCTGGAGGAAGATCTGAATGTTGTCGGTGGACCGGCGCCGGTCCTCAACGGCCTTGGCGGATCCGCCCACGGCCTTCACCTGCACATCGTAGAGGACGTCGCGGACCTCGATCTCCTCGGTCCGGTTGTCGGGCTGCATGTCGAACCGTCCGCGGATGGTGACGAACGCGCCCGGCTGGAGGGCGGGTTCCGGCTCGATGTCGATCGTCAGCATCTGGAACCCCTCGGGCAGTTCGCGGAGGACGGGCACCTCCTCGCCCTTGCCCACGTCGCGATAGGTGAGCCAGTCCCCCTTGCGCAAGTCCCAGTGCGCCTTCTCGCGGAGGACGACGCCCTTGTCGTTGAGGCGCACGAACCGGTCGAAGGCGTCGCCCTCGATCAGCGGCTGGGGCACCTGGACGATTTTCAGATGGCCCTCCTCGATGGCCTGGCCTTTGGCCACGTTCTCCTTCAGCGCGAGGAACGGCACCGTGACGTCGTACGGGGCCTCGACCAGGCTGATGTAGATATTGAGGAGGACGGCAGCCACAACGGCGGCCGCCACCGCCACGATCAGCACACCCCCGCTGGGGATCCAGGCATTTCCCTTCGCCTTGGCCATGGAAACTCCTTCGTCGCTTCGGCGTCTCACTCGCCCCGGTGTTGGGGATCGTAGACGGCGACGAGCGTTTCGTCGCCGCCGGCGCGCGGCCGGGCGTAGACCAGGCGCCGTCGGACCACGCGGCCCTGGCGGACCTTGTGGAACTCGACGAGCCACCCCCGGTCGGGCTGCGCGCCGCGGTCCTCCTGCGGGCTCTTGAGCGGTTCGTACTGCCAGCCCAGCGAATCGTAGTGCCGGTGCAGCGCCTCCAGCGCCACGTCGATGCTCCGGGGCATCCGGGCGAGCAGCATCCGGCACCCGCGCTGCATCGGATTCTCGAACGCCACCAGGACCTTCGCCCCCTCGGGCAGGAGGCCGGGCGGCGCCTCGCTCTGCGGGTAATCATACGGCAAGGCGAAGAGGTCGGCAACCCGGCGTTGGGCCTCGTTCGGATCGGGGTCGCGGGAGGGGTCGCCGTCGTCCTCGCCGAGGGCGGCCATGATGAGTCCCGCCATCGCCTGGCGGAGTTCGCCAGTAACCTCCCGCCGCGTGGTCGGCACGGGGTCGGGCGCCGGCGGGTTGCCGGACGGAACGACCTCGGGCGGCCAGGTGGGGTCGGGGGCGCCGGCGGCGCCGTCCTGCGCCGAGTCCAACCCGCCCGGCTGGCGGAGCAGGTCCGCCAGGAACACCATCGCGAGGATCACCGCGACGATCAGGACCACGCGCCACGCCACCGTCAACGGACGCCGGCGGGGCGGCGCCGAGGTCTCCTCCGGCGAGGCGTCGGCGGACGGGATGTCGGACGGCTTCGTCAAAACACGTCTCCGCACGTCGGCCGGCGGCGGGCTACCATTGCCAGGTGCTCTCGTCCTCGTACGGGTCGCCGTGCCACCAGCGGTTCATGATATCGTCGCGCGTCTGCTCGAAGTGGGGGGCGACCTCGGCCGTCTCCAGGTGCTCGTGGAACGCCTCGAAGATCTCGCGGAGAGGCCCGCTGCGAGCGATTTCCCAGGCGTCCAGGTGCCGGAAATGCCACGGGCTGCTGTCCCGCCAGTGGTCGGCCTGTGTGCGTTTCCGCAGAAAGCCCCACATGCGGGCGGGCACCTGGTCCGCGAACGACCGGCTGGCGTGGGCCTCGTGCCGGCCGGGCAGGTTATCCCAGACGCGGTACCAGTAATCCTGGGCCCGCGGATTCGTGGTCTGGGCGATGGTCCGGGGCTCGACGTCCGGCCGGAGGCGATTCAGTTCCTCCCCCGTGCCGCGCGGACGGTGCGTCCCGTCGTCCTCGACCACGCCGGGGGTATGGCCTTCCAGGCGCATCGGGCTCCACTCTCCGTGCCCGGCGGAGCGCCACAGCGCCCGGCGGGCGTCGACGAGCGTCTTCTGCTTCGACAACATGCCGAACGAAAGGTACATCGTCAGGCCGGTCAGGAAGAAGATGATCGGCAGCGTCAGGACGAACTCCAGGAGGGCGTTGCCCTTGCGGGCCTGGCGGGACGAAACGCCCCGTGCCACGGCGGGTCGTGCCCCGCCGTGCGCCTCGCCCGCGCTCGCACGGCCGGACAAGGCCGGCCGTGGCACGTTGCGGTTATGAGTCGGCGGCGCGTTCAATGGGTAAACTCCCGTACGAAGTCCTCATCGTAGTACTGGATGAGGCGGATCACGGGTTCGAGGCGTTCCTGGGTCAACTCGGCAGCGACCTCGCCCCCGCCCGCGGGAACGCCCGCCTGCAGACCCGTCAGCATGTACTTCCAGCGGTCGGTCCGCATGAGTTTGACTCTCCAGTGCTGGGTAAAGAGGTCCCAACTGTACCGGGCGTAGACGCGGGCCTGGCCGTACCCGATGAGTTTGTCGATCGGGTTCGGGTTACGGAACTTGGCGCCCCATTCCCTGACGCCGCCCGGCACGTAGGCGAAACCGTTGAAGGTGAAGTAGCGGTTGATGGTATCCCAGGAATGGTCGCCGCCGGTGCGGTCGAAGAGGATGGGCGCGCACGGCTGGGCGCCGCTGGGGGGGAGGTACCGGCGGTGCAGGTTCTCGTCGGTGTCCAGTTCCGCCCCGTTGAAGCGCCACACGTCCACGTGATAGTAGGTCGTCTTCTCGGCCTCGCTGTACGGCCACCGGCTCCCGTCCGGCCGGACGGGAGGATGCGGCGCGATGATGCCCAACTGCGGATAGTGGGCCGTCCGGCGTTCCCGGGTCCGGTACCACACGGCCAGGCGGGGACAGGTGCCCTCGTAATTACGGGTGGCCCGCGTGTAGCCGGTCAGGCTGGGCCGGTCCATGCTCTCAAAGATGCGGGTGCGGACAGTCGGCCGGTGATGGTGGCGCAGGTCGATGCGGTTGAAGAACGAGGGTTCGGGGAACTCGTAGCGCGCGTCGAACGAGATGTGGTCCCACCACGCCCGGCGGACGTCGTCGGACCTGAGTTCCTTGGCCCGGTCGTACTGCATTTCCCAGTTGCGGAGGGAGACGGCGTTGTCGGCCTCGCCGAACATCATCTCGAGTTTCTTGGCCGAGACGAGATTGAAGAGGACGGAGAACCGGCTGATGTCGAGCAGGCCCATGGGGATGGTGGCGGTGAACGGCTCCCGCCAGTAGGACCAGGGTCCCATGACGGGCCCGCGGTGGCGATGGATCTCGCCGTCATACATGTAATCCGGGTAATATCCGCGGTAGTTCATGACGTGGGCGAACCCGCCGATGACCTGCTCCTCGCGGGGCGGGGGCATGCGGCCCTCGCGCATCGGGTTCTCGAAGTCGCGGAACCGGCCGTCCCGGACCGGCAGCCGGGGCCACAGGGGCAGGACGAACCCGAACTCCGCCCCGTTCTCGTCGGCGATGTCGATGGCCTCGCGCTGGGCCGCCACCGGCGTGATGTCGCGCATGGCGTGCATGAACCCATCGAGCAGTTTCGTGCACTCCCACAGCACGCCGTTGTCGTACTGGAGGTACTCGGGCCAGTTGACCTCCGCCACGATCTGGCCAAGGCGCTGGATGATTCTCTGCTCGTCGCGGGCGTTGCCGACCGCCAGCCAGTCGGAGATGCGGTCGTCGATCGCCATGTCGTGGCCGGCCTTCGACCCGCCCAGGTTCGAGGCCAGGTCGTTGATGCACTCGGTAGCCGGCGGCACGACCGTCTCCAGCGTGTCCAGCAGGACGATGAGGCTCAACAGTTGCGTGTCCGCCACGTTGCACATCGAGATGACGTTCAGGCCGCGCGCGTACCACGCCGCGCCGGTGGCGGCGGCGGCGTCGGCGGCGCCCTGCATCTGGACCTTCTGGTTCAGTTTCTGGCCGCTGTTCAGGACCAGGAACACCAGGCCCGCCAGCAGGAAGAAGAACAGGACGACGACGAAGACGACCTGGGCCCGCTCCTCGCGGTGGAACCGGCGAAGCCTCGCCAGCCCGCCGCGGCCGAGGCGGCGGGCCGGGCCGACCCGGCTCGGGCGTGTCTGCGGACGCATGGGGATCACTCCTCGGGCTTCTCCTGCGACTGGCCGGCCATCGCCCGCCGGACGAGGTCGATGTACCCCTGGACCTCGGCCGTGTTCCTGGCCTTCTGGGCCAGGTGCAGCCGCGCCAGCGCCTGCGTATACACTTTGTCCTTCAGGTACGACTTGGCCCGCGCCAGGTGCCGACGGTAATTCGTCTCGGCGATCAGGTCACGGACTTCCTGGGTATCCATAACCTCCCGGGCCCGCTCGAACGACTCCAGGGCGTCCACGTAACTGAGTTGGCTGAGCAGCCGCTTGCCGACCTCCAGGTGCCCGGTGTACTGGCGGTGCGTCTCGATCCGCTCCAGGAGGCTGCCGGCCTCGCCCGTATCGCGGTACGACTGGGCCTCGGTCGCGAGGCGTTCGGCCTCGTCAAAATCCTTCTGCCGCAGGGCCTCCTGGGCCCGCGCCATGAGCATATGGTGCCTGGCCAGGGCGATCTGCTCCTCGAACTGGGTCTTGAGGTCGCCCTCCTTGGCGGGGTCGAGGAGTTTCAGGGCCTGCTGGTAACTGTTGATGGCCCCTTGCCATTCCCCGTCCTTCATCGCCTTCTTCGCGTTCTTGACGTGTTCGTCGAGTTGCTGCTGCCGGCCGGCGCGGTTCAGGGCCTGGAGGGCGTCCGGGTGCTCGGGGTTGTGCTCGATGACCTCGGTCCATTTCTGGACGGCCTGTTCGATGAGGCCGTTCTCCTCCAGTTTGCGGGCCACCTCGGCAATCGCCTCGGCCTTGGCGTTGTGGAACTTATTGCGGATGGCGTCGGACGGACGGAGTTTGAGGAGTTGGTCGTACAAGTCGGCAGCCTCGGACCAGTTCTTCCCGGCTGCGGCCTGTTCGGCCAGGGCATAGATCCGGTCGTACTGTTTCTGGCTCTTGATCTGGGCGAGGAGTTCCTCGACCTCGGGGCCGGAACGGATGCGTTTGGCCTTCTCGGCCTCCACCAGGGCCTCGTTGTACTGTTTGGCCGCCAGGTACTCGCGGGCCTTCGCCACCAGGCCCTCGTACTCGCGGAGTTCCTTCTTCTCACGGTATTTGGCGATCTGGTCGCCCAGTTCGAGTTCCGGGTACTTGTTCTGGGCATTCGTCAACAGGCCGATCGCCTGCTCGTAGTTACCGGCCTCGGCGGCGGTCTCCACGTCCTTCAGGACCTGCTTGATTTCCTTGGCCTTGGTGAACCGCTGGCGGAAGCCGTCGGCCCAGCGGGGGGACGCCAGGTACTGGTCCTCGGCGGTATTGACGGCCTGGGCGGCGGTGTCCCAATCCTCGCGCTCCAGGGCGTGCTCGGCCCGCGCTTTCCAGGCCCACTTGGTGGCCTCGGAGGCCCGGCCGGGCAGGTCGTCGAACTCGAACGCAAGGCCCTTGAACGCCGCCATGGCCGCCTCGTAGTCCTGGTCGTCCCAGGCCTGCATCGCCTTGACCCAGTCGCGTTTGGCCTCCTGCTGGCGGAGGCCGGTCACGTGGGCGTTCCAGATGAGCAGGCCGATGGCGAGGGCGATCAGGGGCCCGCCGATGACGCCGCCCCAGAAAGCGGCCCGCTTCCAGGTCCACTTCTTCTCGGGCAGCGGCGCGGTCTGTTCGGCGGAGGCCTCGGGCAGACCGGCCTCGCCCCCCTCGGGCGCGGCGACGGCGGTTCCGCCCCCGGCGCCCGCAGCGGCGGGCTGCGGCCCTTGGCCGCCCCCGGCCGCCTGAGGCCGCATCGTCGGCCGGCGCGCCGGCACACCGCCCGCCGCGCCGCCGCCGGCGCTGGCGTCGGCCTCCATCTCCTGCTCCATCGACTCCGAGTCCGTCTGCGTCAGGCTCTTGCCCTGCACGTGCATCACGAAGATCCGCCGAAGCCACTTGATGATCTGGTCGGCGGACCCGAACCGTTTCGACGGGTCCTTCTCCATCATCCGCTCGACGATCTTCGAGACGAGCGGCGGGATGCCCGGCTGGAGTTCCTTCAGCGCCGGCGCCGTCTGGGCCGGGTTCGAGTGCCAGTGCATCCACCGCACCTGCTGGGCCTTCTCGTCGCGGAGGACGTCGCGGAACACCTCCTGGAACTTCTCCGGCCCGGCGAACATCTCGTACGCGATCATGCCCAGGCTGTACACGTCGGCCCGGCCGTCGACGGGGGCGCCCGTAAACATCTCCGGGGCCATATATTTGGTGGTCCCCATCGGCAGGCTCGTCTTGCCGCCCGAGTGCCCGATGAGGCCGAAGTCCGTGATCTTCAGGGCCCCGTCCTTGGCCATCATGATGTTCGAGGGTTTCAGGTCGCGGTGGACGATCTCGCTCTTGTGCATCGCCCTCAGGCCCAAGGCGGTCGACAGCAGCACGCCCAGGCCGGTCTGGAGCGGCACCGGCCCGCGGTCCATCAGCGCACGCAGCGTCGTGCCCTCCACGTACTCCATGACGAGGAAGAGTTGGCTGTCCTGCTGGATCAGTTCGTGGACGTTGACGATGTTGGCCTGGGAGGAAGAGAGTTTGGCCAGCGTCTGGGCCTCGGTGCGGAACCGTTCCAGGAACCGCTCGTCCTGGGCCAGGTGCGGCGCAATCTGCTTGATGGCCACCGACCGGTCCAGCGACGGGTCGTAGGCCTTGTAGATGACGGCCATGCCGCCGGTCGCAATCTGCTCCGCGACCTCGTACTTGCCGAGTTTCGTGCCGGGTTTCAGCGAACCCGAGAAAGGCTGATCAGCCATAATGATCGGTTGCTCCCGATTCGGTTCGGCCTCCTAAGGGACCCCCCCGCCCTGCCACATCGGCTGCCGGGTGGGCCCTCTCGGGGGAAGGAGTTCGCGCCCGCCCTCGTTCGAGAGACGCTGCACGATCTCGATCTCGGCCGCATACTGCGCGTCGTCCATGCCGGCCACCTGGATCTTACGGCCGAGGAAGCGGCAGGCGTACGGAATCTGGAGGAGGAACTGGTGCGTGAGTTTCACGTCCAGGTATTCCCAGTGCCAGTAATCCCAGATTTGCAGGCCCCCGGACCAATTCGCATGATAGTAGGGGCAATACGGTTCGTACGCCTCGTCCGTCCACCAGTTATCCAGCAGGTACCACCCCTCGACGCGCTGGCGGTGTCGGTACGGGCAATCCGGGTCCGGGTTGCCGTCCTGCCAGTGGTCGGGCGGGGCGAGTTCGATGTGCGTGATCAGCCGCGTCTCGCCCCCGTCCCGGTAAAACCCGTCGGCGTAGGCGTACTGTTCGGAGACGCGGCGGAGCCAGCCGGGGGATTGGTCGCCCTCGGCCATGGCCAGGACGCTGCGGGCCTGGGCCTGGACGAGGTCCTCCGCCCCCTGGATAAAATCGTCGCCGGCGCCGTAGGGCGGCGCCTCGAGCCGGGCGCTGACGGGCACGAGGGCCAGCACGGCCGCCCGGCGGATGATCTCCCGTTTCTCCGAGATGCCCTGCTCCTCGCTGTAAACCAGGTTCCGGTCCTCGTCGTTGATCTCCATCGGGACGACCACGGTGGCCATCCGCGCCGCCGCAAACGCCGCGTAATGCACCACCAGGTTCCCGTTGAAGAGGATCGCCGCCTGCGTAATCGTGAGGAAGATCATCAGGGCCAGCGGGAACACGAAGGCCATTTCGATGGCGGCGGCCCCGCCCTGGTCGCCGTGCAACGCACGGGCCCGCGGCCGGGAGCCCTCGCGGGTCCGCATCAGGACGGCCGCCAGAACGCCCAGCACCACCATGCCGCCGGCGATCAGCACCAGGCATCGCAGGGCCAGCGGGCTCACCGCGGCCGCCCGCGCCCACTGGGGAGCCTGCCGGACGGCCCCCACGGTCAGCCAGGCCAGCCCCGCCGTCGCGAGCAGACTCGCGGCGCCAAGGATCCAGAGTCGGCGTTTGTCGCGTGCGCTCATAGGCTACTCGTTTGCTTGAGCGAGATTTGCGCGGCGGGTCTCCGCACCCGCCGCGTCCCGCGTCAGAGCGCGGTGGGTACGGAGACCCACCGCGCTGTGCTGGATTTCACTTTCACCAGAGCCACTACACGAGGCCGCTCACGGCGCCCCAGAGCGACGCGCCGGCGGCTTCCTCCGCCAGGAACCACAAGGTTCCCAGGCAGACGGCGAAACCAAACGGCACGTGCAGCGTATCGCCGCCGACGGCCTCGTCCATGGTGGCCTTCGGCAGGGGGAGAATGCGGACGGCCAGCAGCAGTTTCCGCAGGACGGTCCACGTCTCGCCCCGCCAGATCATCAGGACCAGGCCGACCGCCGCCGCCGTCATGAACGAATACAGCACCGCGTGGAGGGCGGCGTAGTCGGCCAGGCCGTTCCAGCCGACCAGGGCGCCGACGGCGCCCATGAGTTTCACGTCGCCGCCGCCCATCCCACCGAACAGATACGCCACCAGCAGCACGCCGAAGCCGAACCCGAAACCGATCAGGCCGTCGGTCAGGCCGTCCCAGGCGTCGCCGGCGGCGGCGCCCCGCGCGGCCGCCAGGCCCAGGCCCACCGCGATGGCCGGGTACGTCAGCCAGTTGAAGACCTTCCCGCGCGCCAGGTCGCACACGGCCGCCGCCACCAGCACCGCCACCAGGACGCCGACGGAAATCCACTGCCAGAGCACGGGCACTCCTTACCTCGGGCGTGCGCTGTCGGCGCACCTCTACGCCCGGCCATGAGCGGAGCCAGTGCTCGGGACGCCCCGGCGGACCAGCCGCCCGTGGCACCGCCGGCCCCGCGCCGCAGGCCGGCCCGAACGGGCCGCGCGGCGTCAGTTGCCGAACGTCGTGGCGTCGGACGGGCCGCCGAAGAAGTCGCCGTGCTCGGCCTGCTCTTCGCCCACCGCTTCGTTCCACGTGTCTGTGACCCAGGCCTTGATCTCATCGCGGAAGAAGATGAGGAGGCCCAGGAGCGGCAGGACGATGGCGAGGATGATGAGCAACTTCTCGAGGCCTTCGGCCCCGCGCTCATCGGCGTGCAGCGCTTTCAGGCTTGTCCATACGTGCTTCATCGCTCACTGCTCCTATTATATGGGGTGCATTCGTGCCGTTTCAGATGAACGGCCATGAGACGAAAAACGCGATCATGCCGAAGTAGTCCGACAGCACGTCGAACAACTTCGTGAACAGGGCCAGGATCGGCACCGCCACGGCCGCAAACACCAGCCCGTATTCGAGCATGCCGGCGCCGCGCTGGTCGCGGTGGAGGCGGGCCGCGGCCCGGCCGATCCGTCGGATTGGTGCATTGAACCCGGTCACGGTCGGTTCCTCCCCCTAATTATCGGCCACCAGGGGCTTGAGGCTCTCCATCTTCGCCACCTGGGTCTGGACGGCCACGTCGTCGGAGAAGACGATGCGGTTGCCGGTCCAGACGAGGCTGGCCTTCGTCAGTTCGCTTTCCCCCTCCGGCAACTTGAGTTTGAAGAGGTCCTGCACCTGGTAATTGCCGTGTTCGGTGAGCGGCAGGGCCTGCGCGATCTCGACGACGCGGCGGGACCCGTCCGCGAACCGCATCATCTGGACGATCACGTGGATGGCAGAGGCCACCTGCGCCCGGAGGGCCGACAGCGGCATCGCCACGCTGCTCATCATCGCCATCGTTTCCAGGCGGTTCAGGGCGTCGGCCGGCGAATCGGCGTGCAGGGTGGTGATCGACCCCGCGTGGCCGCTCGTCATCGCCTGGATCATGTCGAGGGCCTCGCCGCTGCGGCACTCGCCCACGATGATGCGGTCCGGCCGCATGCGCAGGGCATTCTTGAAGAGGTCGCGAATCGTCACCTCGCCCCGGCCGTAGCGGTCCGGCGCCCGCGATTCCAGGCCGATGACGTGCGGCTGCTGAAGTTGGAGTTCGCTGGACTCCTCGATGACCACGATCCGCCGGTCGTGGTGGATGTACTCCGAAAGGACGTTCAGCAGGCTCGTCTTGCCGCTGGAGGTCCCCCCGCTGATGAGCAGGTTCTTTTCGGTCACGGTGCACAGCCAGAGGAAATCGCGGGCCAGTTCCGTCAGGCACCCGGTCTCGACCAGGAAGTCCATGTCGAACGCCTCGCGGCTGAACTTCCGGATCGTGACGACCGTGCCCTTTCGGCTGCAGGGCGGCATGGCCACGTGCACGCGGGAACCGTCCGGCAGCCGGGCGTCGGTCATGGGCCGTTCCGGGTCCACCCGCTTGCCGACGTACTGGAGGAGGTTCCGGACGGCCGCCATCAGGGCGTCCTCGTTGGCGAACGAGGCCTCGGTCCGCTCCAGTTGGCCGGCCCGTTCGATGAAGACCTCGTCCCAGCCGTTGATCATGACTTCCGTAACACCCGGGTCCCGCAGGAACTTGCCCACGGGCTCGAGGAAGTGGTAAATCGTCTTCTCGAAGATGTCCTCGAGGCGCAGCGTTTCCGGGGCCGCGACGGCCGTTTCGTCCGTCTTGACCGGGACGCTCGATTCGGCCTCGACAGGGCTGTTTCCGTCGGGAGCAATCATGGCGCAATCGTCTCGCTTAATCCTTCCAGAGTATTATACGAGGCAAACCACGCAATCGCTACCGGTGAAAACCGGGATTCTTCGGCCCCCAGGTGCCACGGATTGCATGTCAATCCGTGCGTTTCGCCCGCCGGGTGGCATGCTTTCACCCTTTTGCGTAAGCATGCGCTGCGGTGGCGCGGTGGGCAGTCTTGCCCACCGCGCGGTGCCCAAGACTGGGCACCGCGCGACACACCCGCCACCCCCGGCCCCCTACGGCTTGCGGAGGACGTAGAACTCCAGGTCGCGGTAGGTGTCGACGTCGGGGTAGCCCTCGGTCGTCGGGGGAATGGCCAGGCGCGCTTTCAGGGGCGGAAACCGGGACTGGACCAGCAACGCCGCCCGCAGGGCCTCGTCGGCGGGGGGCGTGGGAGCGGGCACCTTGCGCGGCCGCGTGCCGCTGCCCTCACGCCGCAGGCCCCATCCGCCGGGGTAGGCGCCGGGGTCCGTCAGCCGGGGCGGGGCCGGGTTCGACGCCCGGTTCCGATTGGCCAGGGTGAAGTTGCCCTCCCGCACGGGCCGGCCGATGCCGACCAGGAAGGCGTACCGCTTGCCGGCCTCCAGGGGCAACTCGTCCTCGCCCGTGAGGTCGAACTTCAGGTACGTGAGCCGCCCGCTGCCCCCGCCGGCGAGCAGGTCCGGCATCGTGCCGCCGGTCGCCACGCGAATCGGCCGGTACGTGACGCCCCGGAGAAGATCGTCGCACCGATGGTTCTTGGAGAAGCCGTGGGTGGCGTCCGTGCCCGGCGGCGTGCCGTTGTCGTCGATGACGGGCGTGCCGGTGACCTCGAAGAACTGGACCAGCAGCGGCGCCCCCGCCACGCCGGGCAGGAAGGCGAGGTCGTCGTTGCCGGTCCGCAGGATGAGGGCGTCCAGGACGAACGGCTCCTCGCCGACGGTGATGACCTGGCCGAGGTCGCGGCACCGCTGGTAGTAACCCTTGTCCTTCCAGGGGGGCGTGAGGCGGTTGCGGACGGACGTGTTCCCACCCAGGTTGGCACCCAGTTGGCGGATGACGACGCGGGCCGGGTCGAGGCCAAGGTCCTTCTGCACGCGCCGCCACTTGGCCTCCGTGCCGCGCTGCTCGTCCCGCGCGGGAAGCGGCGGCTCGAGCCGGCCGAGGGAGGTGACCTTCAACCCTGCTCCGGCAGCGGACGACAGGGCAAGCAGCCCCGCGGCGGCGAGGAAAATCGGCAGGCGGTGGCGGTTCATGGGTGATTCCTCGTGGTTTCAGCGCCGTGGGCCATCCTGCCACCGCGAGCGAAGGCGTACGATTCGTGTTTGCGCGGCGGGTCTCCGTATCCGCCGCGCTTCTCCCTGTGCGGGGTCCCGGCCACCGGCTTCGCTCATGGCCGGGCGTTTGACGCCGCCGCAGGGTGGGTGCTTGCCCCCACGCGGTCACGGCGCATTTCGGCGGGTGCCGAGCACCTCCCCTACACGTTCCAGAAGACGTGGACGACCCCCCACAGAAAGAAGCCGGCGATAACGGAGGTGAGGGCGGTTTTGGCGACCGCCCCACACAGGAACCCCAGGAAGGTCCCCGCCCCGGACGTGAGGGCCTTTTTCGTCGTGGCGCCGGCCACGAGTTCCCCGACGATGGCGCCGACGAGCGGCCCCGCGATGATCCCGAACGGGGGGAACACGAAGAGGCCGACGACGACGCCGACGGCCCCGCCCGCAATGCCCGCCTTCGACCCCCCGATCCGCTGCACCCCCCACACCGGCACCAGGTTATCGAGCACCGCAATGAGGAACGCAAGGCCCCCCAGCACCAGCAGCGTCACGAGCGAATAATCGTGCACGCCCGTCAACTGGAGCGAGAGCAGCGAGAAGAACGCCACCGGCGGCCCCGGCAAAACGGGCAGGATGCACCCCACGAACCCCACCGCCAGGATGATGAGGCCGACGACGATTCCCAGGATGGCGAGGGTGAGGTCCATGGATGGCTCGGGCGGCCGAGGGCGGGGGCTCCGCGCGTCGCCGGCCGGCAAAGCGCGCTCCCCTTCGGGTCGCGGCTAACACGACAACGCTAAATCGGGCATTTGCGCGGTGGGTCTCCGTACCCACCGCGCTCGGAACGGTTTTTCCAGGGCGGCGCGGCGGGTACGGAGACCCGCCGCGCACGAGTTAGCGTTGTAGTGCTAAGAGGGCATCACGTTCTCAGACCCGGCCCTCGATGGTGAACGGCGGCCGGTAGGGCTCCTTCACGAGCAGGTTGGCGATCTCCGCCGACTCGCCCGTGAACCGCTCCGTCTTCGGGTCGAACGTCAGCCACGGGCCGAGCGTGGGGCGTTCCTTTTCCAGGTCCACGCCGTTGCGCTTCAGGTGGTCGACGGTCTGCTTCCAGGTTTCCTCGGCTTCCTCGATGCCGTCGACGGCCTCGGTCACCTGGCCGGCGTCGACGCGCCGGCCGATGCGACAACTGATGTTCCCCGTATGCAGCATGACGGAGGAAAGGTGCCCGCCGAGGACGTCGGCCCGCAAATCCTCGACCTTGCGGGACTTGACGGCGTCGAGCCAGTTGCGCATGTGCCCGGAGCCGCCGTCGCCCTTGATCTTCTCGGTCTGCTTGCCGTCGTTGTCGTAGACGGCCCCGCCGCCGCGGGAGACGGCGAAGAAACCGTTTTCGCACTTGATGAGGTTTGTGAACCGGAAACCCCGCCCGAACCGGCGGTACACGCTGGTGCCCTTCTTGTTGCCCTTCTCGTCCACGTACGGCAGGTTGCGGGAACCGAAGATGATCGGCACCTTCCACTTCATGACGATGATCTCGGTGTTGGGCGTGGTGGCGTCGTCGTCGTACTTGAACCGGCCGCCGGCGCCCATCATCTCGACGGGCACGTCCTCGCCGATGTCCAGCACGTGGTGCACGTCGTCGATGGTGTGGATGACGCGGTTGCCCATGTCGCCGTTGCCGTACTCCCAGAACCAGTGCCAGTCGTAATGGAACCGTTTGCGCCTCAGGGGCACCATGTACCGCGGCCCGCACCAGAGGCTGTAATCGACGTTATCGGGGGGCGTCTGGGGCCCGTCGACGTTGCCGATCGGCCCGCGATGGGCATACCAGAGGGAATGGACCCACTGGAGTTCGCCGAGTTCCCGCTTGCGTATCTTGTCGCGCAGGGTGAGGAACGCCGGGTCCGACCGCTGCTGGGTGCCGATCTGCACGATGCGCTTGTACTTTCGGGCGGCCTCGACCATCTTGCGGCCTTCCCAGATGGAGTGGCTGGCCGGCTTCTCGCAATAAACGTCCTTGCCGGCCTCGCACGCCATGATCGTGCCGAGCGCATGCCAATGGTTCGGCATGGCAATGGCGACGGCGTCGACGCTCTTGTCGTCGAGGAGTTTTCGCAGGTCGCGGTACTGCTTGGGGTTCCCACCGGCCTTGTTGGCCGCCGAGCCCATCCGGCCGACGTCGGGGTCGCAGACGGCGACCACCTGGCCGCCGCTCTTCTCGGCCCATCCGACGTGGGCGCCCCCCCGGCCACCGCAGCCGATGACGCCCACCGGCACGCGTTCGTTGGCGCCGAAGACGCGGGAACCGGCCACCAGCAGGGTCGCTCCGCCGACGGCGGTGCCGGCGAGGAAGTTGCGGCGTGTCAGACGCTTCGAGGAACTCATACGGCGACTCCTTATCGCTGAACGGTCTCGGGATTCCGTGCAAATGGCATCAGGGGATTGAAACCCGCCTCGCGGCGCCGCCTCCCGCAAAAAGCCAGGCGGGTTGCTTCGAGGGCCCGGCAACGGCGTGCGGCCCGCAAGCGGCCCGGCGAACACGAACGTCGTGACGCGTTGCAGGGCCCCCGACGCTTGCCCCGCGACCGCTTACCACTACAACGCTAAGTCCGCATTTTGCGCGGTGGGTCTCCGCGCCCACCGCGCTCGAAAGGGTGTTTTTGGGGCTGCGCGGCGGGTGCGGAGACCCGCCGCGCACGAGTTAGCGTTGTAGGGTTACTCGACGCTCTTCAATCCCAGGCGCTTCGCCTCCTCGGCCACCTCGTCGGCCTTCAGGCCCGACTCGCGGGTAATCTCGGTCGTGATGCGCCGGCCGGTCTCCTGGTCCTCGGCGGTCAGGTGGATGCGTCCCTTGCGGTCGTAGGAGTACGTGACCCGGACGAGGCTGCCGGCGGGCCGGCCGGGCGGCAGGCCCGTGACCTCGGCCGCGCCGATGATGATGTTCGCTTCCGGCGTCGGGGCGTCGCCCTGGACCACCTGGAGGATGATCTTCTGCTGGTCGTCCACGGCCGTCTGGTACGTCTTGCTGACGCTCGTCGGCAGGCGTCGGTTCTTGGGGATGATGACGTCGTTGCGGTACTGGAGGGTCCGGGCGTCCTTGATGATGAGGCCGAGGGCGTGGGCGGCCACGTCGGCGGTCTTGATCTTGCCGAGGCGTTCGGCGGCCTCCGCCCCGAGTTCGTGGATCGGCTCGCCGCCCTCCAGCACGCAGATGGCCGCATGGATCGCCGCCCCGAACGATACCGACTCGTCGACCGGCACCTCGGCCTTGACCTCCTTGTTGCTCATGCGCTCCAGGAGGCGCTGGACCATCGGCATGCGGGTCGAGCCGCCCGTGGGGATGATGCGGCTGACGCCGGCCCACGTGACGCCCGCCTCCTCCAGGACCATCTCGGTCGTCAGTTGGGTGACGGCGAGGAGGTCCTCTGTGAGCGACTCGAAGACCTCGCGTGACACGTCGTAGTTGCCCCAGTTGCCGCGGAAACTGACCGGCACGCGGGCCCATTCGCGGCGGCTGAGGGTCTTCTTGGCCTCCTCGGCGCTCAGCCACAGGTACGAGAGGGCCTGCGGGTCCTCCCGCGGGTCGTCGTTGAACTCGTCGCGGAAGGCGTCGGCCAGGTAGTTGACCAGCCGTTCGTCCCAGTCCTTGCCGCCCAGTTCCACGTCGCCGTCGGTCGCCAGGGTGATGAACTCGTGGCCGCGCTTCTCGATGACCGTCACGTCGAACGTCCCGCCGCCCAGGTCGTAGACGAGGATGACGCCGTCCTCGCCCTGCTCGGCCAGACCGTAGGAGAGCGCGCTGGCCGTGGGCTCGTTGACGATGTCGAGGACCTCGACGCCGGCGATGGCACCGGCGTCCTCGGTGGCCTTGCGGCGGGCGTCGTCGAAGTAGGCGGGCACCGTGATGACCGCCCGCCGGATGGGGCCGATGTGCATCTCGGCGTCCTTGACCACCTTCTTCAGGATCAGGGCCGAGATCGATTCCGGCGTGTACGTTTCGCCGTCCACCTTGAACCGCCACTTCGGGTTGCCCATCTGGCGTTTGACGTTCAGGACGGCGCGGGCGGGGTTGGCCAGGGCCTCGCGGCGGGCGTCGCGGCCGACGATGACCCCGGACGTCGTGAAGACCACCACCGAGGGCGTCAGCAACTCGCCCTCGGCGTTCGGGACGATGACCGGCCGGCCGGAGGCGTCGACGACGGCCAGTTTCGTCAGCGTCGTCCCGAGGTCGATCCCGACGGTTCGCTGGGTGCGCGGCTCAGGTTGGGAGCCCGGCTCCGTCATGAAACCTCCGCAGGCGGCCAAAAGATGATACGCATTCTAAACCCGCCCGTCCGGTTGTCAAGCGCGGCGGGCAATGGTTGACGGAGGCGAGACCATCGGCTACGATTCCCGGGCCGGAAGAGGCGGCAGGCCGTCGGCGGCGCGGCCAGGAGGGCGACCGACCCGGCCGACACGCCGATTTGTGGCGCGGCCGCCCGCACCCGGCCGTATAACCCCGCGGAGGAACGGATGACCGACAACCCCACAGGCGGCAGCGCGTTGCCCGCCCGCCGACCCGGCGGTGGGGTCCGTGCGCACCTGGAGTCCCGCGGCGGCCCGGAGAAGGGCGACACCTTCCGTCTCGCCCCGGGGGTGACCGTCATCGGCCGCGACGCCTCCTGCGACATCCAACTCTCCGAGCCCGCCATCTCCCGCCAGCACTGCCGCATCGATCACGCCGGCGACCAGTGGGTCCTGCGGAACCTGAGCAGCAACGGGACCCGCATCAAACGGAAGGAAATCGAGGAGCACGTCCTCGCGGGCGGCGACGAGATCCGCATCGGCGCCAAGACCCGGCTGGTGTTCGTCCTGGAGGAACGGGCCGCCGCCGAGGGCACCCGGCCCCAGTTCCGCCCCCGCACCGCCGACGGCGACGCCGTCGGCGCCGCCGAAGAGGAAGAGGCCGAGGCCGCCGAGGAGGAAGAGGAGCAGCCGTCCCTGTTCCAGCGACGGCGCGGCCTGTTCATCGCCCTGGGGGCGTACCTGGCCTTGCTGATCCTCGGCGGCATCCTCGCGGCCGTCTATCTCAGAAGCGACGGGGGCGGGGGCCGCCGCGAGGGCATCCCCCGTCTATCGCTGGACGCCCGCATCATCCCCGCGGGCGGGTCCGAGCCCCTGCGGGTCGATCGCACCTCCCCCACCGGCATCTGGTGCGTCAACGACCGCGGCGAACAGATCCTCGTGCCCCACGAGGACCTCAAGGCCGACCGCGCGCGGCGCGTGCCCGGCATCCGCCAGGCCATCGACGTCCAGTACCTGACACCCGACGAGTTCGAACGCCGCCGGCGCAGGAACGAGATCGCCCCCGACTACCCGTACGTCCTCGAACGCAACCGCAGCCGCTCCAGGGCCGAACGCCTCAAACAGGAAGCCCTGCAGGCCTACCTGGTCAGCGACATGCCCGGCAACGAGGAGAAACTCTTCTATGCCGTCCGCTACTTCCAGCGGGCGATGGCACATTACGGCATGCGGTTCCTGCCCGACCCGGCCGAGGACAAAGTCCGCCAGCAGGCCACCCGCAAACTCATCGACCGCATTCACGAACTGTACCGGGAAGCCGTGCGGCTCTCCAAGGCCGGCGATTACGGCGGGGCCATCGCCGCCTACGAGAAGATCCTGGACTACGTGCCCGAACGCGAAAACCTCATCTATCGGAATGTGTCGCGACGCCTGACCGACGTCCGCCGCAAGGCCGCCGCCCGACGGTGACGCCCGCGCGGCCGCGGCGCCGGGGACGCCCAAGCGGACGCCCCGGCCACACCATTCCCAGGATCGGCGCGCACCGCGGTCGGCCCATGCCTCAGGGGGCGGACTCGTCGGGGCCCAGTTGAACGGGGCTTCCTTCTCCCCGCTTCTCGCCCTTGACGCCGAAGAACTTGACGTCCGGCGGGGGCGCGTCCTCCACGGGCACCGGCGGGCGCCCGGCGGGATACTTCTTGCGGAACTGCTCCAGCCATGCCGGCGCCTCGGCCGACGTTTCCTCGGGCGCCGGGTCGGGCGGTTCGTCCCCGCCGGCAGTCGGCGCCGCCTCGCCGGGCGATTCCACCGTCCCCTCCGGCACCACCGGCGACAGGCCGGCGGACTCGCCCACCCCGGTCGTGAGCGGGGCAGCGAGATCCGCCGCGGCGCCCTCGGCTTCCGGCGATGCCGGCCCGTAGAGTTCCAGCACGCCCACCACGACCAGCACCGCGACGACCAGCGACACGATCCCTACCGCGACCGCGACGGAGACGAGAATCTGGGGCCGGTCGGCCACCCAGCCGACGGCGGCGCCGCCCGCCCCGCCCAGCCGGCCGCCCAGCGACCGGACGCGGTCCCGGGCCACCCGCGCCGCCTTCCGGCCGCGGTGTACCTCCACGGGTGAATCATCAATATGCGCCAGCGCCGCGTCCAGGTCCGCCTTCGTCTGGCCGAGAATCCGCGCCACCGCCGCCAGCACCTTGCCCTTGCCCAGGTCCCCGCCGTAACGGCGGATGCGGCGGCCGAGACGCAGCAGCGTCCGTTCCGGGTCGTCCTTCGCCTGCCGCACCAGGCGCAACTCGCTGAAAACGCGGACGCTGCGGCCGACCTCCTCGGCGACCATCCGCGCCACGCCCAGCGGGATGCCCAGCATCCGCTGCGTCTTCTTGACCGACTCCACCCGTTTCTCGAGCGGGCCGGACTCCAGGCACTGCCCCAGGACGGCGGCATCGCGGTAAATCCAGACGGCCACCGGCAGCGGAAGCGCGTGGGCGCCGACCGCCGGCCACCCTTCCGTCCGGGCCATGACCCGCTGCATCAGGTACGGCATGAGGCGGGCGACCGGAATGCCGCGCGCCCGGCACGCCGTCAGCCACGCCTCCAGGGCCGCCGGGGTCCGGTCGCCCTGCCCGAGGTGCTCCCGGGCGAGGGCCTCGGTCTGCTCCCGCCATCGGCCCATCAGCGTGTTGTCGTAGGCGCGCTTCTTCTCGGGATTCGTGAGCGTGGAAACGGCCTGGCCGACCTCGGCCAGCAGGCCGAGCGCCTGTTTCCGGTACAGGCCGATCTGGTACGCGCGGACCTTGCGTTTGACCTGCCGCCCCGCCTGCAGGATCGCCTTTTCGTCCGTTTCGAGTTCCGGCACGCCCAGCAGGCCGTAATGCGACGGTTCGGGCATCTCGACGCCGAGCCACTCGCGCAGCATCTCCTCGCGGGGGAGGTCGGCCTGCGTCGCACGATTGGAACTCGCGCTCGGATTCACCACACGTCTTTCTCTGCGCAGCATGGGGCCGGGCGTGGTATCATATCGGCACTGGGGGAGGTTGACAAGCAGCGAACCGCCGTCCGTCCCGTCTGGACGCTCCTGAATGGGGCGCGACGGCCTGCCGGCGCACTCCCGGCGTCCGCCTGCAACGCCACAACAGCGTTCCGCGCGGTGGGCCTCCCGGCTTACCGCGCCGAAAACGGAGGTGCCACGGTGTGCTTGTCAAACCGTGTTCTCCGATCGGCAGGCACGGATGGGCAAGCCATCCGTGGCACCGGCCGCACGGGAAGGAGCAACCACCCGCTGCTCCCCGCACTATAAGGTACGGTTCAGATGGCCGAACGCGCATGGCGGAAAATGGGATTCTCCGAAGCCCTCGCCCACGAGCCCCTCCGCCGCCGCGCCCGGCGGGCCCTGGAATCCGGTCCCCTGTGCGACGCGTGCATCGGCCGCCTCTTCGCCCAGGTCGATACGGGCCTGGCGAACTCAGGCCGCGGCCGGATGGTCCGCGAGGCCCTCGGCGCCCCGCCGGCCGACGGGCCCTGCGCCGTCTGCCGCAACCTCTTTGACGGCCTGGACCGCTGGACGGTTCGGGCCGAAGCGGCCCTGCGCGAGGTGGAGTCCGACACCTTCGCCGTCGGTTCCCACACCGACCCCCGCATCGTCGACGCCGAACGGGCCCTGTGGGACGCCGTCGGCGCAGCCACCGCCGAGCCGTACAAACAGGAGTTCAACCGCCTGCTGGGCACCCGGCTGTGGGAGGCCACGGGGCGGGAGGTGGACCTCGTCCGCCCGGAGGTGCTGGTCCTGGCCCATCACCGGACCGGCCGCATCACGCTGCGCATCGGGCCGCTGTACGTGGCCGGGGCGTACCGGAAACTCGTCCGCGGCCTGCCGCAGTGCCGGTGGCGCGCGTGGCCGACGAGCATCCAGGAGATCGTCGGCGATCCCGCCCTGCGCGCGGCCGGGGGCGAGGACCACCGCCTGCACGGCTGTGGGCGGGAGGACACGGACGTCCGCTGCCTCGGCCGCCGGCCGTTCATCCTGGAGGTCCGCGAGCCGCGCCGGCGGCGCCTGGACTGGGACGCCCTGACCCGCGAGATCAACGCCTTCGGCCGGGTGGAGGTGGACGGCCTCACGCCCTGCTCGCGGGAGGACGTGGCCCGCCTCAAGGCCCTCCGGCCGGACAAAACGTACCGGGCCGTGGCGGAAACGGGCCGCGACGTGACGGAGGCGGACCTGGCGCGGCTGGCGGACCTGGCGGGCGTCATCCGTCAGCGGACGCCCACGCGGGTGCTCCGGCGCCGCTCCGACCGGACCCGCCGGCGGGCCGTCCGGTCCATCGAGTGGCGGCGCCTCGGGCCCCGGCGGCTCGAACTCACCGTCCGCGCCCAGGCCGGCACCTACATCAAGGAACTCGTCAGCGGCGACGGCGGACGGACCGAACCGTGCGTGGCCGGCGTGCTCGGCACCGCGGCCGAGTGCGCGGAACTCGACGTGCTCGACGTACACGTCGAGAATGAAGAATGATAAATGTAATGTCGCAGGATGTCATTCTGAGGTCCCGCTCGCGGGGCCGAAGAATCTCGCCGTGCCAACGCGAAACGGCAAAGACCAAGGCGAGATTCTTCGTCGCGGCCCGCCTTCGGCGGGTAAACTGCGCCGCTCCTCAGAATGACAACGGGCGAGCCGGGTCACATTTGATTTCCCACCCTCAATAGCATTGATCATTTGGCATTGGAACCGCGTACGGCCGCCCGTTCTCGAACCCCGTCGCCTCGCTGAAGCCGGCCTCGCGCAGGGCGGCCTCGGCCTGCGTGAAGCCGTGGGCCACGTCCGACGGGCGGTGGGCGTCGGAGCCCACGACGACCCGCCGGCCGCCGAGCGCGGCGTACCGCGCCAGGATCGCCCCGTCGGCCGCGAGGCCCAGGCCGCGGTCCAGGATGTGGTGCGTGTTGACCTCGATGGCCACGCCGCCCGCGATGCACCGGGCGAGGACCCGGTCGACGCCGTCCCAGTACACCTCGTCCCGAAGGGCCGCCACGCGGTCCGGCATCTGCTTGTACACGTAATCGAAGTGGCCGACGACGTGGCACCAGCCGGAGGCGGCGAGGGCCTCGACCTCCGCCAGGTACGCGGCGAGCAGGTCGCGGAACCCCGCGTCGGACGGCGGGTCGTCGTCCAGGTTCCAGATCTGGCGCCCCGCGGCCGTGTGGACGGAGCCTATAAGGTAATCGAACTCCATGGATGCGAGGACCTCGCCCGGCTCCTCGCCGAACCCGGTCCGGAAATCGAACTCCACGCCCTTGCGGACCGTGAGCCGCCCGGCGTAGGCCTCGCGCGCCTCGGCAATCGCCTCGGTGTAGGCCGCGTCGTCCAGGAAACCGTAATGCGGGTCGCTGCGGTCGAAGTCGAGATGCTCGGCGAAGCCGATTTCCGCCAGGCCGGCCGCCAAGGCCGCCTCGCACATCTCGCGGACCGAGGCGTGCCCGTCCGCGCTGTGGGTCGAGTGCATGTGATAGTCGGTGCGGATCATACGTGCTCCGTTTCGTGAAGCAGGCTCCAGGGATCTTTTTCGCCGCCCCATCGTATCGCCTGTTCAACGAAGCGCCTGCGAAAAAGAACGCGGGCTGGCGCGGCGGGCCTCCGCACCCGCCGCGCATCCCGTCCAACGGCCGGTGGGTACGGAGACCCACCGCGCTTGCGCCCGCGACGTTTTTCGTTCCCCAGGACGGTCCTGTCCTGTAGGCTGTATGGTGAGAATTGATTCGTCTCGCACCGCCCCCAACGGAGGACACGCCATGAACCGCCCCGCCCGCCGCCTGCTGCTCGCCACGATGCTGCTCGCATTGGCCGGCGCCGCCCCGACCGCCGCCGCAGAGAAGAAGGGGGAGGCGACGCCGGACCCCCTCACGGTCCTCCCGGCCGACGAGCGCCCCGGCGAGATGCTCCGCGATTACCTGCTCGACGCCTGCGACGCCCGCCTCGACGCACGCCGCAAGGAGGTCGAGGCCCTCGAATCCGCCGACGCCGTCCGCGAGCGCATCGACCGCGTCCGCAAGGACTGGATGGACGCCGTCGGCCCCTTCCCCGACCGCACGCCGCTCGAGGCGAAGACCGTCGGCACCATCGACTGCGACGGCTACCGCATCGAGAAGGTCCTCTACGAGAGCCGGCCCGACCACCACGTCACCGCCAACCTGTACGTGCCGACCGACGGCGAGCGGCCGATGCCCGGCATCCTGGTCCCCTGCGGCCATTCGAAGAACGGGAAGGCGTCCGAGGCGTACCAGGGCATCAGCGTGCTGCTGGCCCGGCACGGGTTCGTGGTCCTCTGCTACGATCCCATCGGCCAGGGTGAGCGCTGTCAATTGCTCGACGCGAGCGGCAAGCCCAAGGTCTGGGGCACCACCGAGCACACGCTCACCGACATCGGGGCCCGCCTCGCGGGCGCCTCGGCCGCCACGTACCGCACGTGGGACGGCATCCGGTCCATCGACTATCTCATCTCGCGGCCGGAGGTCGACGCCGAGCGCATCGGCTGCACGGGCAACTCCGGCGGCGGGACGATGACCTCGTACCTGATGGCGACCGACGACCGGATCCTGGCGGCCGCCCCGTCGTGTTACATCACGTCGCTGCGGCGCCTGTTCCACACCATCGGGCCGCAGGACGGCGAGCAGAACATCACCGCCCAGGTCGCCCTCGGCATCGACCACGCCGACTACATCACGATGCGGGCACCGAAGCCGACGCTCGTCCTGGCGGCCACGCACGACTTCTTCGACATCGACGGCACGTGGGCCACGTTCCGCGAGGCCAAGCGGCTGTACGGTATCCTGGGGTTCGGCAAACGGGTGGACCTGTTCGAGTATCCCGATAAGCACGGGTTCAACAAGCCGCGGCGCGAGGCGGCCCTGCGGTGGATGCGCCGCTGGCTCCAGGGCATCGACGATGCCGCCAACGAACCGGCCCTCACCCTGCAGAAGGACGAGGCCCTCCAGGTGACCGAGTCCGGCCAGGTCGTCAAGGACCTCGGCGGCACGACGGTGTGGGACCTGAACCTGCGGCGCGCCAAGGCCCTGGCCGACGACCGCGAGGCGTTCTGGAAGCAGCATCCGAAGGAGGCGTGCCTGGCGGAGGTCCGCCGCCTCGCCGGCATCCGCGAGATCAAGAAGCGGCCGACCGCGAAGGCCGTCGGCACGGTGAAACGCGAGGGCTATCGCATCGAGAAGATGCGGATCGAGCGCGACGGCGAGCCGCCGCTGCCCGCCCTCCTCTTCCTGCCGGCCGAGCGCAAAGGCAAATTGCCCGCGGCGCTGTACGTCGACGGCCGGGGCA
This sequence comes from uncultured Anaerolineales bacterium, assembly GCA_964577175.1. GTDB lineage: Bacteria > Planctomycetota > Phycisphaerae > FEN-1346 > FEN-1346 > BS750m-G62. The sequence goes on from CAZNYC010000001.1 coordinate 104,632, forward strand.
AGGCCGCGGGCGCCGCCCCCGGCGGACCCATCGAGGCGCTCGTCAAGGACGGCCGGGCGGTGCTGGCCATCGACGCCCGCGGCTTCGGCGAGACCGCCCCCGCCAAACCCAAGCGGCACTGGAACAACGAGTATCCGATTGCGTACCTGGGCATCCACCTGGCCCGGCCGCTGGTGGGCCAGCGGACGGAGGACGTGCTGGCGGCCGTGGCGGTGCTGCTCGCGCGAAAGGAGATCGACCCGGGGCAGGTCCGGCTCGTCGGCATCGGCCGGGGCGGGCCGGTGGCGCTGCACGCGGCGGCGCTGGACGAGCGGTTCGCCGAGGTCCTCCTCGAGCGGAGCATCGCCTCCTGGATGGACGTGGTGGCCACGCCCCTGTGCAAACGGCAACTGGGCGGCATCGTGGCGGGGGCGCTCGCGCGGTACGACCTGCCGGACCTCGTCCGCGCCATCGCCCCGCGGCCGGTCACGGTCCGCGAGACGGTCGATGCCACGGGGGAGGTGAAGGAGACGGCCGAGAATCGGGAGTGACGACAAAGGCTGAAGGCTTTCTCGGCCGCCACCTTGTGCTAGAATAAGGTCGTGCGACGGCAGCGACGGGAGTCAACCGTGCCTAAACGCGTCTATCTGGAGACCACCATCGTGAGTTATCTAGCGGCCCAGCCCAGCCGCGACCTGGTGGTTGCCGCAAATCAGGAACTGACCCGGGAATGGTGGGAGCGGCGGCGCGGTGACTTCGATATCTACGTGTCGCAGTTGGTCTTGGATGAGGCCGGCGGCGGTGACTCCGTTGCCGCCGAACGCCGCCTTAACACTACAACGCTAACTTGTGCGCGGCGGGTCTCCGCAGGCGCCGCGCAGCC
>CAZNYC010000002.1:0-36076 GCA_964577175.1 uncultured Anaerolineales bacterium
CCCCGTGCCCTTTTAGCCGCGAGGCGAAGCCGAGCGGGTGCCTTTCGGCAAACGGTTTCACCGCAGAGACGGCGGAGAACGCAGAGAAAAGACGGGGAAAGGCAAGAAGCAAAAGGCGAGAGACCGGGTATGCCGGAGGCGCATGGCGAGGGTGCGGGCGAGCGTTTTCATTCGACCGTTTCCCGGTTGGCCTGCGCGCGTCGTCGCTGCCGGCTACAGCATTGTAAGTGCGGATGGCAGCGCGGCGGGTCTCGGCACCCGCGGCGCGCTGAACGTGGGCTGCGGGAAGCGCGGTGGCCTGCGGAGAACCACCGCGCTGCCACCTAACGTGAAACCGCTCTACCCGCCTCACGTCACCCGAGCGCTTCCACCTCGACGTGCTCCATCGCCGTGTCGATGTCGTAGGGGTTGATCTGGCCCGTCCGCAGTTGCAGCGTGGCCGCGGTGCCGCAGGCGACGGCGTAGCGGAGGCAGTCCTCCAGCGGCTTGGCGCGGGCGTGATGGTGGACGTAGCCGGCCAGAAAGGCGTCGCCGGCGCCGACGGTGCTCAGGACGGCGTCGGGGTCGAGGTGCGGGCGGGCCCGCCAGGCGCCGTCGCGGGTGAAGAGCATGGCGCCCGCGGCGCCCAGCGTGACAGCCACTTCGTCGATGCGCGGACGCAGCGCCACGGCGGCGTCGCGGGCGGCCTTGTCGGTCTCGACCTCGGCGCCGGCCATCTCGGCCAGTTCCGCCCGGTTCGGTTTGACGAACCACAGGTTCTTGACGTCGCGGACGGCCTCCAGCCCCGGCCCGCTCGAATCGACCGCCACGCGGGCGCCCTTCTCGCAGCACGCCGCCAGCAGGCTGGCGAACGGCCCGGCGTCCATGCCGGGGGTCAGGCTGCCCGTGAAGAGGACGTAGGTGCCCTTGCCGGCGAGGATGCGGAGTTTCTTCGTGAGGCGCGCGAGGTCCTCCTCCGCCAGCGGCACGCCGGCGTCGCGGATGTGCGTGTCGACGTTCCGCTCCGGGTCCACCAGGGTGATGTTCTCGCGCGTTCGTCCTTCGACCTCGAAGAGTTCGATGCGGACGGAGGCCTTGCCGAAACTCTCGGCAAACCGGTCGCGGTCGTCCGCGCCGACGAAGCCCGTCAGGACGGACGGCGTGCCGAGGGCATCGAGCAGGCGGGCAACGTTGACGGCCTTGCCGGCCGCCTGGACCGAGAGCAGCCGCCCCCGCTGATGCTTGCCGACCTCCAGGTCCGTGACCTCCAGGGTCCGGTCCCAGCAGGGGTTGAGGGCGACGCAGATGATGGTGGGCGTTTGGCGGGCCATGGGGCGTTGTGACGATTCGTTATGCGGGCCCAAGGGGCGAGCGCGCTTCGCTGCTGTTGAGGATCGTAACACCAATCTGACAACGAGGGTGCCACGGTTTGCTTGTCAAACCGTGTGCCGGACCGGGAAACACGGATTGCGAGCAATCCGTGGCACCCCCGAGTGCTGAAGGCCGCACACCGCGTGTCGGAATCGCGCCGTAAGACACCACCTACACGTTCGGCGGGGCGGCGCTGAACTCATCGCCGCGGAACGTGGCCCCGAGGTAGACGCGCTTCACCTCGGGATCGTTGATGAGTTCCTCGCTCGTGCCGTGCCGGAACACCTGCCCCTCGTTGATGATGTAGGCCCGGTCTACGATGCCGAGGGTGGCGTGGACGTTGTGGTCGGTCACGAGGACGCCGATGCCGCGGTTCTTGAGGTTCCGGATGAAGCCCTGGATGTCGAAGATGGCGATCGGGTCGACGCCGGTAAACGGTTCGTCCAGCAGCATGAGGCTGGGGCGGGTGACGAGGGCGCGGGCGATTTCCAGCCGCCGGCGTTCGCCGCCGGAGAGGGTGCGGGCATGCTGGTCCGCCAGGCGCGTGAGGCCGAAGTCGCGGAGGAGTTCGCTGGCGATGGCCTCCCGTTCGCTGCGTGCCAGGTGCATCATCTCCAGGATCGCCAGCAGGTTTTCCTTGACCGAGAGGCGCTGAAAGACGCTGGGTTCCTGGGCCAGGTACCCGAGACCGCGGCGGGCCCGCTGGTACATGGGGAGGCGGGAGACGTCTTCGCCCTCGAAGATGACCCGGCCGCCGTCGGTCGGGATCATGCCGATGGTCATCTTGAAACTGGTGGTCTTGCCGGCCCCGTTCTTGCCGAGGAGCCCCACGATCTCCGCCTCGTTGACGGAGAAAGAGACGTCGTCGACGACCTTGCGGCCGCCGTAGATTTTCGTAAGCCCTGTGACGTTAAGGAGTTCCACGAGGGAGGTTCCTTGGCCTCGGTCCCGGGTCCCGGCGCATTGTGGATAACCTGTGCAGAACCTCCGGGCCGGGGGACCGGGCGGCCCGCCGGTCCGCGTGCTGTGACGGCGTTGGAGGGGGCTCGGGGCGGGTTTCGCCCGCGTTTCCGCCACCTGTTGCACCATAGGGGTGCACGATAACACCCGCAAAGGCGGTTCGCAAGGCCGCAATCGGGGACCGGTGCGCCGCCGACCCGTCTTCGGGGCGGTTCGTTGTCCCCTGCGCGCGGCCCCGATATTGTGGAAAACTTTGGGCCGGAGCCTCCCGGACGCCCGATGCCGGGTGTTGTTGCCTGAAGTACCCGGCGTTTCGCCCCGCTCAGCGCCGGGCGTTCTTGCTGATGCTGTTTGCCGTTGCCGTTCGCTGTGGCCGTTCCCCGTTGCCGATTGTCTGCCGTCAGTGCACCAGGCGCCAGCCCGTCGGGTCCGGTGCGAGGGGGATATGCCACCGCGTGCCGGCGGCGGGCCAGTAGACGAAGAACGCCTTGCCCACCAGGTTCCGCCGGGGCACGACGGGGCGGCCCTCGAAAGGGGGAAACCCGGCGTTCGGCGGCGGGCTGGTCGGGCTGCCCCAGAGGCGGCTGTCGAAGGATTTCGGGCTGTTGTCGCCGCACACGAAGAACTCGTCCTCGTGCAGGGCGAAGGGGTGCCCCTCCACGCCCTGGCCCCTGGTGCCGCCGTTGACGCGCGTCGCCTCGCTGATGTAGTAGACGTCGCGGTCGATGCGGAGGTAGTCCGCCCGGAGCGGACCGCCCCGGTCACCCACCCGGAGTTCATACGCCATGCGCGGCGGTCGGCTGGGTGCCGGCAGCCGGCGGTAGGCCTCCATGGCCTGTTCCGTGACGGCGGTGGGCTCGTACGTCACGTCGCCTTGGGGTGTGGTCGGGTGCTGGTGGGTCGTGGTGACCCGCCGGCCGTCTACCTGGAGGCTGAGGGTATGGTCGACGTTGGCGACCTCGACGTGGGCGGCCCGTCCGACGGGCAGGACGCCGCCGTCCGCCTCGGCGATGACCCGGCCGTTGAGGAGGATCCGAGCGTTCTCCTCGCTTCCCTCGGCGGGCAGGACGAACCGGAACCGGTCGTGGTAGGCCCGCATCTCGATAACGCACACGGTGTCGGCGGTCTCGGCGGTCACGGGCGCCTGGAAGCGAAGGTCCGTGCACACGTGCCGGCCCATCCGCCAGCCGTTCGACCCGCTATTGTAGGCGTAGTAGTCGCGGATGTTGTCTCGCTGGCCGCGCATGTTCCAGTGATGGTAGACGAGCCAGGCGGTCTGGCCGGCCGGCGGGGCCCGGGGCACCGCGAAGCCGTGGTCCGCCCGCTGCCAGAGGCGGTCCGCCACCCATCGCTGGGGCCAGGTCGTCCGCGTGGCCTGCTGCCGCGTGTCGTGCACGATCATCCACAGCGCGTCCTGGGCCCGGTCGGTCTTGGGGGCCACCCGGCCGTCGATCGTGACGTCGCCGCGCACCAGTTCGATCGTCTCGCCGGGCAGGCCCACGAGCCGCTTGATGTAGTTTTCCTCCGGCTCGTTCGGGTTGCGAAAGACGATGACGTCCCAGCGCCTGGGCTCGGCGAAATCGTAGAGGAACTTCAGGACGAGAATGCGGTCGCCGCTGAACAGCGGGGTGCGGGCGGCGAGCGGTTGGTCCAGGCCGCAGTTCGGGCACACGGGGCGGGAATCGAGCGAGCCGTCGGCGCCCACCGCAAACTCGTACCCGCAATCCGCGCATGTGAACGCCGCGTGCTGGCCGTACAGCGTCGGGCCCATCGACCCGGTCGGGATGACGAACGCCTCGACGACGAACGCCCGGAAGATCAGCGCCAGGACGAACGCGACGACGATGGACTCGAGCGTTTCGAGGAACGACTCGCGGTTCTTCCGGCGCCGGTGGACCTTCTGGTAATCTTGTTGGGGTTTGGATGCCATCGCGTGGTCGTCTGAATCTACGGGCCGCCGCGCTGCGGCCGGCGGTGTGTGCGTACGCGGCCGGGGCCGGCGTCCGGCCGTGGCCGGCCGTCCCTCCCGCCGAGCGCCAAGGCAGGAATCTTAGGCCGACCCCCGCCGGCGGGCAAGACAATTCCCCGCCGGGGGTGGGTTGACGCGCCCCGCCGCCCCGAGACTGTGATCTCGACCGAGTCCGCGGCATCGCATGGGCGAGGCCGCGGGCGAGCGGAGAAATCTCGTTGTTCGGCCCGACAGCGAGATTCCTCGACTCGGCCCTGTCGGGCCTCGCTTGGAATGACAACCGTCATGCCACCGCGCGTCGTTTTTTGCCTTTGGACTTTGGCCCCTGGACTTTAGACTCGCCGTCATGCGGCTCCTGGTCATCGGCAGCGTCAACATGGACCTCGTGGTCCGGGTGGACCACGTGCCCGTGCCGGGCGAGAACGTGCGCGGCGAGGCCCTGGAGATGATCCCCGGCGGCAAGGGGGCCAATCAGGCCGTCGCCTGTGCCCGCCACGGGGCCGAGACGGCGTTCCTCGCCCGCGTCGGCGACGACCCGTTCGGCCGGCGGCTCGTGGACGAACTCGCCGCCGCCGGCGTCCGCACCGACGCCGTCGAGACCGTGACCGGCTGGGCGAGCGGGGCGGCGATGATCCTCATCGAGGCGGGCGGCGAGAACGCCATCGTCATCACGCCGGGGGCGAACGGGCGGCTCGGGCCCGACGACGTCGACGCCGCCCGCCCCCTGCTCGCCGCGGCCGACGCCGTCGTCCTGCAACTGGAGATTCCGGCCGAGACCGTCGGCCGGGCCGTCCGCCTGGCGCGCGAGGTCGGCACGCTCACCGTTGTGGACGCCGGCCCGCCGAGGCTGCCCGTCGACGCCGCCGTCCTGGAGGCCGACGTGCTGACGCCGAACGAGGCGGAGGCGGCCGCCCTCCTGGGCGTCGAACCCGGCACCTGCTCGCCGCAGGACCTGGCCCGGGCGCTCCTGGACCGCGGGCCCGGGGTCGTCGTCGTCAAGGCGGGGGCCCAAGGGGCCGTCGTCGCGGAGAAGGGCCGCACCGAACACGTGCCGGCCTTCCGGATCGATCCCGTGGACACCACCGCCGCCGGCGACGCCTTCACGGCCGCCCTGGCCGTGGCGGTCGTCGAGGGGACGGACCTCGTGGCGGCGGCCCGGCGGGCGAACGCCGCGGGCGCCCTGGCCGCCACCCGCCTGGGCGCTCAGCCCTCCATGCCCACGGCGGAGGAGGTCGCGGCGTTTTTAGCCGAGCGGGGCTGAGGCGGTGGCGCCGGGGGTTGCGCGGTGCCCAGTCTTGGGTACCGTGCAGCGCGCGGCGGCCAGGACTGACCGCCGCGCACCGTCGCATTTATTGAGCCCGGCAAGAGGAATCTTCATGGTTGCCATTCTGAGGTGGCCGCAAGGCCGACGAAGAATCCCGCCTTGTCGCCACTGGCACGGCGAGATTCTTCGGCTCCGCAAGCGAGCCCTCAGAATGACATCGTCACTGTGTTTTTGCCGGACTCAATAGCCGCCGCGATTGTGCACCGCGTGCCGTTTCAGATGGCGGCGGCCTGGCAAACGACGAGCGACCTGCGGTCGCCGGCTCGACGGGTTGCCATGCAACAAACGCCCCGCTCGTTCGTCCAACCCCGCGGGACCTTGCCCGCCCTCGTGGCATCGAGTAGGATACCGCCATGCGTGCTATCCGATATTTTCGCCTGCTGGTGCTGACCGCCGTTGCGGCCGCGTCCACGGTCACGAGCGCGGGGCCCGCCCGCGCCGCCGAAGCGGACGAGGCCGGCGCGCCGCCGGCCGTCGACCGCCGGACGCCCGTCGTCCGGGCGGTCGAGCGGGCCGCCCCGAGCGTCGTCAACCTCTCGACGGAGCAGGTGCGGGTGGTCCGGCCGTTCTTCGGCTTCAACCTGCCGGACGTCTTCCGCCGCGAGTTCGGCGACCTCTTCCGTCCCCGGCGGTACGTCTCCGGCAGCCTGGGGTCCGGGGCCGTCATCAGCCCCCGCGGGTACATCGTCACGAACGCCCATGTCGTCCAGCGGGCCGAGAAGATCATCGTCACCCTGGCCGACGAGTCGCAGCACGAGGCGGACCTCGTCAGCGCCGACCCGGACGCGGACCTGGCGATCATCAAGATCGAGACCGACCGTCCCCTGACCGCCATCCCCCTCGGCACCTCGAGCGACCTCATGATCGGCGAGACCGTCATCGCCGTCGGCAACCCGTTTGGGTACCAGCATTCGGTGACGACGGGCGTCGTCTCGGCCCTCGACCGGACGCTGGAGCCGGGCCAGGGCGTGCGGCAGGAGGGGCTCATCCAGACCGACGCGCCCATCAACCCCGGCAACTCCGGCGGGCCGCTGCTGAACATCCGGGGCGAACTCGTCGGCATCAATACCGCCATCCGGGCGGGGGCACAGGGCCTCGGCTTCGCCATTGCCGTCGACAAGGTCCGCGAGATCATGGTCGGCCTGCTGAACCTCCGCCGGCCGGGCAGCCCGTGGCTGGGCGTCCGGTTCCGGACGGACGTGCCGGGCCGGGCGGTCGTCGAGGCGGTCGAGCCCGACTCCCCCGCCGAGACCGCCGGCATCCGCCCGGGCGACCGCATCGCTCGCCTCGACGGCAAGCGGCCGGCCAACGTCATCGAACTCGAAACGATGCTCCTGGAACGCGAGGCGGGGCGCGAGGTGCGCCTGGCCGTGGAGCGCGGCGGGGAGACGATCGAGAAGACCGTCCGCCTGGCCGCCGCCCCCCAACCCGACGGCGAGCGGCTGGCACGCCAGCGGTTCGGCCTCCACCTCCAGGAACTCGACTCGGACCTGGCGCAGACGATGCGGCTGTGGGCCGACCGGGGCCTTCTCGTGGCCGGTACCGAACCCGCCAGCCCCGCCCGCGAGGCCGGCATCGAGAGCGGCGACGTCGTCGTCCAGGTGGACCGGTACCGTGTGACGGACCTCGATACGCTCGGCACGCTGCTCGCGGGCGTGCGGAAGGGCGACCGCGTCCGCGTGTACGTGGTCCGCGGCCGGACGCTGGCCCAGGCGGTCCTGGAGGCGCGGTAGAACGCGCTGAGGCTTGACACGCGAGTGAGCGCGGTGGGTCTCCGTACCCACCGCGCTCGGATTGGCTTGCGCGGCGGGTGCGGAGACCCGCCCGCACGAGACGACGCTATCCGCTCGGGGCAGACGTGCGATAGAAGGGCTTCCATGAACCTCGCCTTCAGCACGAACGCGTTCAAGCAGGTGAGCCTGGAGGCGAGCCTGCGCGACATCGCCGCCTGCGGCTACGCAGGCGCCGAGATCATGGCCGACGTCCCCCACGCCTACCCGCCGCACGTGGACGCCCGGCGGCGGGAGGCCGTCCGCGACCTCCTCGCCGACCTCCGCCTCGCGGTCACGAACCTGAATGCGTTCACGCTGTTCGCCCAGGGCGACACGTGGCACCCGTCGTGGATCGAGCCGGACGCCTCCGCCCGCGCCCGCCGCATCGAGCACACGGTGGCGTGCGTGGAACTGGCCCGCGACCTCGGGGCACCCGGCATCAGCCTGGAACCGGGCGGGCCGCTGCCGGAGGGGATGGACCGCGAGGACGCCTTCCGCCTGTACCGCGACGGCCTGGAACAGGTCCTGCCGACGGCGGAGGCGTGCGGCGTGGATCTCCTCGTCGAGCCCGAGCCGGACCTGTTGATCGAGCGGCCGGACGAGTTCGAGAAACTCGTCCTCACCCTGCCGCACGAGCGCATCGGCCTGAACTTCGACATCGGGCACTTCTACTGCGTGGGGGTGGACCCGGCGGAGGCGGTCCGCCGGCTGGGCGAGCATATCCGCCACGTCCATCTGGAAGACATCGCCGGCACCCGCGAACACAGGCACCTCGTGCCCGGCCGCGGGGCCGTCGACCTGGAGGCCGTCCTCGCCGCCCTCCGCGACGTGGGATACGACGGATGGGTCACCGTCGAACTGTACCCCTACGAGGCCCAGGCCCGCGAGGTGGCCGAAGAGGCGTTCGCGTATCTCGAGCCGTGGTTCTAGCACGACAACGCTAACTCGTGCGCGGCGGGTCTCCGCAAGCGCCGCGCAGCCCTGTGAGAGGCGTTTCGAGCGCGGTGGGTGCGGAGGGCCACCGCGCAAAAGGCCGACTTGGCGTCGCAGTACTAGACGGCAGGGATCGAGGAGTGTCGTTCGAGCCGGCTGCGTAAGCAGCCGGATAGTCTCCGGTGTCATGCCATGGCCGATTCGCAAGGCGAACGCGCGCTCATCGACTGGATCCGCCGGCGCACCGTCGGCGACGCGGCGGCCGTGCCCATCGGGCCGGGCGACGACATGGCCCGCGTCCGTCTCGGCGAGACGGGCGCCCTCCTCACCACGGACACGCTGCTGGAGGGCACGCACTTCCGCCTGGACGAGGCGTCGCCCCGGCAGGTGGGGTACAAGGCCCTGGCGGTCAGCGTGTCGGACTGTGCGGCGATGGCGGCCGAACCCGTCGCCGCCGTGGCGTGGGTCGCCTTGCCGGAGGGTAGGGACATGGCGTTCGCCGAGGACCTCTCCGCGGGTCTCCTCGAGTGCGCGGAGCGGTTCGCCTGCCCCTTGGTCGGCGGCGACGTTACGAGTTGGGGGGGCAACGTGGCGATCGGTACCTCCGTCGTGGCACGGGCCGCGGGCATCGAACCCGTCCGCCGCCGTGGGGCACGCGCGGGCGATGTGCTCCTCGTGACCGGCCGGCTGGGCGGGTCGGTCCTGGGCCGGCACCTTGAGTTCGTCCCGCGGGTGGCGGAGGCGCGGCGGCTGGCGGGTCTCGTGACGATCCATGCGATGATTGACCTGTCGGACGGCCTCTCGACGGACCTCGACCACATCCTGCGGGAGAGCGGCGTGGGGGCGGAGGTCGACGCCCCGGCCGTGCCCGTCTCGCCGGACGCCGAGCGGATGGCGGCGCGCGATGGGCGGAGCCCGCTGGGGCATGCCCTCTCCGACGGCGAGGACTTCGAGTTGCTGCTGGCGGTCGCGGCCGAGGATGCGGCGCGCCTGGCGCGTGAGACGCCGCTCGGCGAGGTGCCGCTGACGCCCGTCGGACGTGTCGTCGAGGGCGAGGGCGCGGTCCTGGTGGAGGCCGACGGCACGCGCCGGCCGCTCGCGCCGTCCGGCTACGAGCACTTCCGCGGCAAGGGGACGGCATGAGCGGCGAGACGCGGGTCACGGAATCGTCGAGCGTCGCCGAGACGCTGGATCTCGGCCGCCGACTCGGCGCCGCCGCCCGGGCGGGTGACGTGGTCGCCCTGGTCGGCGAGTTGGGCAGCGGCAAGACGCACCTCGCGAAGGGCATGGCGGAGGGCCTGGCGGCCGCCCGCGCCCGCGACGTCACCAGCCCCACGTTCGTCCTGTGCCACGAGTTCCTCGACGGCCGCATCCCGTTCTATCATCTCGATGCGTATCGTCTGCGCGGGTCGGCGGACCTGGCGGCCATCGGGGCGGAAGAGATGCTCGAGGGCGACGGCCTGGCGGTCCTGGAATGGGCGGACCGGGCGCCGGAGGTTTTGCCGGAGGACCATCTCGAAATCCGCCTGGAGGTGACGGGGCCGGCGTCGCGCCGGCTGACCTTCGTGCCGCACGGACCGAGGGCGGCGCGACTTCTGGCCGCGGCTAGAGCGTTTTAACCACGCGTGGTGGCGCGGTGGTTCTCCGTAACCACCGCGCCTCGTGTGTCCCGAACCTACGCGCGGCGGGTACGGAGACCCGCCGTGCTTACTGACCCAGGTAAAAGTAATGTCCGGGGTTGTCATTCTGAGGAGCGGCGAAGCCGCGACGAAGAATCTCGCCTCGATGCTGCTCCCGCGGCGAGATTCTTCGGCTCCGCAAGCGGAGCCTCAGAATGACAGCCTGGCGCGGCGAGGACATTACTTTTGCTTCGCTCAATAGCCTACCTGCTGGACTGCAACCATGTGACGCTATTCGACGACCACCGTCACGGCCGCGTGGCCGCGGTTGTTCGCCTCGTCGACGGCCCGGATGCCGATGCGGTGCGGGCCGGGGCCAAGTCCCTCGGCGACGAAGCGGAACGATTCGGTCGGCGCGTCGAGGATCCGGTCCTCCGGCGCGATGAGCCGCCACTCGTCCGCGGCGTCCACGGTGTAGGCCGCCTCGGTCAGCCGGCTGACGGCGTCCGTGGCGGTGAAAGTGACGACGGCGCGCGCCGTGCCGCCGTCGCCCTCCTCGAGTTTCGCCTTCACGTTCTCGATGACGGGGGCGGTGTTATCGACCAGGACGGGATCGCTGATGCGCTCGCCGGTGCGGGCGGCGTCGGCGGGGTTGTCGGCCCGGTCGGTGGCCACGACCTTCAGTTCGTACCACCCGTCGGCGACGGTGTTGGTGTTCCAGGCGTACTCGGGGCGGGGGAGGCCGTCGTCGAGGAGGATCCACTTCGCCTCCCCTTGGCCTCGGAAGTACAGGCGGTACTCGAGCGTGTCGCCGTTCGGGTCCTCGGCGTCCCACGTGAGGACGCGGATGGGCTGGGCCCCCTCGGGCGCCGGCGGGCGGGGTGGCCGGCCCCGCTGCTGCTTGTTGCTGGTGGCGCGCTGGCGCATGGCCTGGCGGAACCGCTGGACGGCCTGGGCCCGGTTTTTCTCCTCATCGTAGACGATCTCGTTAATCGAGACGATCCGCGGCGGCTCGTTGGCCCGCAGGTACGCCACCTCGAACTGTTCCAGGAGGGGCGTCCGCTCCGCGTTGTTCGTCTCCATCGCCACGCGGAACTGGATGTACCGGCCGGCGGGGGCGGTCACCTCGCCGCGGCGTTTCGTCAGGCCCTTCGACCAGTCGGACCAGAGGCCCTTCTCCGGGTCGGAGACGTTGCCGGTGCGGGTGGCCAGGCGGACCTTCGTGCCGTCCGGCGTCGTACCGCGCCACTCGGCCGCGCCCCATCGGGCGGAGCCACCCGCGTCGTACACCTGGCTGGTATAGGTGCCCTGGCGGGCGTAGCCGTCGGAGAGGGCGTACAGGCGGCCGGGCGCGGCGGTGGCGACGATGGGCCGGGCGTCGTCGGGCACGGCAATCGCCATGATCTGTTTCGGGTCCACTGTGGCGAGGGTGGCCTGCTCTTCGCCCTCGCGCGCGAGATTCACTTCGTACAGGCGGCCGGGATCGCCGGTGCCGACGAGCAGGCGGTCGCCGTCGACGGCAAGCGCGAGAAGGAGGCCTTCCTGGGCGTCGAAGAGGGGGGTGGCCAGGCCGTCCGGCGTGATGCGGTAGACGGACACGCCGCCGGCGCCGCCGTTGCCGTTGCCCCCGTCCGTCTTGCGGGCCGCCTTGACGGTGTGGGTGAGTTTGCGTGCCTCGGCCATGGCGGCGGAGGCGGGCCGGGCGCCGGGAGGTGCGGCGGGGGGCGCCTCGGCCTCGCCGTCGTCGGTGCCGGTGTCCTCGTCGCCGTTGCCGTCGCCGGCATTTTCGCCGGGGGGTTCGTCGCCCTGGTCCTCCGCTGCGGTGTCGACGGCCCCCGGATTGTTGCCGTTTCCGTTCCCGTTTCCCTTCTGCTGCTGCTGGGGCGGTTGGGGCCGGGGTTGGGGCGGGACGCCGGCGGCGCGGCCGGCCCGTCCGCTGGAGGCGCCGACGTACAGGTTGCCGTCGGCGTCGGTGGCGAGGGCGGTGATTTCGCTCTCCTCGGCGTGGAAGACGACGAACGGCTCGTTATTCGCCCACCGGTACACCATCGCCTCGCCGTCGGTGCCGGCGTAGAGGCGGCCGTCCGCGGCGACGGCCAGGCAGAGGATGTGGTCGGCCTGGCTGTCGACGAGGACGTTGTGCTCGCCGTCCGGCTGGAGGCGGATGAGTTGCCCCTCCGGGCCGGTGGCGGCGGCGAGGGCGCCGTCGGCCATCCAGGCGAGGTCCCAGACGTACTGGACGGCCTCGTCCTCGAAGAGGACCTGGGCCTGGGGCTCTTTCTCGTCGCCCTCGGGCGTGGCCACCCGCCACACGCGGCCGGCCGCGCCGCCGGAGCCCACGTACAGGTCGCCGTTCGCCTCGACCACCACGCTGAACAGGTACGGGTCGTCGAGCGTGGCGTACAGGGTGACCTTGCCGCCCTTGACGGCGTAGATGCGTCCCGTGCCGCCGGTGACGGCGTAGACGGTGCCGTCCGGCCCGCGGGCGCAGCGGGCGATGTAGTCGACGCCCTGGGTCTCGGCGAGGAGGTCGCCGAGGGCCCGTCCGAGACGGAGACGGCCGAGACTGGTGGCGACCATGCCGTCGAACTCGCCCTCGTCGAACTGGTTCTCGTTGGTTTCGAGGAAGGTCTCGGTGCGGGCCGGCAGGGGCGCGGCGGCGGCTGCCAGCACGAGGGCCACCAGGACCGTCCGGGTGATGCGGTGTGTCATGGGCGATGCTCCGGGGTTACGCGGTGTCCGGTACGGGTTTCAGGTGCGCGGCGCCGGGCGCCGTTCGAGCCGGCGGCGGAAGCAGCCGGTCATCCTCATCCGCGATGGGCGCATCGCGCCGCCGTTCGAAAGTGCCCCGCGGCGCCTCATTTACTGGGGTGCCTCGCGGTCGACGGTGATGGCCATCTTCCGGCCGCCGGTCACGACCCAGTCCATCGGATGGGTGGTGACGCGCGAGGGGCGGACGGGGGTCACCTGTCGGCGGGCCGAGGCGGAGAGGACCGACCGCATCGAGCCGGGCAGGTTCGGCAGTTCGTCGGCGCCGATGGCGATGCCCCGGCCGGGACGCTCCAGCCGGACGTAGAGTCGGTCGCGCGGCATGTCGCGGACGATGAGGTCCAGGAGGCCGCCGATGTTGTCCGGATCGAAGCGGGCGGGGACCTCCTGCCGCTCCTGCCGCAGCGCCTCGTCACCCCCGCACAGGACCAGGGTGTACGTGCCCTCGGGGTAATCCTCGGGAATGGGCACCTCGACGGTCATCCACCGCGGTCCCTGGCGCCAGGGGCGCAGGCGGATCTCGACCGGCACCGTGCCGCCCGGCCGGACGCGGTTCCGCAGGGGGCGGGATTTTTCGATCTCGGCCATGCGGCGGCCGGGCTCGATCTCGACCTCGGCTTCCACGGACTCCAGGTCCAGGTTCTCGAACGGGTTTTCCATGGCCATCGTTACCAGGTGCCGCACCACATTGAGGACGTACATGTCGCCGTTCGGTGAGACGGCCAGGTTCTCGCGGACGAGGGGTTCCCGGCCGACGGGTTTGACGCGGATGCGGTACCGGACGGTGTGGTCGATGGGCAGGTCGCTGTGGGCCAGGATGCCGCTGCCGATCGCACTGGCCGCCAGCAGGCCGGACATATCGCGGCTGCGGATCATCTCGGAGGCGTACGACCGCTTCTGATTATTACCCGGGCCCGTCACGGTGACCGACACGGGGACCATGGGGGCCCGCTCGTCGCCGATGTGGCCGAGGACGCCCGTCTCTTCGTCCCAGACCAGGCGGCCGACTTCTTTGACGGGGGCGCCCATGCGGAATGAGATCCTCAGCGACGGGATGACGACATGGGCGCGGCCGGTCATCATCGGGTAGTTCGCCTCGCCGAGGCCGAACATGGAGTGCCCGAAGCCATAGACACGGTCGTCGACGACGTCGGTGATCGTGCCCATGACGGTCATCTGGATGTCGCCGCGCACCAGCGGGATGGCCAGGGGGGCGCCGGGTTCCATCCGGGTGACCTCGGGCAGGTCGTGCTCCGCGCCGCCGCCCGCCATCGGCACCAGGCCGTAGGGGGCGAGGTCGTCGGCCAGGGCGTCGAGGGTCCGCTGCGGCATGCCGCTGACCATCACCGGCGTGCGGATCGGCTGCATGCGGTAGACGTCACGGCCGGCGAGGCGGGCGGGCAGATCCGCCTTCACCAGGGCCGACGCCGGCACCGGCACCGATGCCGCACCCCTGCCATGGGCGGGGTGGGTCTCCGCACCCGCCGCGCAGCCCGCAAGAGCGCGTTTCCGACGCGGTGGGTACGGAGCCCCACCGCGTAACGCCAGTTGCGAGAGGGCGGCCTTGGGGGCGTCGGCCTCGTCCGGCCACTGCTCGCGCCGTTGGCGGAGGCCGAGCATCTGCTCGATCGGCTGGATGCCGCAGATCGGGGCCTTGGCCCACGAGAAGGCGTAGGCGACGGCGCCGATGGTCCGGCCGTCGATAGCGACCGGGCTGCCGCTCATCCCGGAGATGACGCCGGACTCTTCAAGCCCCGCCCCCGAGCACCGGCCGATGATGAGGGCCTGCTTCGGGCCGTAGCGTTCAAGGACGGCCAGGATTTCGACCTGGAACTCAACGATTTCGGTGCCCTTGAGGGTGGTGTGTCCGACGGCGGTCATGCCGGGACGGATGTCCGAGAGGGGCATGTAGCGGTCGGCGTCGAGTTCGGGTTCGGCGCCGACGGCGGGTAGGGCGACGGCCATGGCCGCCGCCAGCGTCAGGGTGATCCGCATAGGCATCCGAGCAAGTCCTCCTCCGGGCGGGTGTGGCAAGTGTATCCGTCCCCGCGGCCGCGGGCAAGGGTTTTGCGCCTGCGGCCGGCCGTCGACCGAAGGTCGACGTGCCGCTCGAACCGGCTGCGGAAGCAGCCGGTCATCCTCATCCGCCAGGGCACCTGCCACGGCAGATCGCACGTGCCCCGCCGCTTCCGGGGCGGGCTCGAACGGCAAGGCGTCCCGCCGCCGCCCCGAACGGCATGGCGCCCGGCGCCGCGCGGGAATCGTCAGGAGGGCACCTCCGCCCCCTCCAGGGCCAGGAGCCGGCGCTTCAGGTCCAGCCCTCCGCCGAAGCCGCCGAGGCCACGCGCCGCGACCACCCGGTGACACGGCACGAGCAGCGGCACGGGGTTGCGGGCCATCGCCTGCCCGACGGCCCGTGCCCCGCCCGGCCGACCCGCCCGGCGCGCGAGTTCGCCGTAGGTCACCGTCTCTCCGAACGGGACCTGCCGCAGGGCCCGGGCGACGACCCGTTGGAACGGGGGCAGGGCGTCCAGGTCGAGGGCGACGGTGAAGGTGCGGCGCCGCCCCGCGGCGTACTCGGCGAGTTCGCGGGCTGCGGCTTCGGCCACGGCCAGGGCGGACGGATTGCAGGGGCGCGGGCCGAACGCGCCGTACGCCGCCGGCGATTCCTCGTCGCCGGGCAGGAGGACCCGCGCGACGCCGAGCGGGGTCGCCGCCACGCCCATCCGGCCGAGGGCGGTATCGAACGTGAGATGTGCAAACATACGCCGAGTCCTTTCTAACGGCGCGCGCCGGGCAAGGCCGGCGGCTACGTGTCGCCCCGCAGGTAAATCGGATTGGTGTAGACCCACGGCAGGCCGGCGAGGTGGGCCTCGGCGCGGTAGACGCCCGGTCCGTCGGCCGTGTGGTCGAGGGCGTCGGCGGCGTCGGCCTCGGCTGCCACCTCGCCGTTGCAGCGGAGGACCAGCCGGGCCGGACGGGGCGAGCGGACGGCCAGGCGGACCGGCCCCGTCCACGCCCGCTCCTCGCCCATGCGTAGCGTTTCGCCGCCGGCCTCGGGCCGGCCCTCGAAGCGGAAGCCGCGCGCATCGGCCGTTTCGTCCAGGGCGATGACGCATCGGCCCGCCAGGATCGCCTGAATGACGCGGTCGGCGTCGCCGTCGGTCCCCTCGGGTGGGTCCTTCAGCAGCACGTGAGTGCGCAGGGCGCGGAACGCCTCCTCGTACGGCAGGATGCGCCGGCCGACGACCGGGACGGCGATGGCGTGGTTGTCGAGCGTCCCGATGGCGACGAACCGCCGGTCCTGCGTAACGCGGTCCCAGTGGGCGACGGTGTCGGCGTGGGGTCCGCGAATCCGCTCCCGCCACGTGTACGGGAACGACGGAATCCGCCAGGGGGTCAGGCCGTCGCACACGTCGTGCATGAGCGACCAGAGTTCCACGCCGACGAAGCCGGGGATCTCCCATTCGTGCAGGGGGCCGGCCTTCAGGGAAATGCCCATGATGTGGGCCGGATGGGCGTGGGCGACGAACGGCCAGGCGCCCTGGCGGGTGAGGTCGAACAGGACCCGCCGCAGCGGCTTGAACCGGAGGGCGCTCACGTCCGCCTCGCCCATGACGACGACGTGGGTGCGGTGCTGGCAGGTGACCTCGACGCCGACGACCACGAGAACGCCGTCGTGCCAGCCCTGCCAGCCGTCGTCGGCGGCGCGGCGGGAGTCGTGGTCGGTGACGAGGAGGAAGTCGAGCCCGGCCCGGGCGCCGGCGGCGATGACCTCGCGCAGCGTCCCGCTGCCGTCGCTGTACACCGTGTGGATGTGCATGCTGCCGACGAGTTCGTGCATGGTCGTCCCAGCGCGGGACCAGGGTGGCATCATGTTGTGCGCGGCGGGTCTCCGTACCCGTCGCGCATCCACACAACCGAGACTTTGCGCGCGGTGGCTGCGGAGACCCACCGCGCAAGGCGCGCCGCGCGTTGTGCCGCCCGGCGAGGCGCTACGCCTCGCCTTCTTCGCCTTCGAGTTCCTCGCGCATGTGTGTCGGCGAGACGCCCGTCCGGCGGGCCAGGTAGAAGACCGCGCCCGGCAGGCTGACGGCCATCTGGACCAGCCGGAACGCCAGCATCATCGCGAGGGCGAGCGTCGCGGCCTCGCCGACAGGTACCGTCGGACCCGGTCCGCCCAGCACCGCCGGGCCGAACAGTTGCTGCATCAGCGATTCCGCCACGCCGAAGCCCCCCGGCACGGGTACCAGCGCCCATCCGATCCAGACGACCGGCATGTTCAGGAAGTAGTGGTACCAGTCGGCCCGGCTGCCGAGCCCCACCGCCACCCACCACATGGCCAGGATCGACCCGACCTGGGTTCCCCAACTGTACAGGATGGCCGTCGCCACCTCCCGTTTATGGTGCCGGTAGACCAGCAAGGCCTGGTCGACGCGGGCGACCGTCTTTGCGAGCGGCAGCCGGGCGATGAGCCGGTCCACCCGCAGCAGCCGCCGCAGCCGCGTGCTGTAGAAGACCGTCGTCGCGACCAGGATGCCGGCCATGAAGGCGCCCATGATGATCTGGGCGACGCGGACGCGCGGATCCGTCAGGCTGGCCGTGACCGCCACCGCCCCCACGATGCAGACCGAGACGAGACCGAGGAACCGGTCGAGGAAAACGACGGTGACGGCTTCGGCCTTTCGGTGGGTCTGGGAGGCGATGTAGTAGGCCTTGACGAAGTCGCCGCCCGTCGCCCCGGGGAGCCAGTTGTTGAAGAACCAGCCGATGTACGTGAGGCGGAGGCTCTCGGTGAAGGTGATATGGATGCCCTGGACGGCCAGGAGGAGCCGCCATCGCACCGCCCCGAGGGGTGACTGGAGCATCATGGCCCCGAGCGCGGCCGCGGCCCACCACCATCGGTCGGTCAGCCGGCGGGCGATGCTGAGGATGCCCTCGGCCAGCACGGGCCCGTCCGGCCGGCCGAGCGCCTCGCGCGGAATCAACTGCTCCGTCCCCTGTTCCGTCCGGATGACGTAGCCCGCGTCCGTCTCGCGGAGGATGGGGCGGGTCTCCTCGCCGGGCGCGGGGCGGACGGCGTCGCGCAGACGGGCCTGGCTCAGGACGTAGGCGATGAGCCCGGCCGCCACCAGCAGCCGCACCACTGCGCCGAGCACCTTTTTGGTCTTGGGGTTCATGGCGTTTCGCATATCAGCGCGGTGGGTCTCCGTACCCACCGCGCTCGCGTTGCTGTGCGCGGCGGGCTCGAAAGGCACCCGGCGCCGATCACGCAGGTGCCACGGTTTGCTTGCCAAACCGTGTTCCGCGTACCTCAGGCACGGATTGGCAAGCAGAAGCAGCCGGTCATCCTCATCCGCCATGGCACGTGCCACGGCCGGTCGCGCGTGACCCGCCGCTCCCGCGGCGGGCTCGAACGGCACCCGGCCCCCTACGTTGCCTGCCGCGCGTCGAGCATCTCGACGAACGCTTCCAGGCGCGTCCGGCTCTGGGCGTCGAGCGGGCCCGGCCGGTCGAACTCCAGCGCGAGGACCGGCACGTCCACGCCTTCCCGCAGCAGCCGGTCCTGGATGTGCCGGAAGCAGAAACTCTGCACGTAATGCACGAGGCCGTCCAGGCGGCGCTCGGCGACGGCCCGGCGGATGTCCGCTATCCGCCCTTCCACACCGTAGGGATACGTGTAACGGGCGTACTGGTCAATTAAATCCTCGGGGCCGGGCGGCATGCTGAACTGCCGCTGGAACTCGTTGAAGACCACGCGTGCCCCGCGCGAGGCCAGGGTCGCGTGCAGCCCGTCGCAGATGGGCGGGATGCCCAGGACCCCCACCCGGTGCCGCTCGGGGAGCGGGTCGCGCCGGCGGGCCTCGGCGAGAAACGCTTCGGCGCGGGCGGCGTAGCGGGGCGGGTCGCCGTCGAAATCGGTCGACCCGAGGAGCCACAGGTGGTTCTCCTCGCCCGTGACGGTGCCGGCCTCCCAGGTGAGGCGGTCGATCTCGGCGAGCATCGCCCGGAGTGGGGCCAGGCGCTCGCGCTCGGCCTCGGCGGCCCGGCGGGTCGTGCCGAGGCGACGGGCCAGGGCGTCGATCGCGCCCGCCAGGGCGCCGCGGTCCTTCGGATACGGATAGTTGAATTCGATGATGTCGGTGCCCTCGCTCCGGAGCACCTCCATCAGGGCGTGGGTGTTGGAGCAGTCGCCCTGGGCCACGCCGATGACCCGGCCGAGGCCCAGCCGCCGGGCCGTCGCGTAAATGCCCTTGATCCACGTGCAGCAGTTCAGCGGGAAGCCCCGGTGCTCGGCCGCCTGGACGAGGTCCGCCGGCGACGCGCTCGTGATGAACACGTTGTTCAGGTCGAGCGGCGTGGCGCCGGCGGCGAGGAGGACCTCGACCGGCACGGTGGCGGTCAGGCCGATGGTCCGGTCGTCGACGGGTCGCATGGGCGATGGGCGCTTACGGGGCCGGCCGGAGCACGAGGTCGGCGAAGACGGCGGCGGTCGGGAAGTAGTCGCGGTCGCCCCAGGCGTCGGCGCCGGCGACGGAACCGCCGCCGAAGATGTCGGCCGCCCCGCCGCCGGCCGTCCCGCCGCGCGGGTAGAACTCGTCCAGCGTGCCGGCCTCGTGGTACCGCCGGGTGACGGCGGCGAGGGTGCGTTCGGCGAGGTCGCGGGCCGTTTTCATCCGCCCCCGGTCCTGGAGGCCGCGCACCAGCAGATAGTTCAGCGGCATCCAGACGCCGCCGGTCCATCCCCGGCCGTTAGCGCCCGTTTCGCCGGTGCCGAGCGTCGCGACGCCCCCCGCCGCGCGGAACCGGTCGCCCGTCAGGTACTCTTCGAGGCGGGCGGCCTGGGCGTCGTCGGCCACGCCGAAGGCCAGCGGCATCAGGCCCGCCGCCGACCATATTTCGATCCAGTCGCCGTCGGGTCCCGTCCGGTCGAAGAAGAAGCCGGCCTCCTCGCGCCAGAGGTGCATGCGTACGGCCTCGGCGACGGCATCGGCCCGCCGGCCCCACGTCCGGGCCGACACGCCGTACCCGAGCGCCTGGGCCATCGCCTGAAGACTCCGGCACTCGGCGGCGATGCAGGTGGAGAGGTCGACGGCGGCGAAGTCCGCCCCCGCCGCGAAGCGCGGCGAACCGGGCATGGCCGCCTCCTCGGCCGAGGCCCATGCGTACAGCGGCACGCCGTGGGTCAGCGGTTTTTCGGGCGGCGGGGGGCCGCCCAGCCGGCGGTGCCGCATGAACCACTCGATCTGCTTCGCGACGGCGGTGTAGGCGACCCGCAGGAACGTGCGGTCCCGCATCCGCTCGTGGCGGTAGACGGTCCAGGCGGACCGGGCGAGCATCGGCGGACGGGCCACCTCCTCGCCCGTCGCCGGGCCGGACCGGCCGGGGATCATCCCTTCCGCCGTGGCCGTGGCGTAGACGGCGGCGAGGGATTCCTTGGCGGCCTCGCTATCCAGGTGCATCAGGCCGAGGGCGTGAAACGCCGACGCCCACGGGTCCTGGTACTTCGCGGGCCACCGCGTCGGCGTGGTCCAGCGGACGGTGATCGGCGTCTCGGGCGAATACGTGTTGACCTTCATCACGGAGAATGCCTTGGCCAGGGCCTGGGCCCGGTCGGAGGGCAGGTTGTCGCTGCCGTGCGGGGCGTCGGCGAAGAAGTCGAGCCGGCTCTCGATGAGCGTGTCCAGCGACACCTTCAGCCCCTGCGTGCCGTCGCGCGCCGCACGCCGGGGCCCCAGCGGGTTGACCGCGAAGGCGAACCGGATGCGGTCGCCCGCCCGGTCCCGCATGACGACGGTGTTGGGGGACAGGCCCCGCCGGCCGGCCCGGCTCCCCGCCGGCAGCCGGCCCACCAGCACGTTCCAGGACGAGAAGGCGACGACGAGCGGCAGGTCGTCGCCGGCGACGTCGGCGAGCAGCAGATCGCTGGAGACGACGCGCCACGTCAGGCGGTACCGCTCCGGGATGAGCAGTTCCAGGGCGGGTTCGCCCTCCAGGTGGAACCGCAGGGTCAGCCCCTCCTCGCCGACCGTGGCGACCATGGTCGGCTCGATGTGCGTTTCGCCGTCCAGCCCCGAGTAGGCCATGAGGAGGCCCGGGCCGAAGACGTGCGGCACGTGCTCCTGGGGCGGGAAGGTGTCGCCGTCGGCGGCCGCGGCGTCTCCCGTGGCCGTCAGGAGGCCCGCCATCGCCAGGATCCCCGCCGCCAGGGCCGGCGCCGTTATCGTACGCGTTGCCATGAGGTCGTCCCCTTCCGGATAGTCCGGCGCGACGCCGTCGCCGCCGGGGGCGGTTCACCACGCCCTCGCTCACCAGTCTATACGCACGCGAACCGGGAAGCGGGGTGCAAAACGGCCCGAGTCTACCCGCCCCCGCCGCGAATTGCAACGGACCGGCGCCGGGGGGCGGGCGGGGCCTTGCCACCGGCCCGACGGACCGTAGAATAGGGGCATGAGGATTCCGGACGAGCGTTAGCGGTTGTTTCGTGCCCCGCGTTCCAGTCGCGGGTGTGCCACGGCGGGTCTTGTCCCGCCGTGCTTTTCTGCGGGCGCGGCACGGCCGGACAAGGCATGCCCTGAGCGAAGTCGAACGGGCCGGCCGTGGCACATCCCATCAGCCCGCCGGCGTGGTGCGCGGGGTAAGGGGCGCATCGGGAGTAACCCATGGCCGACGACCATTCCAACGCGGTGCAGTCGCTGGCGGCCCGTCTCGGGCGGGACGATGCGCGGGTCCGCGAGATCGATACCCTCGTCTCCCAGCCGGAGGTGGCGAGCGACGCCGGCCGCATGGCGGCCCTCATGCGGGAGCGCGGCCGGCTCATGCACCTCGTGGATCCGTACCGCCGGTGGCAGGAGGCCCGCCAGGCCCGCCGCGAGGCCGAAGAACTCCTCGAAGCCGAGGCCGACGACCCCGAGATGCGGCACCTGGCCGAGACCGAGGTCCGCATCCAGGGCGAGGTCGAGAGCCGTCTGCTCGCCGAACTCCAGCAGCGCCTCATCGAGCGAGAGGAGGGCACCGACGCCACGCGCGTCATCCTGGAGATCCGGGCCGGCACGGGCGGCGACGAGGCCGCCCTCTTTGCCCGCGATCTGTTCGAGATGTATACGCGATACGCCGACGCCCGCGGCTGGAAGCACGAGTGCCTGAGCGCCAGCCCCACCAACCTCGGCGGGTTCAAAGAGGTCCTCATGGCCGTCGAGGGCGACGGTGTCTACCGCCGCCTGCGGTTCGAGTCCGGCGGGCACCGCGTCCAGCGGGTGCCGGAGACCGAGACCCAGGGCCGCATCCACACCTCCGCCGCGACCGTGGCGGCCATGCCGGAGCCCGAGCAACTGGATATCGAAATCAAGGACGAGGAGTTGCAGGTCGATACGATGCGCTCGAGCGGGCCGGGCGGGCAGAGCGTGAACAAGACCTCCTCCGCCGTCCGCATCAAACACCTGCCGACGGGTATCACCGTCAGCATGCAGGACGAGAAGAGCCAGCACCGGAACCGCGAGAAGGCCCGCCGCATCCTCACCGCCCGCGTGTGGGACCATTACGAATCGAAACGCCGCGCGAAGCGCGCCGCCGACCGCCGGTCGAAGGTGGGTTCCGGCGACCGCAGCCAGCGGGTCCGGACCTACAACTTCCCCCAGAACCGCCTGACCGACCACCGCATCGGCTTCACGGCCTACAACCTGGACCAGGTGATGCAGGGCGACCTGGACGACGTGGTCGATGCGCTGCTGGAAGCGGACCGGGAAGAGAAACTCGCCTCGCTCTGGCCGAGCGACGAATGATAAATGCCAAATGATAAATGATAAGTGACGCGGGGCGTGTGGGCGGCGTGAGGATCCTGCCGCCGCGGCCACCGTCGGCTGCGCCACATTCAGCCGCCGGCCTTGGCCGACGCGTTGTCGCGCGATCGGGCGTTGTCGGCGATTCGGGTTTTAACGCGGAGATCGCCGAGAACGCGGAGAACGGCGGGGAATCAGATTTCAGGTCGGCTGTTTGGGCCTCCAGGAAAAGAGGGGCAATCGCGTTGCATCCTCCTGAAGGAGTGGTATACTTAGGGAGTTGTGGGGAGTAGCGATGGCAACTCGGGCGCAGTTCCAACGCCGTAAGAGCATGTGAACACGGGTGGGGAAAATGAACCGGGAGGCGTTCAAGAACCTATCCGATTTGAGGCTTGGGGATGCCCGCAGGCTCTTGAGCGCCAAACGCTATGCGGGTGCGTACTACCTCATGGGTTATGCCGTGGAGTGCGCACTCAAGGCCTGTGTTGCGAAGCAAGTGAAGCAGTACGATTTCCCTGACAAGAAACTTGCCCAGGAAGCGTTTACGCACGATTTGCAGAGGCTGGTGAAGGTTGCCGGCTTGGCGCCGGATCTTGAGGGGGACCGAAAGGCAAGTAAGGCCTTGGATTTGAATTGGGCGGTCGGAAAGACTGGAACGAATCCGTACGATATGAACTGGCCGTCAGCGAAGCGCAGGCGCAGGACCTGTTCTCGGCGTGTACAAGTAGAAACGGCGTCTTGCCGTGGGTTAGAAAACGATGGTAGCCAATCAACTCAGTGACGCGATGATCAAGGCCGGCGAGGTCCTGGTCCGTAGCCTGGACACGCGGGACGTTAACTTGCGCAGCGCCTTGTGGTTGTATTCCTCGGACTTGGAGGAGTGGAAACTCTTGCTTGCGATGCCCGCTGTGGCCGATGAAGGGCCAAGGCGTGTTTACCAAGAGATACAGCAGGCCCTTGCCGACTGCTCGCCGGAGGCGAACGGCCTGTCTTTAAGCAACATTAGCCTGGTGGCGCCGGAGGCCCCTCTGATTTCTCTTCTTCGAAAGGCAATTCGCACTGGGCCGGAAATCAGCGGCATCAGGTTTACGAATAATGTCATCGATGGCACTGTTATTGAGGATGCATATATCTACCGGGTGTCCTAGCGCTACAACGCTACGAACGGTGGTCGTGGAGCCCGAAGGGCTCCGACGGCCGTCAGCCCAGGGCACCGCCCTGGGTCCTGAACTGTGCCGGAAGGCTCACGCCCCGGAAGCCGTTTCCGATTTCCGATTTTCGATTTCCGCTTTGGCCGCCACCGGCCCACGGTGCAGGGCGTCGGCGAGGACGAGCACCGCCCCCAGCCCCACCATCAGCAGCCCGTTCGAGAGGATCAGCCACCGCGTCCCCATCCACGTGACCAGGTAGAACGCCGTGCCGAGCGTGCCGGCGATGGAGCCGACCGTCTGCGAGCCGGAGACCTGCCCCACCCCCGTCCCCACCCGGCCGAGCGAATGGATGAACAGGCGGGCGGTGTACGGCGTCACGCTGCCCAAAAGCAGGGCCGGCACGCCGAAGAGGATGGCCCCGACGCCGAGGGTCGGCCACCGGAGGTCCGGCGGCCGGTAGACGGCCAGACCGTCCTGCTCGCTCGTCTCCCACTCCTCCGGCAGCGGCGCCCCTTCGCCGGGGAACATCCACTCCAAGGCGCGGTCGGCGATGGACTCGCGCGGGGCGCCCGGGGCGTCGCCGGGCAACAGGGGCAGGGGCAGGAGGAGCGTCAGGACGCCCGCCGCCGCCAGGATGGCCCCGAGTTTCCAGAGGCGCGGGGCCCGGTCCGCCAGCCGCCCGCCCGCAACCGCGCCCAGCGACAGGCCGCCCAGAAACACGCTGATCAGGCTCCCCCAGACGATGATGTCGCTGCCGAACTCCGGCTGGACGAGCCGGAAACTCGCCATCTCCAGGCTCATCAGCGATCCGCCGGCCAGGAAGACGGTTGCGAGGAGGAGGAAGCGGGTCAACATGTCGTCTCCGCCGCCAAGCGGCTCAATGATAAATGAAAAAGGATACATGTCAAAGGAGGCCTGCGGCCTACGCGGAGCGTCATTTGGCATTTAACATTTACCATTTAACATTTACTCGCCGTAGGTTCGCGGGTGTTCGTGCCGGAGCGTGCCCACGGGGGCCTTGTCGTCGGTCAGGACGGCCTCGTCGATCTCGCGGCCGGTGAGGACGCGGTACTCGTCGCGCACCAGGGCGGGCAGGTCGAAGCCCAGGTCCTTGCCGGCGGCGAGGCGCTCGGCCCGCTGGGCCCACGTGTCCTCGGAGACCCGCTCGCCGTGCTTCGTGCCGAAGACGATGACGTTGCCGGAGGTCCCCGCCCGGAAGAGGTACGTCTCGGGGAACACCTCCTGGAAGGTCCGGAGTTCCGCGTGGTAGAAGCGGTTGATGCCGTATTCCCACAGGTTCGAGGCCACCACGCCGCCCGGCTTCAGGTGGTCGCGCACGAGGCGGACGAACTCGACGGTCGTCAGGTGAAACGGGATGTGGTCGGCCGCGTAGGCGTCGAGCATGATGAGGTCGTACTGTTGGCGGGTGCGCTTCAGGTACATCCGCCCGTCCATCAGGATGACGCGCATCTGCGGCCCGCCCTCGAACGCGAAGTACTCCTGGGACACCCGGACGACGCCGGGGTCGAGTTCCACGATGTCCATGCGGATGTGGGGCCAGTGGTTGCCGATGAACTTCGGGATCGACGCCCCGCCCAGCCCCACCAGGAGCACGTCTTTCGGGTCCGGGTGCAGCGCGAGGCCCGCGATGATGGACTTCGAGTAGCGCAGGTCCAAGGCGGTCGGGTCCTTGAGTTTCATGCTCGACTGAATGCCCCGCGACTTCGAGAAGTGCAGGCACCGGCGGCCTTCGTCCGGATAATCGACCACGCGGATGCGGTAGTACCGCGACTCGCGGTCGTAGCGGACGTGGGTTTCCTCGGCGGCGCGGGTCTCGCCGAGCAGCCAGAGACCGAGCGCCACCGCGACGGTGGCCGTGACCACGCCCACGATTCCCAGCGTACGTTTCATCGCCCATCCTTTCCTGCGCGACGCAGGTGGGCAGGGTACCGGCTGCGGCGGCGATTCGCCAGTGCATTTTCCGGCGCGGCGCTCAGCCGCCCCGCCGCCGGGCGACGGCGCCCCGCCGTTCGGACCACGCTTCGCACCACCTTCACGAGAGTCGCATCTGTTTTTCGTTTGACAGGCGGACGTTTTTGGGCTAAAGTTCCGTCAGGTAACAAGCAAGGCTGAATGCTCCCGGGGCTATGTCTGCCGACAGGCAGGCTGGCCCCTTGTCTATTGCGCAGGAGACCGACGTTTGTAAAAACGAGGGCATCGCGCCCGCCCATGCCGGGCCAACCGGTGCTCCGAACCGTCCTGAAGCCATGGGGGGGCGTGCCGCATGCTGACGGAACCGGGACCGCACCAACACCCGTATGGCTCAACCGGAAACGCGCATCGCCGGACAGGTGGTCGTCCTGGCCGGGAGAACGTCCGGACGCCCACGACCTCCGGCCGCAACTCGAACCGCTGCAACAGCGGCTCCTGCTCGCCGCGTTTCCCCTGGCCAACATCAACGGCCCGTCGCTCGACTCCGACCCCTCCCTGCCGGTGGCCGCCGGCGACGCCTACTACTTCACCGCCGACGACAGCGTGCACGGCCGGGAACTCTGGCGGACGGACGGCACCGCCGACGGTACCACGCTCGTCAAGGATATCCTGCCCGGCCCCGACGGGGCCGCCCCCTACCAGTTCGCCGTCGCCGGCGACACCCTTTTCTTCTCCGCCAACGATGACGCGCACGGGCGCGTACTCTGGAAAACGGACGGCACGGAGGCCGGCACCGTCCTGGTCCGCGACATCGAGCCCGGCGAAGACGGGTCCTCGCCGTGGTACGCCGTCCCCCTCGGCGACAAACTTCGACTTCGACGCCGATGCCGACGTCGATCAGGCCGACGCCCACGCCTTCGCCGCACGCCTGGGCACGGACCTCTGGGCGCCGACCGTCCGGTACACGTGCATCGGCGACGCGCAGCGCCAGCGATCGATGGTGTCCAGCCTGACCGTCCGGTTCAGCGATCCGGTCGCGCTCGAGGCCGGGGCGTTTGTTCTCGCCCGTCGCGACGGCACCGGCATGACCCTCGACGCGACGAACCCGTCGGGCGACGACCGGACGTACCGCATCACCTTCGCGGGGCCGGGAATCGAGGCGGGCTCGCTGTCCGACGGCGTGTACCAACTCCGTATCCGGGCGGACCGCGCCCGCAACCGGTGGTGCCGGCCGTACGCGGGCGACCCGGTGGCCCCGGCGTTCCACCGCCTGTACGTCGACGCCGACGGCGACGGCCGGGGCGCTTGTGGCGTGTCGGCGTCGACGGCGGCCCGCGCGCTGAATCCTCCCGATTCCTCCGCGCCAGGTTTGCAGGGCTGCGCGGCGGGTACTCCAGGCCCGCCGCGCTTCCCGGACGGACCGCCAGGACGGCCTTACTTCTCGCCGTGCGGGCACGACTTCAGGACCATGAACCAGTCCAGGACCCTGGTGTCCTCGGCGGGGGCTTCGGTCCGTTCCTTCGCCGTGCCGCAGGACCCCGGCGGCGGGACGATGACGTCGTCGCCCGGCCGCCAGTTCGCCGGGGTGGCCACGTTGTGCTCGTCGGAATGCTGCATGGCCTGGACGAGGCGTTTGATCTCGTCCATGTTCCGCCCGTTGGAGAGCGGGTAGTAGAGGATGGCCCGGACCGTGGCCTCCGGGTCGATGACGAAGACCGCGCGGACGGCCTGGGTGGTGCTCGCCTCCGGCTGGAGCATGCCGAACGCCTTGGCCACCTCCATCGTCAGGTCGCTGATGACGGGGAACATGACCTCGACATCTTTCATGCCCTTGTACTCGATGCGTTCCTTGATGGTCCGCAGCCACGCGATGTGGCTGTAGGTGGAATCGATGGAGAGTCCGAGCAGTTCGCAGTTGAGTTCCTTGAACTCCTTCGCCATGGAGGCGAAGGTCATGAACTCGGTCGTGCAGACGGGCGTGAAGTCCGCCGGGTGCGAGAAGAAGACGACCCATTTGCCCTTGTAATCATCGGGGAACGTGATGGGGCCCTGGGTGGTCTCGGCCTTGAACGCCGGCGCCTTCTCGCCGATGAGCGGCATCCTGTTCTGGTTACACATTAACATGCTCCTTTCGTTGTCCCTTGGGCCCGTTCGTACTACTGCGCTGCTTCCCGCGCGGCGGGTCTCCGTACCCGCCGCGCAGCCCTGCAAGAGGCGTTTCGAGCGCGGTGGGTGCGGAGACCCACCGCGCAACAGGCCGACCCGGCGTTGCCGTGTTAGACGGTGCTCGTCATGAGCGGATGCCTCACGCCGACGTCGCCGCGACACGATCTTCCTGCGACATGGCGGCCAGTTGCTCGATTTCTTCGGAGTCCAGGCCCAGTCCCTCGGCGACGCCCCGGCCGTAGTCCGGGTCCGCCTTGAAGAACAGGGCCGCTTGGCGGCGCTGGATGCGTCTCGGGGCGCCGCCCAGGTGGGCCACGATGTTCCCGACGAGGTGGGCGCGGTCGGTGTCCGTCATGACGTGGCGGAAGAGGTTGCCCGCCTGGACGAAGTCGTCGTCGGTCAGGTCCTGCGGATGGCGGGCGGCGTGACCCTCGGTGTCGAACGGCGGTTCGGCGACGGACGGGCCGGGCGCGGGCCCGCCCATGGAGTTGGGCCAGTAGTTCGGCCTGCCGCCGCCGTTGTCGTCGAACCGCATGGCCCCGTCGCGCTGGTAGTTGGCGGCCGTGCAGTTGCGCGGCGCGTTGATGGGCAGCAACTGGTAGTTCGGCCCCAGGCGGTGCAGGTGCGCGTCGTGGTAGGAGACGACCCGCGCCTGGAGCATCTTGTCCGGCGAGGGGGCGATGCCCGGCACGACGTTGCCGGGGCTGAACGCCGCCTGCTCCACCTCCGCGAAGTAGTTGGCCGGGTTGCGGCTGAGGGTCATGCGGCCGATCTCGACGAGCGGGTAGTCCTCGTGCGGCCAGACCTTCGTGATGTCGAAGATGTCCCACCGGTAGCCGGCGGCGTCCTCGGCGGGCATGATCTGGACGCACACGCGCCACGACGGGAAGTCGCCCGCCGCGATGGCCTTATACAGGTCCTTTGTGGCGTGGTCGGGTTCCGAGCCGGCCAGGAGGGTGGCCTCCTCGCGCGCCAGGTTCTCGATGCCCTGGTCCGTCTTGAAGTGGTACTGCACCCAGAAGATGCGCCCCTCGGCGTTGTACCACTTGAACGTGTGGCTGCTGTATCCGTTCATGTGGCGATACGTGCGCGGCGTGCCGCGGTCGGAGAACAGGATCGTCACCTGGTGGACGGACTCGGGCGTCAGCGACAGGAAGTCCCAGAACATGTCGGGGTCCGGCGCGTTGGTGGCCGGGTGCCGCTTCTGCGTGTGGATGAAGTCGGGGAACTTGAGGGGGTCGCGGATGAAGAAGACCGGCGTGTTGTTGCCGGTCATGTCGTAGTTGCCCTCCTCGGTGTAGAACTTGACGGCAAAGCCGCGCGGGTCGCGGGCGGCGTCGGCGGAGCCCTTCTCGCCGCCGACCGTCGAGAAGCGGGCGAAGACCTCGGTTGCTTTGCCCTTCTTCGAGAGGAACGCCGCCCGGGTGTAGTCGCTCATGTCGGCGGTGCACTCGAACACGCCGTGGGCGCCCGCGCCCTTGGCGTGGACGACGCGCTCGGGAATCCGCTCGCGGTTGAAGTGGGCGAGTTTCTCCGCCAGGTGCACGTCCTGAATCAGGACGGGGCCGTGCGGGCCCGCCGTCAGGCTCTGCTGGTCGTTGTCGACCGGTATGCCGGAGGCCGTCGTCAATCGTTTCTTATCTGCCATGGCCTGTCTCCTTTCTCGAGAAGTTCCTAGATCGTACGCGTTCCTAACTTCAAGGTAACAAAAGTCCCCCCTCCTGCACGTCCTCCGTTTCAGTCCTTCCGTCCGAGGCACTCCGCGCAGATGCCGCGCACCTGCACGTGGGCCGAGGCCACCCGCCCGATCGCCTTCGCCGACCGCGGAATGGGCAGGTCGTCCAGCGCCCGGCTGCGGAAATCCTTCACTGCCCCACACCGGGTGCAGACGAAGTGGTGATGGCGTTCGGTGTCGGCGTCGTAGCGGGCGGGCCCGCCGAGGATATCGGCCCGCGAGACGAGCCCGTGTGCCTCCAGCGTCGCCAGGGTCCGGTACACCGTGTCGCGCGAGACGGCCGGCACCCGCTCCGAGACCCGCTGGTACACGGTCTCGGCGTCCGGATGCTCGTCGGTGGCGGCGAGTTCGCGGAAGATTTCCATCCGCTGGTGCGTGACGCGGAGCCCCTTGCGGCGGAGTGTCTTGACCGCCTCGTCGATTCGGCGCTCGAGTTCCGCCTTCGCCACGGCCACGGTCGACCTCCAGTCGGAAGTATTACGACTTAGGAAATGATAGGCCGCGCGGCGGGGCGGCGTCAAGCGGCTTCTGAAATGAAACCCGCCTCACGGCGTCGTAGGCTTCCGACGGGAAGGCCTTACGCCCCCGGCCGCATCGCGGAGAACCGCTCCAGCCACGCCTTCGTGATCGCGGAGGCGCGGGCCGCCTTCAGCGCCGGCCCGGGCGCCGGCGCCGCGGCCTCACGATCACCTTTTACCGCCGGCTCGCGGGCGGGGGCCAGGGCCGGGTCGTCCAGGTCCAGGCGGTACAGGATCTGGTTGTAGTCGTACCGCGGCGTCGGGTGCGGGTTGTCGGCGAACTGCTGCGTGTACGTCCCCTCGAAGAGCAGGACGGGGGAGTCCGGCGGCGTCAGTTCCGGATGAATCCGCGGGTTGTAGAACGTGTAGTTGTCATGGCTCAGTACCTTGACGGCCTTGCCCCACGGGCCGGTCGGCGACTGCGCCTCGGCGTACCACAGTTCGCCGAAGACCGACGGCTTGCCGAAGTTCTGCATGAACACCGTGACGTACCGCTTGCGGAACGGATTCCACACCACGTTGCCGGTGTGCGGTTTGACGGGTTTGCCGTCCTCGGCGGAGGTGAGCGACTCGGGGGGCGCGAGGACCTCCCAGGTGGACGGGTCCTGCCACGCCTCGAACGTGGCGGGGCACCGCAGTTTGGGCAGCGGGTCGCCGAAGAGCACCCACCGCCGGCCGGCCGGGTCCGTCCGGAAGAGGGGATGGCCGATGGGGACGGGCGGCGGTTTGGGGGCGTCCTCCGACTTCGTCCAGACGGTCTTGTGCGGCTCGAAGCGGGCCGACGACTCGTTCCACACGCACAGGCCGTATTCGTACGCCTCCAGCGGCGGCTTGATCTTGGCGTACGTGGCCACCAGGCGCGGCGTGCCGTCGGCGTCCGGCAGGCTGACGTACCCGCTCGCCCACGTGGGCCCGCTGCCGGGCATCTTGCATACGCCGCGGGGCCGACCGTCGTCGGCCCGGAAGATGTCGTACTCCAGTCGCACGGGCGGCTCGTAAGACTGGAGCGGGCGGACGGGCGTCGTCGCGCTCGACATGTGGAAGATGCCGAGCGGGTAGTGCGGCAAGGTCGTGTCGCCCCACGCCCAGTAAAGCCGGCCGCGATGGACCGCCGTCTGGACGCTGTCGCATCCGAGGACGCCGGACTCCGCGGGGCCCGCCTCCCGGCCGCAGCGCCGGCTCTCGGCGAAGAGGCCGCCGCCCGTCAGCCGGCCGAGGCGCTTGGCGACGATCGTCCGCGTAACCTCCACGCGCACCGTCTTGCCGGGCTCGGGCGTGATGCGGACGCCGCGGTAGCCGAAGCCGTCCTTCGGCACCTCGTAGCCGGGGCTGTGGACGAACAGCCACGTCTCCCGGCCCATGAGTTCGGGCAGGTCGAAGGCGGCGACGCCGGCGTTGTCCGTCACCAGCCGCACGTTGTGCGTGGTGCGGAGGATGACGAGCGGGACGGGCCAGCCGGTGCCTTTCTCGACGACCCGGATGCAGCAGGGCTCCGTGGCGCCGGCGGCCGTGGCGGCCGCGACGATAACCGACGTCGAGAGCAGGAGGGCCGTGAGCGAGAGCGTCAGCGTTCGAATCGGGGTCATGGGGGGCTCCTGCCGTGGCGTTTCCGGCGCGGCGGGCTCGGCACACGCTTCCGCATGGACCGACCCGCGGCGCACGGGTCAGCGTTGTCGTGTCAACGGGGATTACCGTACCGCGCCGGGCGCGGTGAAGGCAACGGCTTTGTGTACGGGACTGCCAAGGGCGCGCGGCGACACGGTCTGGCGTTGGCCCCGTGTCGTCTCGTATAATGCTGCCGGAGCGTTGCCCCGTTGCCGGGGCGGCCAGAGAAAGGATGTCGCATGTCCATGACCATTATATCTCGCCGGAGTTTCCTTCGCGCCGGCGCCGTCGCGGGACTGGGGACCTGGGCCGCTTCGGCCGCGCGGTCGGCCGGTGCCGCCGCCTCCTCGGCCGGCCGGCCCAACATCGTCCTTATCATGGCCGACGACCTCGGCTACGAGACCATCGGGGCGAACGGCGGCACGTCGTACAGGACGCCGGTCCTCGACGCGATGGCCGAGCGCGGCATACGGTTCGAGCACTGCCACGCCCAGCCGCTGTGCACGCCGTCGCGCGTCAAGATCATGACGGGCATCTACAACGTCCGCAACTACGTCCGGTTCGGCCTGCTCGACCCGAAGGAAACAACCTTCGCCAACCTGCTGAAGCAGGACGGGTACGCCACGTGCGTGGTCGGCAAGTGGCAACTCGAGGGCGGGTTCGACGCGCCGTACGGTTTCGGCTTCGACGAGTACTGCCTGTGGCAACTGGGTCGCAGGCCCGGCCGGTATCCCAACCCCGGCCTGGAGGTCAACGGCAAGCGGGTGGACTACACCGACGGCGAGTACGGCCCGGACGTCGTCAGCGACTACGCCTGCGACTTCATTCGCCGCCACAAGGACGGGCCGTTCCTCGTCTACTACCCGATGATCCTGACGCACTGCCCGTTCGAGCCGACGCCCGATTCGCCCGACTGGGACCCCGAGAGCAAAGGCTCGAAGACCTACAAGGGCGACCCGAAGTATTTCGGCGACATGGTCACGTACATGGATAAGATCGTTGGGAAGATCCTCCGGACCCTGGAGGAGGCGGGCGCGGGCGAGAACACGCTCGTCCTCTTCGCCGGCGACAACGGGACGGACCGGCCGGTCGTCTCCGAGATGAACGGCCGGAAGGTGGCCGGCGCCAAGGGCTCGACGACCGACGCCGGCACCCGGGTGCCGCTCATCGTCGACTGGCCCGCCCGGGCGGAGGGCGGCCGCGTCCTGGACGACCTCGTGGACTTCAGCGATTTCCTGCCCACCCTGTGCGAGGCCGCCGACGTGCCGGTCCCGGACAAACTCGATATCGACGGCCGCTCCTTCCTGCCGCAGATCAAGGGCAGGGAAGGGAACCCGCGGGACTGGATCTACTGCTGGTACTCGCGGTCCGGCAAGTCGAAGAAAGCGAAGGTCTTCGCCCGCACCCGGCGGTACAAGTTGTACGCGAGCGGCACGTTCTACGACGTGGCGAAGGACCCGTTGGAGAAACATCCACTCGGCGACAAGTCGGCCGACCTCTCCGCTGAGGCGAAACGCGCCCGAGACAGGCTCGCGGATGTTCTGAACCGGTACGCGGACGCGCGTCCCGAGCGGCTGGGGTGAATCCCGGGCGGGTCCGAGACGCCGGCCCCGTTAGCCCTGCAACGCTAACTCGTGCGCGGCGGGCCGGATGACTCGCCCCGCCGTACGCGAACCGTTTACCCTCATTTCGCCGAATCCCCAATCTTCGAAACCGTTCTTGCCGCGCCGCGGCTTGACTCGCGCCGCCGGCCGTGTAAAATAGGGTTTTTCCCCAAGGCGGAGCGAGTGGCGTGGGCACGCAGACGTTGTTGATCGGTCTCGGCAAGGGCGGGACGGCGCTGATGCCGTACCTCATGGCCCATCCGGAGTTCGACCTGGTCGCGGTCTGCGATTCCAGCCCGGAGGCGGTCGGCCGGTTCCTCGCCGAGCGCAGCCGCGTCCCGTTTTACCAGAGCCCGACCGAGGCCGTGACGACCGTCAAGCCGCACCTCGTGATCGACGCCACGGGCGACCCGTCGCTCCCGCCGCTCCTGTACGACGTGCGGCCGGCGGGGACGAGCGTCGTGACGGGCGAGGCGTCGCGGCTGCTGTGGGCGCTGCTCCAGGCGCTGGAGGGCCGGCGGCGGTGCGAAATCCGCCACGACCGCCTCCTCGGCGACATGCTGGCCGGTATGGTCGTCGTCCAGGACGGGCGGGTCCGATTTCTGAACCCGGCGCTGCTGCGGATGACGGGCCTGGAGAAGGAGCAGGTCCTCGGCGCGCCGTACGACAGCCTGCTGGCCGAGGACGTCCGTCAGCGCGACATGGAGTATTACCGCAAACGGATGGCCGGCGCGAAGGACGTCCCGCCCGAGTACGACACGAAGGTCCTGCACGCCGACGGCTCGCCGCGAGAGATGCACGTGCGGGCCCGGCTGAGCGATTTCGACGGTCGCCCCGCCAGCCTCCTCATCATGATGGACGTGACCGAACTGAGGCGCTTGCAGCGCGAACGCGAGCGGTTCTTCCGGTTCATGGTCCACGAACTGAGGGCGCCGCTGTCGCCGATGGTGACGGCCGTCTCCCTCCTTCGGCAGGAGAAGGTGCAGGAGAGTCCGGAGCAGCTGCAGCGGCTCCTGCCGCTGATGGCCCGCTCGACGGACCGCCTGCGCCAGTTCGTGGACGACTTCCTGGAACTGTCGCGGCTGGACACCGAGGCCCTCCGCGTGACGCAGGAACCGGTGGACCTGAAGGCCACCATCGAAGAGGCCGTCGAGGGCCAGCGCATCCTCGCCGAGGAGAAGGGGCTCGACCTCACCGTCGAGCCGTGGGAACCGTTCGAGGTGCGCGGCGACGTGTTCGTCATCCGGACCATCACGCAGAACCTGGTGAACAACGCGGTCAAGTACACGGACGAGGGCAGTGTGACGGTGTCTGTGGAGATGCGCGGCGAGGAGTTCCGCCTGGCGGTCCGAGACACGGGCGCGGGCCTGACGGCCGAGGAACAGCAGAACCTGTTCCAGGAGTACGGCCGCATCCAGCGGATGGAGGGCGTCAAGGGGACGGGCCTCGGCTTGGCGCTGGTGAAGCGCATCCTGGACGCCTGCAACGGGCGGATCGAGGTGCAAAGCGCCGGCAAGAAACAGGGGAGCACGTTCACCGTCACGCTGCCGCGGGTCTTCGGCGATCCGGAGGTCGAGAAGGACGAGCCATCCGCCGGCAAGCAGGCGGCCGGGAAGAAGGCATAGCGAAGATGCCGGTACCACGTGCCACGGCGGGTCTTGCCCCGCCGTGCTTCTCGCTCGTGGGGGCACGGCCGCACAAGGCCGGCCGGGGCGCGTCACGTGGCGATCGTGGGGGTCCCGCAAAGGGCGATTGAGGTTTGTGAGTGGAGTTCGCTATGACACGAACCGTATTGATTATCGACGACGACGTGGACCTGGTCACGGCCGCGACGGCGGCCCTGGAACTGGCGGGCTACGAGGTGGCCGGCGCCCACTCCGCCGCCGAGGGGCTCGTCAAGGCCCGCCAGGAGCAGCCCGACGCCATCGTCCTGGACGTGACCATGGAGACCACCGGCGCGGGGTTCAAGGCCGCCCGCACCCTGAAAGAGGAGGAGGCGACCCGCCACATCCCCATCCTCATGCTGACGAGCATCAACCGGTCTGAGGCGGGCCTCCGTTACGGGGCGGACGAGGACTGGAATCCCGTGGACGTCTTCCTGGACAAACCCCTCTCGGCGGAGCAGTTGATCGAGGAGGTCGGGAAACTCTTCGAGGAGCAATAAGGTCATAGGCCGAAGGTCGTCATTCTGAGGAGCGGCGGAGCCGCGACGAAGAATCTCGCCTTGTTGTCGTTCGCACGGCGAGATTCTTCGACCCCGCAAGCGGGGGCTCAGAATGACAAGTCGTGCACGTTATGTGGCCGCGGCGCTGGACACCACATTCATCGCCCGCCGCACCGCCTCTTCCACCCACCGGGCCGTTTCGGTGCTGAGGGTCTCGCCGAACCCGGTGTCGTGGGCGCGGACGGTCAGGAGGTGGGCCTCCGGCGCGCGTCCGTAAAGCCATGCCGCCAGGGCCAGCAGGTGATCGGGCGGCACCTGGTGGTGGAGTCCGACCTCGGCCCCGTTGGCCGGGGTGAGGGGTTGGAGGGCGACCGGTTCGCCGTCCGGGTCGACGTGGGCGTCGATGAAGAGTGCCCGATCGACCCGGGCAAGGGCCTCCGCGAGTTCCGGCCCGAGTTGGGTCCGGACGTGAATCTCGACCGTCGGGTCGCCGGCGAAGGCCGCCCGCAGGCGCTCCGCCACCGCCACGCCGACGCCGTCGTCGGTGCGGACGGTGTTGCCCCAGGCCAGGATGGCGGTCGTCGGTCGGGTCATGTTGACTCCGCCACGGATGGCATGGCCGCGCGTGTCGTGGCCATGAGCCTGCCCGAGCGCCATGGGCCACGGCGGGTGTTGCCCCGCCGTGCGTTTCGCCCGTGGATGCTTGGCCGGGCAAGGCCGGCCGGG
>CAZNYC010000002.1:36176-43700 GCA_964577175.1 uncultured Anaerolineales bacterium
GTTGCCCCGCCGTGCGTTTCGCCCGTGGATGCTTGGCCGGGCAAGGCCGGCCGGGCCACACGTCTTCGTCAGCGTTTCACGCCGCGGCTCACCGTTTCGAGCAGCGTTCCGTCGGGTCCGCGGAGTTCCACGACGAGCGGCATCCGGCCGATGGCGTGCGTCGAGCACGAAAGGCACGGGTCGTAGCAGCGGATGGCGGCTTCCACGCGGTTCAACATCCCTTCCTCCACGTTCGTGCCGTCCACGTACTGGCGAGCCACGTCGAGGATGGCTCGGTTCATCGCGTAGTTGTTGTGGCCGGTGGCGACAATGAGATTGGCCCGTGCGACCGAACCGTCCGGATTTGCCCAATAGTGGTGGATCAGCGTGCCGCGCGGCGCCTCGATGACGCCCACGCCTTGGCCCTGGACGCGGTCGGTGGTGGTGATCAGGTCCGAGGCGGTGATGTCCGGGTCGTCGAGGAGGTCGGCGGCCCGTTC
Source organism: uncultured Anaerolineales bacterium (assembly GCA_964577175.1). Taxonomy (GTDB): domain Bacteria; phylum Planctomycetota; class Phycisphaerae; order FEN-1346; family FEN-1346; genus BS750m-G62. The sequence continues at coordinate 36,656 of CAZNYC010000002.1, forward strand.
GAGGCAGAAGAGGGTTTCGATGAGTCGGGCCCAGTGGTAGAACATGCTGCCGCCGACGGGCCGGCCGGACGCCAGGCCGCGCCAGATCTCCCACTCCCTGCCGGCGCGCGGGGTGGGGACCGCCTCCGCCACGTTCAGCCGCGCGAGCGGCCCCACGCGGTACGACCCCTCCGGGTACCCGTCCGGGCGGTAGAACGGGAACTTGAGGTACGACCAGTCCTCGGTGACCTCGCCGATGAGGCCGAGGTAGTCGGCGGGGTCCCAACCGCTCTCAAGCGGCGTGCCGTTCTCGTCCACAATGCGCAGGAGGCCGTCGTACACCTCCAGGCCGCCGTCCGGCGTGACGAGCGAGAGGTACTTCGACGGGAAGACGGCGAACGATTCCACCTCCTGGCGGTGGTCCTCGACGTATTGCTTGAGCAGGTCGAGGCCGAACGCCGCGTGGTCGAGGGCCTCGTCGATGCCGGCCCGCAAGCGGTCGCGGTCCTCGGTGGAGAGGCGGCGGCTCATGCCGCCCGGCACGCAGACCTCCGGGTGGATCTTGCGACCGCCGACGGCCTCGATGATCTCCTGGCCGAACCGCCGCAACGCGATGCCGCGCTTCGCCACCTCGGGCTTCTCGGCCACGAGGCCGAGGATGTTCCGCTTGGCGGGGTCGGCGTCCCAGCCGATGAGGAGGTCCGGGCTCGACAGGTGGAAGAACGAGAGAGCGTGCGACTGGATCAACTGGCCCTTGTGCATCAGCCGCCGCAGCAGCGTGGCGGGCCGGGGGGGCGTCGCCCCGACGAGGGCGTCGCCGGCCTTGGCGGCCGCCAGGTGATGGCTGACCGGGCAGATGCCGCAGATGCGGCTGGTGACGGTCGGCATCTCCGTGAAGTGCCGGCCCTCGACGAACTTCTCGAACCCGCGAAACTCCACCACGTGGAACTTCGCGTCGGCGACATGGCCGTCGTCGGCCAGGTCGAGCGTGATCTTGGCGTGGCCCTCGATGCGGGTCACGGGTTCGATGGTAATCTTTTCGCCCATGGTGTCGATTTGCCTCATGGAATCCGGAATCTGCGCCGCTTGAGCGTTGTCATTCTGAGGGCCGCTTGCGGCCCGAAGAATCTCGCCGTGGACGCTGTTTTCTTGTCGTTCGCACGGCGAGACCCTTCGCTTCGCTCAGGGTGACAACTGACCCACCCCGCGACGCTTACGTATACGACATCGGCACATCCTCAAACGTGGGCGTCCGCCCGGCCAGCAGTTCCTGAATGGCGTACCAGATGACGTCGGCCGACGGCGGGCACCCGGGGATGTGCGCGTCCACCTTCACGTGCTCGTGAATCGGCTGGACCTTGTCCGTCAGGACGGGGAGCTGCTCGTCCTGCGGCACGGCGCCGGAGGCCGTGCTCTCGGTCAGGGCGTACGCCCGGTCGAGCACGTCCTGTTTCGGGAAGGCGTTGCGCATCATCGGCACGCAGCCGAAGCCGGCGCAGTCGCCCAGGGAGACGAGACTCCGCGCCTGTCGGCGGAACTCCTTCAGGATGCGCAGGTTGTCCTCGTTCGCCACGCCGCCCTCGACCAGCGCGACGTCCACTTCCGGCACGTCCTTGACGTCGGTGACGGGGCTGGTGGTCAACTCGGCCACCCGGGCGAGGTCGAGCAGCCGCTCGTCCAGGTCCAGCAGCGACATATGGCATCCCGCGCAGCCGCACAGCCACACGGTCGCGAGTTTGACTTTGTCTTCGGCCACGGTCAGGTTCCTTCCCGGGGCGGAATCCCGATATCAAGATCAGAGGCAGACCGGCCGAGCGCCAGGCACTCACCCTCGCCGGCCCGGTCCATCCATTCGGGGACGGCCGACATGCCGTCCACGACGCCTTCCTGCCCGAGGGCCGCCGCGAGGCGGGCCAGGGTCTCCGTCTCGTCGGGCAGGGCGGCCGGTTTCGGCAGGACGCGGGCGGCGCGCTGGACGCGGCCCTCGAGGTTGACGAACGTGCCCTGCCGCTCCGGCCAGGCCGGCGCCGGGAAGACCGCGTCCGCCGTTTCCATGAGCGAGTGCTCGTATGCCGTCACGAGCACGGTAAACGGGACGGCCCGGATGCGTTCGACGGCCGCCTTCGACAGCGGCTCGGCGTCGTCGCCCGTCAGGAGGACCAGGAGGTCCACGTCGTGGGGATCGAACGCCGCCGGGTCGAACGCGTCGAGGCCCATGATGGCGGCGGGCATGGCGGTGGCACCGCCGAGCAGGGGCATGAGGCCGAGGCGGCCGGTGGCCTCGTCCGCCCCGCAGGCCAGGGCCAGGTTCAGGGCCGCGCGGATCGCCCCCTGACCCTGCCGCGCGAGACCCGGACCGAACAGGATGACCGGCCGGCGGGCCGCCGCGATCGTTGCCGCCGCCTGCCGCACCGATTGCCAGGGCACGCCCGTCTTGGCCTCGACCTCGCGCGGCTCGACGGCCGCCAGGGCCTCGGCGGCGGCGGTGTCGAGTCGATCTTTTGCGCGGCCGGTCTCGGTCATGGCCTTCAGGAGGCCCGTCAGGAGGGCGGTGTCGGTGCCGTAGCGCGGCTCCAGGCGCGTGGTGGCCCGGTCGGAGAAGGAGGTCCGGCCGGGGTCGATTTCCAGCAGCGGGGCGTCCCGATGGTACACGCCTCGCCTGAGCGCCATGCCGACCACGCCCTGGACCTCGTCCGGGTTGCAGCCGACGGTGACGAAGAGGTCGGCCTCGTCGAGGTCTCGCGTCAGGGCGAGACCGTGGACGGCCTCGCCGCCCACCGCCCGTCGCAGCGCTCGCGTGTACCGGGCCTCGGGCGTGCCGACGTGCGGCGTGCCGACGATCTCGCTCATGAACTGTTTGAAGACGGCGAGGACCTCCACCGGCAGGCGCGTGGAGGCGACGCCCGCGGCGCGGGTCCGGTCGTCGGCGATGCGGCCGGTGGAGAGGCGGCTTGCCACGGCCTGGCACGCCGCCGCCTCGTCCACGGGTGTCAGCCGGCCGGCCTTGCGGAGCATCGGCCGGGTGAGCCGCGGCGGCCGGGCCGCCACCAGGCCGAACCGTCCACGGCGGCATACGAGGCCCTGGTTGGCCGGTCCGTCGTCGGCGGCGATTTCGAGGATCGCCTCGTTCAACAGGGCCACGTCGATCAGGCACCCCACGTCGCACGAGGGGCAGACCGTGCGGACGGTCGGCGCCTCGCTGGCGTGCTGCCAGTGGCTGGTGCGTTTCTCGAAGATGGCGCCCGTGGGACAGACCTGGACGCACGCGCCGCAGGAGATGCAGGACGACTCGCCCAGCGGCACGCCGCTGTCGGCCACGATCATCGACCGGCCGCCGCGGCCCTGGACGTCGAGCGTGTGGACGCCGATGCGCTCGTCGCACACCCGGACGCACCGCGTGCACAGGATGCAGCGGTTGTGGTCCAGGGCGATGGCCGGATGGCTGAGGTCCGTCGGCAGGGCCGGGTGCAGGTAGGGGTACCGCACGTGGGTCATGCCGAGACGGTAGCCGAGGGTCTGGAGGTCGCAGTGACCGCTCTCGGTGCACGCGGGGCAGATGTGGTTGCGTTCGGCGAACAGGAGTTCGAGCGTCTGCCGGCGGAGGTTCCGCAGCGCCGGCGTGTCCGTCTGCACGACCATGCCGTCCTCGGCGGGCGTGGTGCACGAGGGGACGGGCCGCCGGCCGCCCTCGATCTCGACGATACACATGCGGCAGGCGCCGACGTCGCCCAGGCCGTCCTGGTGGCAGAGGGTGGGGATATCGATGCCGACGGACTCGGCGGCCTCGAGAATGGTGGCGCCGGGGGCGACTTCGACCGGTTTGTCGTCAATCGTCAGATTCAACATGGCATTTACGATTTTTGAGTTTTGATTTTCGATTTCAGATTCCAGGTCCTTGCGTTAAGAACCGATCCGCGGATCACTCTCGTTTCACGGCGCCGAACGGACACACCTCAAAGCACGTCCCGCAGTGAATACATCCCTCTTGCTCGATGCGATACTTCTTCTCGCCGTCCACCTGGAAGATGGTGTCCGTCGGGCAGTTGCGGAAGCACAGCCGGCAGCCGCGGCAGAGGTCGTAGTCGATGGTGAACGTCAGGAGGTTCCGGCACACGCCGGCCGGGCACCGGCGGTCCGCCACGTGGGCCTCGTACTCGTCGCGGAAGTGCCGCAGCGTCGAGAGCACCGGGTTCGGCGCCGTCATGCCCAGGCCGCACAGGCTGGCCGACTGCACGACCTCGGCCAGGGATTCGAGTTTGGCCAGGGTCTCGTCGGTGGCGTTGCCCTGGCACACGTCGGTCAGGAGGGTATGCATCTCGCGGGTGCCGACGCGGCAGGGCGGGCATTTGCCGCACGATTCCTCCACGCAGAAGTCCATGAAGAACCGGGCCACGTCGACCATGCACGAGGCGTCGTCCATGACGATGAGGCCCCCCGACCCCATGATGCTGCCCACCTGCTGGAGGGAATCGAAGTCCAGGGCGATGTCGAGATGCTCGGCCGGGATGCATCCGCCGGACGGGCCGCCCGTCTGGGCCGCCTTGAACGTCCCCTCCTCCGGCAGGCCGCCGCCGATCTCATACACCAGGTCGCGCAGGCGCGTGCCCATCGGCACCTCCACGAGGCCCGTCAGGTTGACCTTGCCGGCCAGGGCGAAGACCTTCGTCCCCGGGCTGCCCGCCGTGCCGATGCCGCGGAACCAGTCCGCCCCGTTTCGCAGGAGGGGCGGGATGTTGGCCAGCGTCTCCACGTTGTTGATCATCGTCGGCCGGCCGTACAGCCCCGACTGCGTCGGGTACGGTGGGCGTGGCTGGGGCTGCCCGCGCCGGCCGAGGACGGAGGCCATCAGGGCGGTCTCCTCGCCGCAGACGAACGCGCCGGCGCCGACGCGGACCTCGATGCCGAACGTCAGGTCGGTGCCGAGAATGTCGCGGCCGAGCAGGCCCGCCCGCCGCGCCTCCTCGATGGCGAGTTGCAGCCGCCGGATCGCCAGCGGGTACTCCGCCCGCACGTAGACGTACCCCTTGCGGGCGCCGGTGGCGTAGGCCGCCACCGTCATCGCCTCGACCACGCGGTGCGGGTCGCCTTCCAGGATGCTGCGGTCCATGAAGGCGCCGGGGTCGCCCTCGTCGGCGTTGCAGATGACGTACTTCTCCTCGCCCGATGCGTCGGCGAGCATCTGCCACTTGCGTCCCGCGGGGAAGCCGGCCCCGCCCCGCCCGCGCAGGCCGCTGGCGGTCACCGTGTCGATGACCTCCAGGGGCTGCATGTCCGTCACGGCCCGGGCGAGGGCCTGGTACCCGTCGCGTCCGACGTACTCGCCGATGCTTTCGGCGCTCATCAGGCCGCAGTTCGCCAGGACGATCTTCTCCTGGTGGCGGAAGAACGGCATGTCCGCCGGGTGAGGGACGGACTCGGCGTTCGCGCTGGGCCGGTAGAGCAGCCGCTCGACGGCCGTGCCCCCCGCGAGGTGTTCCTCGACGATTGCCTCGGCGTCCTCCGGCGAAAGGTGGACGTAGAGGACGTCGTCCGGCATGACGCGGACGAGGGGCCCCAGGCTGCACGCGCCCATGCAGCCGGTGGGGACGAGGCGGACGGTGTCCTCGAGGCCGGCCTTTGCCATCGCCTGGCGCAAGGTGTTCTCAACGCTGGGCTCGCCGCTCGAGATGCACGCCCCGCCGGCGCAGATGAGGAGTTCGCGCTCCGTGCCGTCGGGCAGGGGCCCCGTCGCCCCGGCCGGGTCGCGCAGCGCCATCGCCCGCCGGGCCTCGTCGCGCCACTGGTTGAGTTCGTCTGGGGTCATCGATACGCCTTCAATACCTTCTTGACCTTGTCCGGGGTGAGCGCGCTGTGGACGTCCTCGCCGATCATCGCCACGGGCGCCAGACCGCACGCCCCGATGCACCGGGCGGTGGTCAGGCTGAACAGGCCGTCCACGGTGGTCTGGCCGGTCTCGATGCCGAGTTCCTTCCGGAACGCCTCCAGCACCTTGTCCGCCCCGCGGACGTAGCACGCCGTCCCGGTGCAGACCATGATGACGTACCGGCCTTTCGGCACCGTCGAGAAGAACGAGTAGAACGTGACGACGCCGAAGACGCGGCTCAGGGGCATCCGCAGCCGGTCCGCCAGGAACCGGATGACGTCGTCCCGCAGGTAGCCGAAGAGTTCCTGGGCGCGGTGAAGGATCTGGATGAGGGCCTCGTCGGACTGGTCGAAGTACTCGCAGGCGGCCTCGAGTTGCTGGAACTTCGCCAGTTCCGGCGGGTTCAGATCCACCAGCGCCCGGGAGACATCGGTCCCGCTCTTCTCGTGCTGAGGCATACGGTTGGTCCTTTGGTCCGTCAAAGCGTCAGGCGGGTACGCCTACCCCCAGCGCAACTCGGCAGGGCAAGTCGTGTATTATAGTCAGGAAACGGGCGAAAAGTCCAACCAAAACGGCGGCCGACGGCGGCCAACCCGCACCGCCGTCCTGTGCTGCAACGTCCGGCGTCGAGCGAGGCGAAACGCCGCAAACAAAACGCAACGCCTCGGCGGCACCGGCGCCGCTCAGTTGAATCTCCGGATGTCGTCGTAGACGGCGTTGCCGTCGTCCACGTCCTGCCGCGTCGCGGGACGCGCCGCCCCCCTTTCCGCGTCCCTTGCCACCGGTCCGTACAACCCGTCGGCGCCCGGGGAGACGAGGAGATAGTCCCTCCGCGGCCACCGCCAAGGAAGGTATCGCCAAGGCCGCCGAGACCGTCCAGAACATCGAGAGCGCCTGGGTCAAGGAACAGAAGGTCGTCGTGGAGGACGGCAAGGTTACGGCGTACCGCGTCGACATGAAGGTGACGTTCGTCCTGGGCGGCTGAGGCAGCGGTTGCGATCGAACGCCGCCGGGGTGCCGCGATGCGCAACCGGGCCCGGGGTCGCCGGCCCGCCGGCGGGGCGCGTGCCGTTTCTCGGCGCTACCCCGTCCGCGGTGGGCAGTCCTGCCCACCGCGCTTATTCCCGGCCGGACAAGACCGGCCGGGGCACACGACGGGCATGGCGCACTGGCGGGCAAGCCGACAGTGGCAACCGGCGCATC
>CAZNYC010000002.1:43800-52369 GCA_964577175.1 uncultured Anaerolineales bacterium
CACACGACGGGCATGGCGCACTGGCGGGCAAGCCGACAGTGGCAACCGGCGCATCAGCCCGACGGGGCAAGACGTGCCGTCGTCGGCTCAACACCGCGCGGCAGGTCCGTCCATCCGGCAGACTTGTCTTCGCGGTTGACGCCCCCGCCTCGCCGCCGACAGAATGAAGGCTGAACCGCGCCCCGTGCCGGAGCCTCCGTCCATGGAAAATGCCCAGGTCGCCGGCGTCTTCGACGAGATCGCCGACCTCATCGAACTCAATGAGGGCAACGCGTTTCGCATCCGCTCGTACCGCGCCGCCGCCCGGACGGTGCGCGACCTCTCGGAGCGCCTCGAAGACCTCGTCGAGCAGGAAAAGGATCTCTCGGAGATCCCGAACATCGGCGACGGCACTGCCGAGAAGATCCACGAAATCCTTGAAACCGGTACGTGCGAGCGGTTGCGGGAAATGCGTGAGAAGGTCCCGCCCGCCCTCGTCCAACTCCTGCGCGTGCCGAACCTCGGGCCCCGCAAGGCGATGCAACTCCACCGGGACCTCGGCGTCGAATCGCTCGACGACCTCCGCCAGGCGTGCGAGAACGGGACGGTCCGCGACCTCGACGGCTTCGGCGCCAAGACCGAGGAGAAACTCCTCAAGGGCCTGAAGACCCTCGAAGCCGCCTCCGGCCGGTTCCTCTACAAGGCCGCCGCCGACCACGTGGAGGCCCTCGGCCGGCACCTCGACGGAATCGACGCCGTCAAGCGGTGGGAGGTGGCCGGCAGTTTCCGCCGACGCAAGGAGACCGTCGGCGACCTCGACATCCTCGTCCAGGCGACGGACCGCGGCGAGGCCACCGACGCCATTCTCGAATACGGCGAAATCGACGAGGTCGCCGGCCGCGGCGACGAGCGCGTCACCGTCCACCTCTCGAGCGGACTGCAGATCGATTTCCGATTCTTCGAAGCGTCGAACTTCGGCGCCGCCATGATGTACTTCACCGGCTCGAAGGCGCACAACATTCGTCTCCGCCAGCGGGCCGTCGACCGTGACTGGAAACTCAACGAGTACGGCTTGACGAAGGACGACCGCCAACTCGCCGGCAAGACCGAGAGGGGCATTTACCGCCGTCTGAACCTGCCGTGGATCCCGCCGGAACTGCGCGAGGATCGCGGCGAACTCGAAGCCGCCGACTCGGGCGACCTGCCCGACCTCGTCGAGGAGAAACACGTCCGCGGCGACCTCCAGGCCCACACCGACACCACCGACGGCGCCCATACGATTAAGGAGATGGCCCGCGCCGCCGCCGACCGCGGGTATCGGTTCTTCGCCCTCACCGACCACTCCAAGCGCGTGACGATGGCCGGCGGCCTCGACGACGATGCCGCCCGCAAGCATGCCGATGCCATCCGCGAGGTCGATGGCGACCTGGACGACCTCTGGCTCATGGCCGGCATCGAGGTCGACGTCCTGAAGAGCGGCAAACTGGACCTGGAGCAGAAGACCCTCGAATCCCTCGACTGGGTCGTGGCCAGCATCCACTACGACCGCAACCTCGATCGCGACGCGATGACCGAGCGGTACCTCTCGGCCGTCGAGAGCGGGGTGGTCCATTGCCTGGGCCATCCGCTGGGCCGGGTCATCGGCGGGCGGGACCCGCTGCCCCTGGACCTCGACCGACTTTTCGAGGCCTGCGCCGAGCACGGCGTGTGCATCGAGATCAACGCCCAACCCGACCGTCTCGACCTGCCCGATACGCACGTCAAACGGGCCCGCGACGCGGGCGTGCTGTTTACGCTCGGCACCGACGCCCACAAGATCGGCGACCTCGACTTCATGCCGTTCGGCGTCGGCGTGGCCCGGCGCGGGTGGCTCGAACGGAAACACGTTCTCAACACCCGTACCGTCAAACAGTTGCGGAAGTGGCTGGACAAGAAATGACGCCGGCGGCCGCCGGAATGGCCCAGGCCGACGGCGGCGCCTTCGCCGTAAAGGGTGGCACCGCCGGCGGGGCGGGCGCTCGGGGCGCACCGCCGGACAAGACCGGCCGTGGCACACGGCGCCTCTGCCGGGCGGGCCACCCAGCGGCACGCGGCCGACGATCACCGTCGGGGGCCCGCGCGTCCGTCGAGAATCGAAAATCCGCAATCGAAAACCGGCTTCAGCCCCCGGCCGCGAACAGTTCCGCGATGACCTGTGGCACCTGGAAGATGCAGAAGTAGGCGAACACGCCGAACGCCGCCACCAGGCCCACCGCGTGGTACCATCGGGGACGAAGCACGGCGTGGGCTTGCGGCGAGAGAAGCCGTTTCTGGGCCACAAACAGCCCGTATCCCACCGCCAGGGCCTGGAGCGGCACGAGGAGCAGGCCGTCGAAGATCGCCCCCATCTTCACGAGGAAGACGGGGCGCGTCTCGCCCCACACCGCGTACGAGACCGCCAGGATCGTGAAGTTCGTCACCACAAAGAGGGCCAGGAACGTCAGGAACTGCCGCCGCGGTTGCCATCGCCCGAATGGCCGGCACAGGTGGCGGAAGCAGTCGGCCAGCAGCCGGGGCCAGCCGGCCAGTTGGCCGAGTTGCGTGGAGATCATGGCGGCCGAGCCGGCCAGGATGAACAGCCAGCCGCCCGTCTCGCCCCACCGCTCCTGGAAGACGCCGGAGAGGACCTCCGGGAGTTTCGATTTCTCGGGCAGGGCCTCGACCGGCCTCAGGATGCCCGCCCCGGCCACCAGGAACGCCCCCGTCACGACCACGCCGATCACGAGGGCGACGGTGGCGTCGGTGGCGACGACGCGAAGCCAGGGGCGGACCTCCTCGGCGTCCTCGGCCGACAGCGACGCCAGGCGCTGCTCGTCGGCCGGCATCCCCCATTTGCGGTCGGCCGCCATCCCGTACTGGGCGCCCATCACCCAGTAGGTGTACCACACCTGGGAGGCGAAGCCCCCCGCCGCCCAGCCCAGGAGCGGCAGGACCTCGCCCCACACGTTCACCACCCCTTTGGCCCGCACCCATGCGGGAATCGCCGGCACCTGGAAGCCGAACAGCCCCACGAGCAGGTCGCGGATGCCCGGCAGCGCGTGGACCGCCACGTACAGCACGCCGACCACGATGACCAGGACCAGGAGGCCCATGATCGTCTTCAGGAGCGAAAAACGCCGGATAGCCACCACGCCGCAGGCGAACAGCGTGACGATGCCGCCCCACATCATGATCGAGGTCAGGACGAACGGCTCCTCGCCGCCGAGCGGGATCCGGACGGCGGGTATCGGCACCAGGGCCGTCAGGAACGTGGCGGCCGCCACCGCCAGCGCCCCGATGGACGTGATCCCCGCCAACACCTGGCCGACGAAGACGATCGGCACGAGCCAGTACCGGCCGGCCGGGACGCGGGCGAAGCAGTCGACCATCCCCTCGCCGGTGGCCACGGTGTACCGGGCGCCGCAGAGGCCGATCCAGTACTTCAGGGCGATGCCGACCAGGACGGCCCAGAGGACGGCGGTGCCGAGCGCCGCCCCCGTCCGCGTGGCGATGATGACCTCCCCGGAGCCGATGTACTCGCCGCACCAGACCAGCGACGGGCCGAGCACCATCAGGATGCCCCACAGACCGCGCGGCGCCTTCTTGGCCATGGCGTTCTCCTCCTGCGTCGGGCGTTTAACGCTACAACGCCACGTCGACCTTTTGCGAGGTGGGTCTCCGTACCCACCGCGTTCGAAACTTCTTGTCCAGGCCTGCGCGGCGGGTGCGGAGACCTGCCGCGACCAAGTCGGCGTTGTCGTGTTAAGGCAGGATACTGCGGCGGCGGGCGGCGTCAAGAAAGTTGCGGGTGCTCCGCCGTATGAAGCCCGCGCAAAGACGCCCTTGCATTCCGCGGGGCACGGCCGTAACCTGATGCCTCGCCAACGCCGCGGGGGCAGAGACGGACGCCATGCCGGAGTACTCCTCCATGTCGGACGAGCGGCTCATGGCGCGTGTGGCCGCGCGCCTCGATCCCGCTGCGCTCGACGAGATTGTGGCCCGGTACATGCGGCCGGCGCTGGCGGTGGCGGCCCGGTTTCTGCCGGACGCTTCCCTCGCCGAGGACGCCGTCCAGGAGGCGCTGCTGCGGCTCGTGCGGAACCGGTCGGCGTACGACGCCGGCCGCCCGTTCGCCCCGTGGTTCTACGCCATCGTGCGGCACGCGGCGGTGGACCTGGCGCGGCGCCGGTCGCGGCACGAGGCGGCCGTGGCGGACCTGGCCGCCAAGACGCCGCGCGATCCGTTCGCCGAACCGCCCGTCCCGCCCGCCGACCCGGCTGACCTGCTCCGGCACGTGCCGGCCGGCGAGCGCGACGTGCTCGTCCTGCGAATCGTCGAGGGCCTCCCGCTGGCCGACGTGGCCGCCGCCCTCGACATCTCCGAAGAGGCCGCCAAGAAACGGGCCCAGCGGGGCCTCTCGAGGCTGCGGGAGCATGTCCTCCTGTCGGCGAAGGCGTCGTAGCGACGCGCTCACGTTTGACACGTTTCGCGCGGCGAATCTCCGCAGGCGCCGCGCGCCAACTCGCCTTTGGCCCAACAACGCGATTCCTCCGCTCGGCCTCGCTGCGCGATGCCCCGGTCGGAATGACAGTCCCGCCCCGCCGTTTTTTTGTCCCCGACCGTTCCCGCCCGGCGTACAGCCCCACGAGGTGCGATCATGACCTGTCAGGATGTTCGCCGTCAACTCGGCCTGTGGGCTACCGGCGACGTGCCGCCCGCCGAGCGGCGCCGCGTCGAGACCCACCTGGCGTCGTGTCCCGCTTGCCGTGAGGCGGCCGAGGCGTACCGCGCGGCCGTCGAGCAGGTGCGTGGCTCGGCGTCGCCGACGACCGTTCGGGCGGGGGCGCCGGCGCGCCTGCGGTCGGCCGGAGCCACGGCCCTTCGGGCGGAACGGCGACGGATCCGCCGCCGCCGCGTCGTGCGCCTGGCGGCGGGGCTGGCCGCCACCGTCCTCCTCGGCGTGGCCGTCGGATACGTGGTAGATGCCCTGCGCGGCCCGGCGACGAAGGCCGGGCCGGCGACGGAGCGATGGCGGCTGGCCGGCGTCGAGGCGGCGCGGACCTCGCCGGCCGAGAACGTCGTCGTGCGCGGCGACCGGTTGTACGCGGTGCGCCGCGGTCCGGGGGGCGGGTCCGTCGTGGCGATCGACGCCGCCGCCGGCGAGGCCGTCTGGGAGGTGCCGCTGGCCCGCCCGTCGCACGTGGCGGCTGACGACGACCGCGTCTTCTGCGTGGCGGCGGGGGAGGGGGGACCGGTCCTCGTGGCCCTCAAGGCCTCCGACGGCCGGCGGGCCTGGCGATACGGGCCGCGCACAGGCGAGGTGGCGCTGCGTCTCTCGCCGCCCGTGCCGCTCGACGGCGGCCGCGTGGCCTGGACGGTCGGCCCGCGGGTCTGCGTGCTCGAGGCGGCCACCGGCCGGCCGGCGTGGACGCGGGCGCTGCCCGCGAGTCCGCTCTCGGCGGTCGCGGCGGCGGGCGGGGACCTGCTCGTCGCCGGGTGCGGGGCCCTGTACGGGCTGGACCCGTCCACCGGCCGCGAGCGATGGCGGACCGCCTACCGCGAGCCGCTCGCGCCGACGGTGGCGCCGCTGCTGGCGGTCGGCGGCACGCGGGCGTACGTGGCGGGGGCCGAGGGGGGTGTCGGCGGCCGCCTGGTCTGCGTGGACGGCACGTCGCAACGGCTGGTATGGACCCGCCGGGTGCCGCGCCCCCGGCATCTGCTCGCCACGGCCGAGGGTGTTTACCTGCGGTGCGAGGACGTCCAGGCCCTCGACGAGGCGTCCGGCCGGCCCGTCTGGACGTGCCGGGCCGACGGGTGCGGACCGATGACCGTCACGGACGGGCTCATCCGGTTCGTGGACTCCGGCCGCGACGGCCGCCTCGTCGCCCTCGATCGCCGCACGGGCCGGACGGCGTGGGAAATGGCCGGCCTCCGGTCGTGCGGGGCGTTCGTGGCGGCCGGCGACACGGGGTACGTCCGGACGTGGGACGGCGTGGTCCACGCCATTGCGCTCAGGACGCGGTAGGGGTCTACGGCACGCCAGGTCGTCGAACGATGTCATTCTGAGCGAGTCCCGGCACACCGGGACGAGCGAAGAATCTCGCCGTGCGAATGGCATCAAGGCGAGAGTCTTCGTCGGCCTTACGGCCTCCTCAGAATGACAGCCTTTGCACTGGCCGCGCAGGAAAGAAAGAGGTCCAGTGGGGTTCTTGAACCACAGGAGATGACCGTGACCAGGCAGCAACGCACGTGGGCGAGCATCGTGACGGTGGCGATGGTGGTCGTGGCGGGGCTCGGCGGGGCGGCGTCGGCGGACGGGCCGGCGGCGTGGGGGGACGTGGCCCGGACCGCCGAACGCGTGCTGGCCGTCAAGGAGGCGGCGGCCCCCGCCCCGGACGACGACGCGGCCGGCGCCCAGCCGGGCGGCGGAGGCGGTGCGGCGTCCGCACCCGCCGAGGACGACGCCGGCGAACTCGTCATCACCGGCAAACCGGCGCCGGTGGAGCAGGGCGAGCGGTCGCACCTGACGGCCATGCCGCCGCGCGATCTCATGCTCCGGCCCTTGAGCGAGTCGCCGGGCCTCGACACGGCCACCAGCATCGTCGGCGAGGAGCAGATCGAATGGCAGGAATCCTACTCCGTCGTCGACGCCATGCGGTTCGTGCCCGGCGCCTGGACCGAGACGCGCGGCCGCAAGGTCAAGCAGTTCTTCTCGGTGCGCGGCCAGACGTACCCGTACCCGGAATTCATGGTGGACGGGGCGTATTTCCGGGAGTTCCACGAGACGGACTACTTCCTGCCCGCCCGGATGTTCGAGCGGATCGAGGTCCTGCGCTCCTCGGCCGTCCTCCTGCACGGGCCGGGCGGCATGAACGGCATGATCAACCTCGTGCCCAAACGGTACACCGAGCCCGAGGGCACCATCACCCAGCACTACGGCAGCCAGAACCTCACGCGCACCGAGGTGACCTACGGCGAGGGCGACGAAGATACCTCCTTCGGCATCGGGGCCGGCTTCCGCCACACCGACGGCGACAAGGAAATGAACGCCGAGGAGAACATCACCAACGTCTATACGAACCTCCAGCACGACGTCTCCGATGTGCTGACCCTGTCGATGACCCACGCGGCGTTCTTCGGCAAACGCGAACTCGAATTGGCCGAGGGCGACGTCGATCCCCGTCTCCTCACCCGCGAAGACTCGTTCGACCCGATGCGGACCTACATCTTCGCCGGCAAGGCTCATTACCATCCCAATGACCGCATGTGGACCGAGGTGACGGCTAACTACGGCATCCGCCGGTTCTTCGGTCACCGCACCGGCCAGCCCGGCTGGCTGGAGGAGGATTACGAGTACGGCGCCCGCGTCGTCCAGGGGCTCCGCCTGTGCGACGCCAACACCCTCCGCCTCGGCACCACGTTCAACCGTTGGCGGACGCCCACCGGCAAGCGGTTCTACGTGGGCAACCCGGGCGACATCTCCACCTGGACGGCGTTCATTGTGGACGAGCACCAGTTCGACCGCCTGACCGTCAACACCGGCTATCGCATGACGTGGGAATACATCAAGCGGTTCGGCGGGTTCGGTGTGGAAGGCAGCGCGGCCGGGGGGCTGCGGAACGTCTCCATCGAAGACGAGCACGCCGACCCCCTCGGCACGTACACCCTGGGCGGCGTGTACGCCCTCTCGGATGAGTGGTCGCTCCACGGCAACTTCGCGTGGGGCGAGATTGATTCCCGGCCCGGCATGTTCACCCTGGCCGGCGAGCGGCCGGACACCGAGACCCGATTCAAGTACGATGTGGGCCTGAAGCGGGCCTGGGACGGTTTCGGCGAAATCATGGGCACCTTCTTCTACGTGGACCAGCAGAACGCCGCCCTCGGCGCCAACCAGACCGTCGTCGTCAACGGCGAACGCGTCCAGGTGTTCACCAGCGGCGACCGCGAGTCGTACGGCTTTGAACTCGACGCCCGGAGCAAGCGGTTCGATACCGGCACGCAGTTCTTCGCCAACGCCACCCTCATGACCGCCCGCGAGGAACGCGGCGGCGACTGGGAGAACGACCAGGAGGTGCCGAACCTCGTCGTGGGCGGCGGCGTGTCCCAGATGTTCGGCGACGCGTGGGAGTTCTCCGTCTTCGTCAAACGCATCGGCGATTACGAGAACGAGCGGTACACGCCCGATGCCGTGCCCAACCCGCTCGGCGACTTCACCGACGTCACCACCAAGATCACGTACTACTTCGGCGACCGTAAGCAGCACCGGGCGTTCTTCATGGTCAACAACGTGGGCGGACAGAAGTACGAGACCGTCAACGGCTGGCCGAACGAGGGCGTCCAGTACACCGGCGGCGTGACGCTGGCGTGGTAGCGTGCGGGAGCGTACGTGCCCCGGCCGGCGTTGCCCGGCCGTGCGCTGCAGCGGGCTGTCGTCGTTCGAGCCGGCCGCGGAAGCGGCCGGACATCTCCATCCGCCGTGGCATGTGCCCTGGCGGATGAGGATAACCCGCTGCTCCCGCAGCGGGCTGTCGTCGTTCGAGCCGGCCGCGGAAGCGGCCGGACATCTCCATCC
>CAZNYC010000002.1:52469-104630 GCA_964577175.1 uncultured Anaerolineales bacterium
ACTCAAAAAGAGGAGCGCGGCGGGTCTCCGTACCCGCCGCGCCATCGCGCCGGGTGCTACCCTGGCACGGGTACGGCTCGTGCCGTGGCCGGCTGGCGGCTGGTCCGCCAGTGCGTCTCGGCGCGGTGGGTGCACAGACCCGCCGCGCCCGAGCGGGCAAGCATGCCATCCGCCGCGCGCTTCCTGCCGCTTGCCGTCTGCCTCCTGACCCTGCCGTTCATCGTGGGGGCTGCCCCCGCTGCCGACGATGCCGGTACGGTGCCCCGGCAGGTCCAGGCCGAACTCGCCGCCGCCCACGAGGCGCGCTCCCAACTGGCCGAGGAGGAACGGGCCTGGGCTGCGGAGAAGGAGCGGCTGAACCTGCTCCTCTCGACCGTCCGCCGCCGGGCCGAACAACTCCAGGCCGAGGCGAACGACGCCGCCGCCGCCCGCAACCAACGCCGCAAGGAGGTTGATGCGCTGTCGGCGAAGCGCCGGCGACTCGACGCCGTCGAGGCCCTCCTCGACACCCTGGCCGAGCGGCTCGAGAAGGACTTGGCCGCTCTCGCCGCCGGTACCCTGCCGGGCCTCGTCCCGCCGGACGCGGCCGCCGGCATCACCGACCCGGCCCGGCGGTTCGACGCGGCCCTGGCGCGGCTCCAGGAGACGGAGTCGCGGCTCGCGACGGCTACGGTCGAGATCGTCACGGGCGTGCTCGAGGGGCGGGAGGTGACCGTCAAACTCCTCCGGGCCGGCGCCGCCGCCGCGTGGTGGACCTCGCTGGACGGCGCTCGGGCCGGCACCGCCCGCCTGGACGGCGAGCGGCTGGTGCTGACGCCCGTCACCGCGCCCGAGACCGCCGACGCGGTCCGCAAGGCCGTCGCCGTCGCCGAGGGCCGCGCCGCGCCCGGCTGGGTCGTCCTGCCGGCCGGGCATGTGGAGGTGAAGGAGTAGATGTCATTCTGAGGCCCCGCTTGCGGGGCCGAAGCATCTCGCCGCCGGCCACGGCACGAGCCGTACCCGTGCCAGGGTGCCAGCGGCACGGAGGCGAGATTCTTCGTCGGCCTTACGGCCTCCTCAGAATGACAGCCATGACCAGCGAACCCTCGCATGATGAACGAGAAGCGCGGCGGCCTGGGAAGGCCGCCACGCGGGGACCCAGGAATCGCATGACGCATCGCCTCCTCATCCCGGTGTTTCTCGCCGCCGCGACGGTGGTCGCGTGCGCCGCCCCCGGGCGCGCCGCCGACGCCTCGGGCGCCGACCTCCTCGCCCGCGCCAAGGCCGCCCGCGCCGAGGCCGAGCGGGCCCTGGCCGAGGCTCGCGAGGACCACCTCCAGGCCCGCCGCGCCCTGGCGGCCGAACTCGCCGAGGCGTACGAGGCCCTTGACGCCGCCCGCGCCGAAGCCGAGGCCGCCCGCACCGCCCGTGATCGTCTCGAGGCGCAAGCGGCGGACCTCGAGCGCGCCGCCCCCCTCGCGGCGGACCGCGCCCGCCGCGCCGTCCGCAGCGCCGCCGAGGCCGTCGGGGCGGAGGTCGATCCCACCGCGCCCGTCGACGCCCTCGAGCAGGCCCTCCGCGACCGGCTGGACGAACGCCTCGCCGCCCTCCGCCGTGGCGGCGACGTCCGTCTCGCCGCTGAACCCGTCGTCACCCGCAACGGCACAGAGGCGGAGGTGCCCGTCCTCCGCGTGGGCGACGTGGCGGCGTACGCGTGCGGCCCCGGCCGCGAGACGCTCGGCCTGCTCCGGACGGGCCCGAACGGCCGGCCGCTCGTCGCCGGTCCGTACCTGCCGGAGGAGGGGGCGGACGCGCTCCGGTCCGCCGCCGCGGGCACCCTCGTCCGCCTGCCGCTCGACGTGACCGGCTCCCTCGCCGACCGGGCCGCCACCGAGCCGAAGACGCTCCGGGCATGGCTGGAGGCGGGCGGCCTGTTCATCTATCCGATCGTCGCCGTCGGCGCCCTCGGTATCATCCTGGTGCTGGAACGGTTCGGGTACCTGGTGCTGACGAAGCCGCGGCCGTCGCTCCTCTCGGACGTGCTCGGCCACCTGGAGCGGGGCAACGCGGGGGCGGCGCGGGAGGCGGCGGCGCAGTCGCGCAATCCGGCCGGCCGGGTGCTCGCCGCCGGCGTGGAGACCGTCGGCAAGAGCGAGGACCAGCGCGAGGCGGCGATGGAGTCGGCCCTGCTCGCCGAGGCGCCCCACCTGGAACGCTCCCTCAGCCTGCTCGGGGCGCTGGCCGGCGTCGCCCCGCTGCTCGGGCTGCTCGGCACCGTCTCGGGCATGATCGCCACGTTCGACACGATCTCGTCCGTCGGGACGGGGAACCCGCGGCTGCTCTCGGGCGGCATCAGCGAGGCCCTCATCACCACGCAGTTGGGCCTGATGGTGGCCATCCCGCTGCTCCTGGCCCACGCGGGACTGGAACGGTGGGTCCAGCGCCGCGAGGCGATGCTCGAACACCAGGCCATCCAGGTGTTCGGCGTCCAGCGGGGCGAGAGTGACGAAGGCGACGAGGCGGACGCGCCATGAGCCCCTTGACGCAGAAGCCACACTTCGTGCGCGGCGGGTCGGAGCCTGTCCCGAGCGCAGCCGAGGGATCTCCGCCGCGCAAAGGCGACATCGACGATTCGGGCGCGGTGGGTGCGGAGACCCACCGCGCCCCGTCCCGGTGCGAGGAGCCGGACGCGTGATCGACCTCCGTGTCATCGTCGACTGGTTCGCCGCCGGTGGCTGGACGATGGCCGCCCTGACGGCCGTGGCCCTGGCCCTGGCGTACCTGGTGGTCGAGCGGCTGCTCGACATCCGGGCCCAGGCGCGGGCCGTCCACCAAGCGGGTCGGCCCGCGCTTCCCTCACCGGCTGTCGACGAGGAGGCGGCCGTCGGGGCGGGCGTGCGCGGCCTCAGGCGGATGGGCCTCATCCGGGCCTGCGTCGTGGTGGCCCCCCTGTTGGGGCTTCTCGGCACCGTGACCGGCATCATCGAGACGTTCGACAGCATCCTCGCCGGCGGGTACATCGCCGAGATGGGCGAGGGCATCCGCAAGGCCCTCCTGACCACGCAGTATGGATTGGTGATTGCGGCCCCGGGCCTGGTGGCGGAGCGGCTCCTCGTCCGCCGGCGTGAGCGGCTGCGGCGGCTTCGGCGGGCGGCGGGCCTGGCGGCGGAAGGAGCGGCCTGATGCGTCGCGGCACGTTGACAGCGCGGCGGGGCCGACGGTCGGGGGCGGCCATCGAGATTACGCCCCTCATCGACATGGTCTTCATCCTCCTGATCTTCTACATCGTCTCGACCAGTTTCGTCCAGGACGCCGGTGTCCGCATCGACCGGCCCCGCAGCGCCGCCGCCCGCCAGGTGACCGCCCGCTACCTGCCCGTGGCGATTACGAAGCGCGGCACGGTGCACGTGGCGGGGCGGACCATCCGGCCGGACGATACGGCCGCCATCCAGGCCGCTCTTCGCGACACCGATACCCGGACCGTCGTCATCCAGGCCGACCGCGACGTGCCGACCGGCCTCCTGCTCCGGGTCCACGACGCGTGCTTCGCGGGCGGGGCCGAGACGGTGAACGTGGCGGCGCTGCCCCGATGACATTTTGAGTCCGGTACGAGCAGAGTGAAGATGTCATTCTGAGGCCTCGCTGGCGAGGCCGAAGAATCTCGCCGTGCGAAAGGCATCGAGGCGAGATTCTTCGTCGCGGCTTCGCCGCTCCTCAGGATGATAGCAAAGGCCGTTCTGCGATTACGGATCTACCATGAACACGGAACGCCAACGCCGCTCACCCGCCCGGCGCGGCCTCGCGCGCCACATCGGGGCCGCCGTCCTCGCGATTGCGCTGAACCTGGCCCTCGTCATCTTCATGGTGACGTGGCTCCAGCGAAGCGGGTCGGCCCGGCCGTCGACCACGCCCGCTGTGCCGCTCGAGGTCCGCCCCATCGAGCCGGAGGAGATGGAGATGGCCGAGGGGCCCGCCGTCGACGAGGCCGTCCCCTCGCCGTCGGCGCCCCGGCAGCCGCCCCTGCCCGAGCCGGAGACGTTGGAGGTGACGGCCGCGGACCTCGCGATGCCGGAGCCGGCGCCGCTGGCGCTGGAGACGGCCCCGGTGGCGACGGCATCGTCGCTGGCCGTGCCGGCGTACGAGGCCCTGGCGGCGCCGTCCGCTCCGCCCGCGCCGCCGGAGCCCGCCGGCGGCGGCGGGGACGAGGCGGGCAAGCCGACCGTCGGCCGCCCCTCGCGCGGACCCGTCCTCCTCAGGCCGCCCGACCTCTCGGCGTACTACCCGCGCCGGGCGCGGATGCGCGGCACCACGGGCCGGACGCAGATCCGCCTGACGGTGGACGCGGACGGCCGGGTGACGGGGGTGGAGGTGCTCTCGAGCACGCCGTCAGGGGTCTTCGAGCAGGCCGCCCGGCGGGTCGGACGGTCGCTCTCGTTCCGCCCGGCCCTGCGCCGCGGGAACCCCGTGCCCGCCCGGGTCACGCTGCGCCTGGTGTGGAGGCTGGAGTCGTGAGACGGTTTTTGACCAACATGCTTCGCGCCCGTGCCACGGCCGGCCTTGTCCGGCCGTGCGCCGCGCAGGGTTGTCATGCTGAGCGAAGCGAAGCATCTCGCCGCGGGAAAGGCGAAACGGCAACGGGCACGGCGAGATGCTTCGGGCCGCCAGCGGCCCTCAGAATGACAGCGTCTCGCGCCCGTGCCAGGGCCGGGCTCGTCCGGCCGCTTCGCGCCCGTGCCGCGGCCGGCCTTGTCCGGACGTGCGCCTGGATGCTGCTGGTGCTCATGCTGGCCGCGGCAGTCGCCCCCGCCGCCGAACCCGTCACGCTGCCGAAGGACCTGGCGGACCGTCTGCGTGCGGCGCAGGAAGACCTGGGCGCCGGCCGGCCCGCGGCGGCGATCGAGCGGCTTCGGACCCTCCCCGAGGGCGTCGAGGACCACGCCCTGCGGCACCTGGTGCTCGGCCACGCGCACCTGCGGCAGTCGGCGCTGGTGCCGGCGGCCGCGGCGTATCGCAAGGCCCTCGCGATGGACCCCCAGATGACCGAGGCCGGGCTCGGCCTGGCGCAGGTCCGCGTCCGGCAGGAGCGGTGGCGCGACGCCGCCGAGTTGCTCGGCAAGTATCTCGACGTCGATGCGTGTTCGGCGGACCTGTTGTCCCTGTACGCCCAGGCGGCCCGGGCGCTGGAGGACGGGCGGCTGGCCCGGCTGCTGGTGGAGAAGGGCATCGCGCGGTTCCCGTCCGACGCCCGGTTCCGCCGGATGGACCTCGCCCTGGCCGTTGACGAGGGCGACGCGGCGGCCGCGGCACGGGCGGCGTCGCATCTCTTGGCGCAGTCGCCGGCCGACGCGGACCTGTGGCGGCACCTGGCGTGGGCCCGCGGCGAGACGGGCGAGACGACCGGCCGCATCGCCGCCCTCGAGGCCGCCGTCCTCGCCGACCCGGCGGACCTGGCGACCCGGCGGGCGCTGCTGGCGGCGGAACTGGCGGCGGGGAACTGGCCGACGGTGCTCGCGCGCGGGCGGGCGCTGCTCGCAGGCCCGCTCGCCGACGCGACCGCCGACGACGTCGACCTCATGGACGTCCTCGTTCGGGCGGCCGACGCCGGCGAGGCCGACGCCACGCTCCGCGCCTGGATGGACCGCGTGCCGCCCCCGAAACGGACCCGCGCGATGCGCGTGGCCGAAGCGCGCCTCGCGCTGCGAAAGGGCGAGCGGGGCCGGGCCCGCGAGGTCCTAAAGCAACTCATTGAAATGGGTGACGCAGGCCCGTCGGTCTTCCTGTGGGCGGGGCACCTCGCGGAACAGGCCGAGGACTGGACCGAGGCCGTCACGTACTACGACCACGCCCGGCGGTTCGAGGGCCGCGACGGGCGGCTCGCGACGCTGTACCTGGCCCGGCTGTACCTGCGGCGCGGCCGCGACGCCGAGGCCGCCCGCTTGCTGCGCTCGTATCTGAAGGTCCGGCCGGAAGACGCCGTCGCCCGGTCGCTCCTGGCGCTCGCGGAAGAAGGCACAACGGCAACAGATTAACGGCGCGCCTCACGCAAAGCCGCAAAGACGGCAACGACCAAAACGTCAAAGGCGACGGATAGAGTTACAGCAACGACCACATCTGTCATGCTGAGGAGCCCGAACGGGCGACGAAGCATCTCGCCTTGCCGCCGTTGGCTTTTCCATGTTTGCCCGTCGTTGCTTTTGCTGCCTTTGCGGCTTTGCGCCTTGGCGTGAGGCTGCCGTTGCCGTTCGCCGTTTTTCGCGAGGCGGTTACTTCAACCGGCGCACCCGGACGTGGCGGACGCGGAGGCGGTGGTTGAAGCACGGCTCCGGGCCGGCGGCCCGTACGGGGCGGCGGTCCTATTCTGCCGGGGCCGCGGTCCCTTGTCCACTGCGAAGCCGCGGCACGAGCAGGAGGCCGACCAGCAGCATCGCCACGCCCGCCGTGGTGTACGAGGCGCTGAAGATGGCTCGGAAATACAGGTTCGCTCGCACCCGGTCCCAGTTGTTGAAGCGGAAGCGAATCTCCTCCGCCGTCACGGCGCGGGGCGACTCGCCCTGGCCGGCCACCTTCAGCGTACCGGCCTCCAGGTGGTCGGCCAGCGGCGTGCCGGAGATGAGCACACGGACCCGGTCACGGCTCTCCTCGAAGGGCTTGGCGAGGGAGCGCGGCGTCCACCAGTTCTCGGCGGGCGCCAGGAACGTCGTCAGCAGGTGGCCGAGGCCCGTAAAAACCATGATCATGCCGATGATGGTGAGGGGGTTGAGGCGGCGGCGCATGGGGGGTTCTCCTTCGCGCTGCGGACGTATGGGTTTCATCGGCGCATGCGGCGGCGCGGCGTGAGGCGCATCGGCCCCCGGGTGGCCATGCCACCCGGCGGGGGTGCCTTCTCGGGCGTCGGCGCGCGGCCGGCGGTGGATTCCCGCGGGCCCGCTCGCTACAATGCTCGAACCGTCGTGCCCGTCCGCGGGCCACCGTGCCATGACCGAACCGACCGACAACGCGCTGCCCCGCCGGGCCACCGAGGCCATCCTCGAAAGCATCTCGGACGGTGTCTTCACGGTGGACCATCAGTGGCGGATCACCTCGTTCAACCGGGCCGCCGAGGAGATTACCGGTGTGCCGCGCGACGAGGCCGTCGGCCGGCGGTGCGCCGACGTCTTCCGCTCCTCCATGTGCGAGGCGGCCTGCGCCCTGCGCGAGACGATGCAGACCGGCGAGCCGGTCATCGACCGCTCCGCGTTCATCGTCGACGCCGACGGCCGGCGGATCCCCATCAGCGTGTCCACGGCCCTCTTGCGGGCCGAGCGCGGCGAGGTGGTGGGCGGCGTGGAGACGTTCCGCGACCTGAGCCTCGTCGAGGAACTCCGCAGCGAACTGCAGGGACGGATCCAGGTGGGCGACCTCGTCAGCCGGAGCCCGGCCATGCGCGGCATCTTCGAGATCCTGCCCCAGGCCGCCGCCAGCGAGTCGACCGTCCTCCTCCAGGGCGAGACCGGCACGGGCAAGGAACTGCTGGCCCGGGCGATTCACGACCTCAGCCCGCGCGCGGGCGGCCCGTTCGTCCCCGTCAACTGCGGGGCCCTGCCGGATACCCTCCTGGAGTCCGAACTCTTCGGCTACAAGGCGGGGGCGTTTACCGGGGCCACGCGCGACAAGCCCGGCCGCTTCGCCGTGGCCGAGGGCGGCACGATCTTCCTGGACGAGATCGGCGACGTCAGCGCGGCCCTCCAGAGCCGCCTGCTGCGGGTCCTGGAGGAACGGACCTTCGAACCGCTGGGCGGCACGGAATCGGTCCGGGCGGACGTGCGCGTCATCGCCGCCACGAACCGCGACCTCGACGCCCTGGTCGCGGGCGGTGATTTCCGCCAGGACCTGTACTACCGCGTGAACGTGGTCCGGCTGCGCGTGCCGCCGCTGCGCGAGCGGAAGGAGGACGTCCCGCTGCTGGCGGACCATTTCGTCGAGCGGTTCAACCGCCTGCAGGGCAAGGCCGTCACGGGCGTCAGCCGCGAGGCGATGGCCGTCCTCCTGGCCCACGACTACCCCGGCAACGTGCGGGAACTGGAGAACGTCATCGAGCGGGCGTTCATCCTGTGCGAGGAAGGCCAGATCGAGCGCCGCCATCTGCCGGAGGAACTCCTGCCCCGCGCCGCCTCGGCCGAAGGCGAGGGCGACACCGGCACCGCCGACGCCGTGCCGGACGGGGGCGACCTGGCCTCGGCCGTCCGGGCCGCCGAGCGCCGGGCCATCCTCGACGCCATCGAGCGGAACGCCGGCAACCGCGAGGCCGCCGCCCGCGACCTCGGCCTGCACAAGAGCACGCTCTTCCGCAAGGTCCGGGCGCTGGGCCTCTCCCTTCCGGCCCAGGACGGGCGGTCGTCGGCGGACGGCTAGAGCGGTTTGACCACGCGTGGTGGCACGGTGGTTCTCCGTGACCACCGCGCCTTATCAGTCCAGGCCTCCTGCGCGGCGGGTGCGGAGACCCGCCGCGCTGCCATGCGAACTGGAAACGCCCAGGCGTCGCGTTATCGCGACGGTGTTTCGCCGCAATCGTCGCAGTTCTGCGACTTTCTCGCGCCGGTTGCGAGCACGTTTCCCACCCGTTTCATCAGCGCAAGTCATTGTCAAGGATGGAGTTGCGCGCTTTTCGGCCCGGTTTGGCTCCACTTGGCATCGGTCTTGCTCCCTATACGGCGGAGGTGCGGGGCCATGACGGTCGCCTTCGCGGTTTGGGACAATCGGATCTCGCCCGTCTTCGACACCGCCGGCACGGTGCTGGTGGCGGAGATGGATGGCGGCCGGTTGACCGGCCGGCGGGAGGAGCCGATCCACGGCCATCTGCCGAGCGAGAAAGCCGCCTGCCTGAAGGCCCTTGGCGCCCGGACGCTGGTCTGCGGGGCGATTTCCCGACCCTTGGCCGAGGCCGTTGCCGCCGAAGGCATCCGCCTCGTGCCGTTCGTGGCCGGGACCGTCGAGGAGGTCGTCACGGCCTACGCGCAGGGCCTTCTGCCGGGGCCCACCTTCGCGATGCCCGGCTGCGGACGGCGACGGCGAGGCCGCTTCGGCCGCGGCGGCGGACGCGGTGGCGGGAGAGGTCGCGGCATGGGCCGCGGTCGTGGCTTTCTGTGATGACGGAGTCCGGCAAGGGTAATGTGAGATTGTCATTCTGAGGCGCCGCTTGCGGGGCCATAGAATCTCGCCGTGCGAAAGGCGACAAGGCGAGATGCTTCGTCGGCCTCGCGGCCTCCTCAGAATGACAACCATGAAGATTCGAAAGGAGTTTATCATGCCTCGAGGCGACGGCACAGGACCCACAGGTCAAGGCCCCCGCACCGGTCGCGGCATGGGGGGCAGAGGACAAGGCATGGGTGGCGGCGCTGGCCGAGGCCGAGGCGCCGGTGGCGGCCGTGGACGCATGGGCGGACCGGCCGCCGGGGGCGCCGGAGGCACGTGCGTCTGTCCCCGCTGCGGCCACACCCTCGTGCACCAGCGCGGCACGCCCTGCAGCGGGGTCCCGTGCCCGAAATGCGGTGCGGCCATGACGCGCGGCGGGTGACGGAAACTCCTGAGGAAGCTGGTCTGTTGAATCAACGATAGAACGTCTGAATGAAGGAGGCAAACGATGCCAGGTGGAGATGGAACCGGACCGATGGGTATGGGCCCGATGACCGGCCGGGCGGCCGGCTACTGCGCCGGCTACGGCATGCCGGGATACATGAATCCGATTCCCGGCCGCGGCGGCGCCTGGGGCTGGGGTCGTGGAGGCGGTTGGGGCCGAGGCCGCGGCGGCTGGGGCCGCCGGAACTGGTTCTACGCAACCGGATCGCCGGGCTGGCAGCGCGCCGCCATGGGCATGCCCGCCTGGGGCGGGGTGCCTTTCGGCGCGGCCGCACCGACCCCGGACGCCGAGAAGCAGTTCCTCGGCCAACAGGTCGAGGCGCTCCAGCAGCAACTCGACGCCGCCCGCGCCCGCCTCGATGAACTGGCCACGCAGGAGAGCGAATAGGGCAGACAGGCCCGTGTGTGGCGCGGCGGGTCTCCGCACCCGCCGCGCTGTCTCATGGACAGATGGGAGGACCGCCATGAAACTCTGCATCACGGCCCGGGGCGACACGCTCGAGGCCGCCGTCGATCCGCGCTTCGGCCGCGCCGCCTGCTTCATCGTCTACGATACCGAGACCGACCAGTGGCGCGCCGTCGACAACACCCAGAACCTCCAGGCCGCCGGCGGCGCCGGCGTCCAGGCCGGCCAGAACGTGGCGAACCTGGAAGCCGACGTCGTCCTGACGGGCCACTGTGGGCCGAAGGCGTTCCGCACGCTCGGCGCCGCCGGCATCCAGGTCATCGTGGGCGCCCGTGGCACCGTGGCCGACGCCGTTGCGCAGTACAAGGCCGGCAACCTGACACCGACCGAGGCCCCGGACGTCCAGGGCCACTGGATGTGACCATGATCCTCGCAATGGCTTCCGGCAAGGGCGGCACGGGCAAGACGACCGTCGCGGTGAACCTGGCGGCGGCGCTGGCGCGGCCGGTGCGGGTGCTCGACGGCGACGTCGAGGAGCCCAACTGCCACGTCTTCCTCGGGGCCGACATCGAGACTGCCGAGTCCGTCGGCGTGCCCGTCCCCGTCGTGGACGAGGCGGCCTGCACGGCCTGCGGCGAGTGTGCCGAGATGTGTCAATACAACGCCATCGTCTCGCTCAAGACCAGGCCGCTCGTCTTTCCGGAACTGTGCCACGGCTGCGGCGGGTGCACGCTCGTCTGCCCCGAGGGCGCCATCACCGAGGAGGACCGCGAGGTGGGCGTCGTCGAAACCGGCCGCGCCGGCCCCATCGCCTTCGTCCAGGGCCGCATGAACCTGGGCGAACCGATGGCCCCGCCGCTCATCCGGGCGGTCAAGCGGCACATCGAGGCGGACGAGGTCAACCTCCTCGACTGTCCCCCCGGCACGGCGTGCCCGATGATTACGGCCGTCCGGGGGACGGACTTCGTCCTGCTCGTGACCGAACCCACGCCGTTCGGCCTGCACGATCTGACCCTGGCCGTCGACACGGTCCGGATGCTGGGCATCCCGTTCGGCGTGGTCGTCAATCGCGTGGGCGTGGGCGACGACCGCGTCCACCGGTACTGCGCCGAGGAGAGCGTGCCGGTGCTCATGGAGATTCCCGACGACCGCCGCATCGCCGAGGCGTATTCGCGCGGCGAGTTGGCGATCGACGTGGCCCACGACCTGCGCGAGGCGTTCGTCCGACTCTTCGAAACGGTCTCGGAGACGGTGACCCGGCACCAGGCAGCGCAGGCGGAGCCCTGACACCGTGGCCGAACGCGCCCAATACGTGTACGGCCCCGTGCCGTCGCGGCGGCTGGGGCGGTCGCTCGGCGTCGACATCGTACCGTTCAAGACGTGCACCTATGACTGCCTGTACTGCCAGTTGGGCCGGACGACGAACCGGACGCTGCGCCGCGAGGCGTACGTGCCCGTGGATGCCGTCGTCGCGGACGTCGAGCGGCGCCTGGCGGACCTCGACGCCCCGCCGCACTACGTCACGCTGGCGGGCTCCGGCGAGCCGACGCTGCACAGTGGCCTCGGACGGTTGGCAGCCGAAATCCGCCGCCGGACCGACGTGCCGCTCGCCGTCCTGACGAACGGGTCGCTGCTCTCCGAGCCCGCCGTCGCGGACGCCCTGGCCGAGGTGGACCTCGTGGTGCCGTCGCTCGATGCAGGGACCGCGGCGGCGTGGCGGCGCGTGAACCGGCCGCACCCGGACCTGGACTGGGAAACGATGTTCGGGGGCCTCGTGCGGTTCACCCGCCGGTTCGCCGGCGAGGTGTGGTTGGAGGTCATGCTGCTGGCGGACCTGGCGGATAGGGAGACGGAGGTGGCGGCGCTCTCGCTGCTGGCCCGGCGCGTCCGGCCGGACCGTATTCAGTTGAACACGGCGGTGCGGCCGCCGGCGGAAGCCGGCGTGCGGCCCGTGTCGCGCGAGCAACTGGAGGCCCTCGCCCGCCGCTTCGACCCGCCGGCCGAGGTGGTGGCCGAGTTCCGCCAGCCCGCCGGCGACACCGCCGCCGGCGCGACGGCCGAGGAGGTCCTCGAACTGCTCCGCCGACGGCCGTGCTCGGCGAAGGACGTGGCCGACGGCCTCGGCATTGCGCCGAACGAGGCCCTGAAACGCATTGACGAACTCCTCGCCGCCGGCCGGGCCGAGGCCGTGCGGCGCGACGGCGGCGTCTTCTACGCCGCCACGGAGGCACGATGAACGAACTGGTCGTCATCAGCGGCAAGGGCGGCACCGGCAAGACGAGCCTGGTGGCATCGCTCGCCGTTTTGGCCGAGGGCACCGTCCTGGCGGACTGCGACGTCGACGCCGCCGACCTGCACCTCGTCATGGCCCCGGAGATTCAGCGCCGCGAGACGTTCGTCAGCGGCCGCGAGGCCGTCATCCGGCAGGACGACTGCACGGGGTGCGGCAGGTGCCTGGCGCGGTGCCGGTTCGACGCCATCGTCCGGACCGACAGCGCCGACGGCCCGCGGTTCCGCGTGGACCCGGCGGCGTGCGAGGGGTGCGGCGTGTGCGTCCGCTTCTGCCCGGAGGGCGCCATCGACTTCCCCGAATGCGAGTGCGGCGAGTGGTTCATCAGCGAGTCGCGGCACGGGCCGATGGTGCACGCGCGGCTGGCGATCGGGGCGGAGAACTCCGGCAAACTCGTGACCCTCGTCCGCCAGCACGCCCGCCAGGTGGCCGGGGCCCACGGCTTCGACCCGATCCTCATCGACGGGCCGCCCGGCATCGGGTGCCCCGTGATTGCCGCCATCACGGGGGCCTCGTTCGTCGTCGTGGCGACCGAGCCGACGCGGTCCGGGCAGCACGACTTCGAGCGCGTGGTGGGCGTGGCGCGGTACTTCGACGTGCCCGCCGCCGTCTGCGTCAACAAGTGGGATCTGAACCCCGACCTGGCCGACGCCATCGAGGCCCGCGCCCGCGGCCTCGGGCTCGACGTCCTCGGCCGCGTCCGCTACGATAAGACGGTGACCGAGGCGCAGGTCCGGGGCCGGGCCGTCGTGGAAGTGAACCACAGCCCCGTCGCCGACGATATTCGAACCGTGTGGGAGCAACTATGTCAGCGCCACCAACCGAAGGAATGAAGCAGGACGCCGGCCCGAAAACGGGTGCGGCCGCCGGCCCGCCGGACCCCGCCCGGGAGCGCGAGCGGCAGCAGCAGGCCCTCGCGGACCGCCTCTCCCGCATCCGCCACAAGGTGATGGTCCTCTCGGGCAAGGGCGGCGTGGGCAAGAGCACCGTGGCCGTCAACATCGCCCGGGCCCTGGCCGACGCCGGCCGCCGCGTCGGCCTGCTCGACGTGGACGTGCACGGCCCCAGCGTGCCGCGCATGCTCGGCCTCCAGGGGCAGGGGGTCCAACTCCAGAACGAAACGATCGTGCCCGTGACGGCGGCGGGGCTGAAGGTCCTGTCGCTGGGCTTCATGCTGCCGGAGCGCGACGCCCCCGTCATCTGGCGCGGGCCGATGAAGATGAACGTCATCCGCCAGTTCCTGTCGGACACCGCCTGGGGCGACCTGGATTACCTGGTCATCGATTCGCCGCCCGGCACCGGCGACGAGCCGCTCTCGGTGGCCCAGTTGGTCGAGGGGGCCGACGGGGCGGTCCTCGTCACCACGCCGCAGGAGGTGGCCCTGGCCGACGTGCGGAAATCCATCAACTTCTGCCGCCAACTCGGGCTGCCCGTGCTCGGCGTGGTCGAGAACATGAGCGGGTTCGCGTGCCCGGCGTGCGGCGAGGTGACGGACCTGTTCGGCGCCGGCGGGGGCGAGCGGATGGCCGCCGAGATGGGCGTCCCCTTCCTCGGCCGCGTGCCCATCGACCCGAAGGTCGTCGAGGCGTGCGACGCCGGTAAGCCCGTTGTCCTGCCGGGGGCCGAGGGGGCGACCGTCCGGGCGTTCGAGGCGATCGTCGCCCCGCTGCTCGCCCTCGATGCCGGCGCCGCGGCCGTGGACACGGTCGATGAGACTTCACCCGCAACCGATGAGGAGACACAGACGATGCGTATCGCCATTCCGTTGGCCGAGGGCAAACTCGCCACGCACTTCGGCCACTGCCGGGAGTTCGCCCTCGTGGACGTCGATGCCGCGAACGGCACCATCGAAAAGACCGAGACGGCCGAGCCGCCGCCCCATGAGCCGGGGGTTCTGCCCAAGTGGCTGGCCGGCCAGGGGGCCGAGATCATCATCGCGGGCGGCATGGGCCGGCGGGCCCAGGACCTCTTCGCCGAACACGGTATCCAGACGATCGTCGGGGCGCCGTCGCAGGCGCCGGAGGACCTCGTGGCCGCCTACGTCGCCGGCACGCTTCAGACCGGCGACAACCTCTGCGACCATTGAATGATGGTGCGCGGTGCGGCGAGCGCCCGGCGAATCTCCCGGCCGGACAAGCCGGCCGGGCCACACAACGATAACGCGTACCATGGCCCCATCGCCCATGAACCTGCCCGTCGTCGAGCACGTCGCCGTCCTCGTGGTCGTCGATAACACGACCGAGCGGCGGGACCTCCTGGGCGAGCACGGCCTCTCGCTGTGGGTGGAGGCCGACCAGGCCCGTCTGCTGCTCGACACGGGACAGGGCGAGGCCCTGGCGCACAACGCCGACCGCCTCGGCCTGCCGCTCGCCGACGCCGACGCCGTCGTCCTCAGCCACGGCCACTACGACCACGCGGGCGGCCTGCCGTTTGCGTTGGACCGGGCGGAGGCGGCACGGGTGTTCGCCCACCCTGCGGCCCTGGAGCCGTGCTTCAGCCGGGGCGATGCCCCGCCGCACCGGGCCATCGGCGTGGGTGAGGAGGCCGCGGCCGTCCTTCGCGGCCGGGAAGGACGCGTCACCTGGACCGAGGGCCCCACCGAAGTCGTGCCCGGCGTCTGGGTGACGGGCGAGATTCCGCGCCGCACCCCGTTCGAGGACCCCGGCGGCGACTTCTACACCGACCCCGACTGCCGCACGCCCGGCGCCGTCCCCGACGACCAGGCCGTCTTCCTCCGGACGGACCGCGGCCTGGTGGTCCTGTGCGGCTGCGCGCACGCCGGTCTCGTCAACACGCTGGACTACGTGACGGACCTGGCCGGCATCCGCGAGGTGTACGCCGTCCTCGGCGGCCTGCACCTGGGGCGGGCGACCCCCGAGCGCCTCGAGCGGACCGCCGAGGCCGTCGACCGGTACGGCGTCCAGGTGCTGGGCCCGGGCCACTGCACGGGGCCGGAGGCGGTCCGCTTCTTCGCCTGCCGCTTCCCGGACGCGTGCGTCGGCTGCGGGGCGGGCACGTGGTTCGCCCTGACGTGAGGCGGCCGTGCGGTTCGCGTTTCCCTTGGCGGCGCGGGCGCGGGGTGGTATGCTGGTTCCGGGCCCTGTTCATGTCCAAGAAGGGAGACTCTCATGCGTCGAGCGGCGCGAGCGACGGTGTTGGTGGCGATGGTTACGACGGTCCTCCTGCCGGCGGTCGCGGGGGCGGAGAACGCCGACCGCATCCGGCCGTGGCCGAAGAACCCGTACTACTGGCAATACAAGGGCGAGCCCGTGCTCCTGTTGGGCGGGTCGGTCGAGGACAACCTGTTCCAGATTCCGAACCTGGCGGAGCACCTCGACACGCTCGCGGCCTGCGGCGGGAACTACGTCCGCTGCACGATGAGTTGGCGCGACGAGGGCAACGTCCCGCCCTTCGTCCGCAAGGGCAACCAGTTCGACCTGGCACAGCCGAATCCCGAGTTCTGGAAGCGGTTCGAGCGGTTCCTGGCCGAGACGGCCCGCCGCGACGTCATCGTCCAGATCGAGGTATGGGCCACCTTCGATTACTATCGCGACAACTGGGACCGCAACCCGTTCAACCCGAAGCACAACGTCAACTACACGGCCGGTGAATCCGGCCTGCCGCTCGTCGTCAAGACCCATCCGGTGCGGACGGAGAACGACTTCTTCCGCTCGGCACCCGGGGCGAAGGACCTGAAGGCGGTGCGGACGTACCAGGAGGCGTTCGTCGCGAAACTCCTCTCGTATTCCCTGCCGCACGGCCACGTCCTGTATTGCATGGACAATGAGACAAGCGTGACGCCCACGTGGGGCGCGTACTGGGCGGAGTTCATCCGCAGGAAGGCGAAGGCCGCCGGCCGGCAGGTCGAGGTCACCGAGATGTGGGACAAGTGGGACCTCGCCCATCCGCAGCACAACGCCACGTTCGATCATCCCGAAACGTACTCGTTCGTGGATATTTCTCAGAACAACCACAACAAGGGCGAGCGGCACTACGCGAACGCCCTCGCGCAGCGGCGGCGCATCGCCGACGCCGTCCGCCCGATGAACAACGTCAAGATCTACGGGGCCGACGGCGGCAAGTACGGCGCCACCCGCGACGCCGTCGAACGGTTCTGGCGGAACGTCTTCGCGGGGTGCGCCTCGGCCCGGTTCCATCGGCCCGACAGCGGCATCGGCCTCTCGGCGCTCGCGCAGCGGATGATCCGGGCGGCCCGCGACGTGACCGGGGCCGTGCCGCCGTTCGCGGGCGCCCCGCGGCCGGACCTGCTGGGCGACCGCGAGGCGGGCGAGGCCTTCTGCCTGGCCGAACCGGGCCGGGCCTGCGCGGTCTATTTCCCGCGCGGCGGCAAGGTGACGCTCGACGCCTCGGCCGCGGGCGGCGCCCCGCTCCGCCTCCGCTGGTACGACATCGACGGCGGCACGTGGCGCAAAGGGCAGAACGTGACGGCCGCCGGGCCGCTCGTCCTCCAGGCGCCGGGCAAGGGGCAGTGGGCGGCGGTGATCCGCGGATCGAAGGGCAACTGAAGCCCGCAGCGATCGCCGCCGGGGGTGCCACGGCCGGCTGGCCCGGCCGGGGAGCGATATCGACCCGGCTGGACACGCCAACCGGGTCACACACACGCGGCGTGTGCCCCTCGACGTCGCTCGGGCCAGGCTCCAGACCCGCCGCGCTACTCCGGAATCGCCCCATCAAGCCCCTGGCCGCCCAAGCGCCGAGGCCGAGGCCCTTTCCTCCCGGTAATGGGCGTTGAACCAAAGAAAAGGGCGCGGTGGGTAGCCGGACCCACCGCGCCCGGATTCGGCGCGAGGGCGTTCAATCCGTAACGGCCTTCCATCCCTCATTCAGGTCCTTCAGGCAATCGATGACGTCCTGGATACGCTGCTCGTCGCGGTGGGCGTTGGCCTCGTTCAGGTGTCGGATCATGAAGTGGTAGAGGCGTCGGAGGTTCTGGGCGATCTCGCCGCCCTGCTCCATGTCGAGGCAGGCATCGAGTTCGTTGATGATCGCCAGGGCCTTGTTGATAAAGGTGCCTTTCTCGGCGAAGTGGCCGGCCGCCAGTTCGCGCTTGGCTTGCTGGAGGAATTTGATGGCGCCGTCGTACAGCAGGACGACCAGTCGGCCGCGCGTCTGCGTGGCGACGGCGTTTTCCTGGTAGGTGCGGATGCCGCCGTTCATCGGGGAAGTCCTTTCTGCCCTATGGGGCGCTGGTGAAAAGCGAACTCAACGCGCTCTGCTGGGCCTGGAGCCGCGCGAGCGTGCTCTCCAGACGCGCGAAACGCTGGCGCAGCCGCTGCTCCATCGCGTCGAGGCGGTGCTCCTGGCGCTCGATGCTGTTTTCGATCGAGTCCAGCGTACTGTCGCAACGCTCGTCGACGTTGGCCAGCGGGCCGTCGAGCGGGTCGAGCAGGTCGTCGAGGGTCTCGTACATGCGGCCGCCGAGGCCTTGCCGCACGCGCACCGCGGCCGTCACCGTCCCCGTGTCGCTGTAGTCGGCAACGACGCGGAGCGCGGCCTCTGGGTGGTCGTTACCGCCGACGATGGTGTCGCCGTCGATGGTGGCGTCGCGCCAGGCGCTGTCGTCCTCGTCGGCTCCCTTGATACGGGCGGAGACGAGGACGCCGGCGTCGAAGGTGGCTTCGACGTCGTAGGTGCCGGCCTCGGTGGCGGAGGTGGCGCCGTAGAAGGAGAGGACGTCGGAGTCGCTCGTGCCGCTGCGGTCGGCGCCGAAGAGGTTCAGCACGCCGAGGTAATCGTCTGCCAGGGCGTCGTCGAACGTTTCCTCGTCCAGTTCCAGCGTGCCGTACCGGTCTACCGAGAGGCCGATCTGGCCGGCCAGGGTGTAGGGGTCGGTGCCGTCCAGGAAGCCCGGGGCGGCTTCGATGATCGGCAGGCGGGTGAGGTACCGGACGTGGGTGGTGGTATATTCGCCCATCAGGACGCCCGCCTCGCCGGTCGCCTCGTCGTAGGCGGTCTGCTCCTGGATGTAATCGGTGGCGGCGTTGTAGGCCTGGACGAAGGCGCCCACCTTCTCTTTGAGGCCTCCGGTGTCGCGGTTGATGCTGATGCGGACGGTCTCGCCGACGTCCGTGGCCGCGTGCACGTGCAGCGTGACACCGGGCAGAATGTCGTTGATGGTGTTGGTGCTGCGGGTGATCCAGTCGCCGTCGGGGTACCCGTCGATGCGGACCTGGGCGTCCTGGGCGGACTGGGTCTCGGTAAACGTGGCGGTGCGGAAGTCGAGGGTTCCGTTCGTGCCGTCGAGGGTGGTCTGGGCGTCTTCGATGGTGACGGCGTAATCGGCCCCCGTGTCGTTGCCGCCGAGGACGAGGTGGTAGACCTGGCCTGCGCCGGCGTCGTATTCCAGGAGGCTGGCGGTGACGCCGGGGTTGCCGGCGTCGTTGTTGATGAGGTCGCGGAGGTCCTCGAGGGTGGTCTCGGCGGTGGTCTGGACGGTGCGGGTGGTGCCGTTGTAGGTGTACACGAAGGCGCCCTCGCCGACGAGGGTTTCGAGGTCGGCCTGGCCGTCATGGACCTGGCGTTCGGCGGAGGCGAGGCGGTTGATGACGACGTCGTGGGCGCCTTCGCCGGCGCCGGGGCCGGCCTCCAGGGTAAGGGAGTCGGTGTCGTTCGAGGTGGTGGTGTAGGCCCGGAGGTCGGCGGTGGTGCGGATGTCTTCGACGGCGGTCTGAAGGGCGTCGAGGCGGGTCCGGAGGGTGCCGAAGGCGTCTTGTTTGGCGGTCCACTCCGTCCGGCGGACACGGAGGCGATTCAGCGTGCCGCTGGAGGCCGAGACGAGTTGCTGGACGATGGCGTCGGTGTCGATGCCGGTCTGGAGTCCGGACAGGCTGATGGTGGACATGGCATCCCCCCTGGGCCTTCGCCCGCGCTCGCGTGAGGGGAAGGCGGCCTCGTCTCGCCGCGGAGGGTGGTGGACGGACGAGGCCGCCTCCGCTTAAACGGCCGGTTACTGCAGCAGCGACAGCGCCAGCGACGGCATGGTGTTGGCCTGGGCGAGCATGGCGACGCCGGCCTGGGCCAGGACCTGGTTGCGGGTCAGTTTGGTCATTTCGGTGGCGGTGTCGACGTCGGAGATGCGGCTTTCGGCGGAACTGAGGTTCTCGGCCTGGATGTTGAGCGTGTCGATGGTGTTCTGGAGCCGGTTCATCTTGGCGCCGAAGGCGGCCCGGGCGCTGTCCTTGGTCTCGATGGCCGTGGCCACCGCCGTCATGGCGGACTGGGCGCCCGCGACGGTCGAGATGTCGAGGCTGTCGACGCTGAGGCCGGTCTTGGAGACGTCGACCTTGCTGAGTTCGATGTAGTCGACGTTGGCCGTCGAGCCGGCACCGACCTGGACGTTGACGGCCGAGCCCGCGCTGTCGTTGAGCATCGCGATGCTGTTGAACTTGGTGGACTGGGCGATGCGGTCGATCTCGTTGACCATTTCCTGGAATTCGTCGTCCATCAGGCCGCGCTGCGTGGCGGTGTAGGTGCCGGTGGCGGCCTGCTCGGCGAGTTCCTTCATACGGACGAGGGCCTCGTCGATGACCTGCATGGCCCCCTCGGCGGTCTGCAGCATGCTGACGCCGTCCTGGGCGTTCTTGGCCCCCTGCCTCAGGACGGCGATGTCCGCCCGCATGAGTTCGCGGACGGCCAGGCCGGCCGCATCGTCCGCCGCGCTGTTGATGCGCAGGCCGGACGAGAGCCGTTCCACCGACTTGGCCAGTGAGTCGTACGACGTGGCCAGGTGGCGGGCCGCATTCTGCGACATCAGGTTGTTCTTAATCGCAAGCATGATTGACTCTCCCTTTCACCAGATCGAAGTTCTGTTCGTGCGAGCCCCAGCAGCCCACACCTCTTACACGGGACGGCGTCGGCAGCCCCCTGGCCGCCACCCTTCGGAGTACCATTATCGATGGCGTGAAACGATACTTTAGGATTTTCAGCGAATCGGTTCCGGGCTGCGGAAGGGGCCGCGGCGCCCGTGCGCTGCGGCAGGTGAGGCGGAGAGGGAGCCGGCGCAAAAGGAAGGCGGCCGAGCACCCCTTATGATGGGCCTCGGCCGCCTCAGGGCCGTCTACGTGGGACTCGCTTCTAACGCTCCAACGCTCCGTCGGCCATTTGCGCGGTGGGTCGGAGCCTGTGCCGACCGGAGCGGAGGGGCACCCACCCCGCTCGAAACGGCCTTTTCAGGGCTGCGCGGCGGGTGCGGAGACCCGCCGCGCACAAGTTAGCGTTGTCGTGCGAAGCGCCTGTCCGAATACCCCCTCGTCGGCCCGAGGCCGCAGCCGGCCGAAGCCAGAGGGTGATTCGGATAGGCTCTAAATGCCGAGGGTCAGGATGGCTTCGGCGGCGGCGGCCGCCGCTTCCGCCGTGTCCAACTCGCCGGATTCGATGAGCCGCCGCGCCTCGGCGACGGCGTCCGGGCGGACCTCCGCCGCGCCCGCCGCCTGCGAGACGTAGTCGGCCGGCACGGCCGCTTCGTCGCGAGCGGGCTCGGCCGCCGCCTCCCGGCCGGCGGACGGGACCTCGTTCGGCTGCGGCCTGTGCCGCGCGCCGTCCGGTGACCCCAGGGCGTCCAAACCTTGTGTGGGTTCAATATGCATGGTGGTGCTCCGCACATCGGTGACCGAAATCATTGTCGGGCGCCGTCGCCGGGACTTTAGAAAAAATCCTCAGCGAGGCCGATTTTTTCTAAAGTCGCCTGCCAGGCCCCGGTCGGCCCTCGGCCGGCGGCCCGGGAGCGTCTCGACGATCTCGTGGGCGATGAACTTCTGGAACGCCCGGGGGCTGACCGTCCCGAGTTCCCAGCCGAACGGGTCCGTGCCGGCGCCCATCCGGCGGATGAAGAAGCGCCGGAGGCGGGCCTGGGTGTGCTCGTCCGTGGTGTCCCAGACGTGGTCGACGGCCCACAGGACCTCGCCGCTCCGCAGGTCCACCAGCCGCAGGTACAGGCCCGTCTGCATCCGGGGGTACGGCTGCCAGCGGGTGACGGCGCCGGCGAGGACGGCGTCGGTGCCCAGGGCCTGTCGAAGGCGCTGGAGGTCCGCCAGGGTGAGCGGCCGCGTGCCGACGGCGGGCAGGGCCTCGGCCGCGGGGGCATCCGGGTCCATCGGCCGCACGTGGAACAACTGGCACCCCTGGACCGCGCGGAAGAGTTCCTCCGAGAGGCCCGCCTCGGTGCCGGGATGGTCGCTCTCGTTGGCAAGCGGCAGCATGGCGACACGGTGGACGCGGACCAGGTCCCGCCGGGGGGCGGTGTAGTAGCCGAGGCGGTTCTCGGCCTCGCGCCCGCACCCGGCCGGCAGGACGGCGACGGCCAGGGCGACGGCCAGGAGGATCGCACCCCGTCCAGGGCGGCGGGTCGGAGCCCGTCCCGAGCGGAGCCGAGGCGCACCCGCCGCGCCGGCGTGGACGCTCCCACGGGCGCGCCGTGGGTACGGAGACCCACCGCGCAAGAGCGTGTGACCGCGTTGCCGTGTCCCGACGGTGATGCTACTCAGTGGACGCACCGGTGTCTCCTTGCGAAGCGGCGGCCGTGCGGGACGAGGCGTCCGCCGGGTTTGTGCCGCCGGAAGCGGCGCCGTCGGCGTCGGGGGCGGAGGCGGGGCTCGTGTCGGTGACCTCGCCGCCCAGCAGGCGCAGCACCTTGTGGAGGGCCTCGATTTCCGCCCCGTGGGCCTTCCGCATCTCGTCGCGGTAGCCGAGGACGTTGGTCTTCCAGTCCTCGTTGGCGCGGCGGAGGTCGATGAGGAGGTCGTTGGCGTCCTTCAGTTCCTGACGGGTTTTGGTAAGGTCGCTTTCGAGGGCGGCGACCTTGCTCTCCAGGGCCCGGTTCTGGTCGGCGAGTTTCTGGTTCGTCTCCTGCTGACGGGCGAGTTGTTCGACCGCCTGCGCGTGTTTCTCCGACCATGCCAGGGCGTTCTCGACCGCCGTCCCGGAGCCGGCCTCGGCGTCGGGCTGGATGGCCGTCTCCTTCAGGTAGGCGGCCTGCGGTTCGGACGGTTCCGGCCGGACGGCGGGCCGGTCGTCGTCCCGCTGGAAGAGGGAGCAGCCGCCGATGCCGACGGCCAGGACGAGGGCGAGGGATGCGAAGCGTCTCATTGTGCGGTCTCCTTGTTCGGTTGCGGCGTGTCGGGGGTTGGGCCGGCGTCGGCGGGGCCGTCGGCCGGGGGGACCTCCCATTGGCATTCCACGTGAATCACGTTGCCGCAGGGGCATGCGACCTCCAGCAGGGCGCGGTCGCCGTCCCGGCGGACGAGCCGGGCCTGGGCCGTCACCGGGGACGGCGGACCTCCCGCGACGGCCTGCGCTGCGTTGGCCGGGTCGGCGGGACGCTCGCGGACGCGGTGCTTTTTGATAATGCCCGGCGCGTTGACGGCCATGGTGGTGCGTTCCTTCCGAATGCGGGTCCTCAAGCCAGGGTGTCGATAACGTGCTCATCCCCGGGGGAGGCGGTGTCGGTGTCGTCGGTGCCGCGCCGGCGGTCGGGCGGCCCGCCGGTATCGGCGTCGCCGGTGGCCGGGGCGTTGTCGTCGTCGGGCGCGTCCTGCGGGTGCTGCTCGCGCCGGCGGCGATTTCTCCCGGGAGCCCGCCGCGGGAACTGTTTGTCCTGATGCGCCACGGGGGCGGTCTCGTGGATTTCCCGGCCCCGGTCGGCCCGGGGCACCGACCAGTCGGACGAAGCGGTCATGAGGCGTCCTCCTGGAGTTTCATGGACAGTCGGAACAGGGCGGCGGCGTGGACCTGGCTGACCCGCGACTCGGTGACGCCGAGCGCTTCAGCCACCTCTTTCATCGTGAGGTCGCGCTGGTAGTAGAGAAGGACGACGTGGCGGTCGCGTTCGGGCAGGTCCTGGATGGCTTCGGTCAGCCGGCGGACCATCTCGCGTTTCTGGGCCTCGTGCTCGGGCGTGGAGGTCTCGGCCGGAATCAGGTTCGCCAGGCACGGGCTCTCCTCGTCCATCCCGTGGATGGAGAGGAAGTGCTGGCGGCGGGCCTCTTCCACGGTGCGGTAGTACGCCTGGAGCGAGAGGCCTGCGCGGGCGGCGATCTCCTCGTCGGCCGGGACGGAGCCCGTCTCGGCGAGCAGGGCCTGGTAGGCCTCGCGGATCGTGCGGATCTGGCGATGGACGCCCGTGGAGGCGAACGAGCGGCTCCGGAGTTCGTCGATGACCGCCCCCCGGACCCGAATGTACGCGTACGTCTTGAACTCGGCGTGTTTGTCCGGACGGTACGCCCGGGCCGCCCGAACCAGCCCCACGGTGCCGGCCGAGAGGAGGTCCTCGGTGTCGACCCGCTGGCGCAGGTTGGAGGTCACCTTCTGGACGATGTGGCGAACCAGGGGCAGGTAGTCCAGGATCCATTGGTCCTGGCGTGCCTTGTCGGCGCCCTGGGCGTAAGCCTCCCGGGCCTGGCTCCGGGCCTTGGCGACGGGTGGGTCCGAGACGGTCGGTTCGGTTGGCGCGCTCACCGGGTGTGTTCCTCAGAAGGATTCGTGGTTCGTGTGCGGCCGGCCATCAGGTCCACCATGATGCCGAAGACGACACGCTGGAGGACGATCGCCAGGACATACATCACCCCCGCGCCGACGAGGGCCCGTGTGGCGCAGACCATCGGCGGGACGTCGCAGGCCACGCCCACGCTCGCCAGGGCGAAGAAGGCGATGACGGCCGTGGTGACGCCGGCGGCTCGCATGGGGTTGGGCGCTTTCCTGTTTTCCTGGTACGCGCCGGGCAAGCCCGGCGACGTCGTTTCATCCCTCGCCCCTCGCGGGAGAGGGTAGTGCGTGCTTCGCAGCGAAGGGCTGCTTCGCAGAGTAGCAGGCGAGGGGGTGGCCGTGCCACCCACATCGTTCACCCTCACCCCGTCCCTCTCCCGTCAAGGGAGAGGGAATACGGCCACAGCGTTTATGTGTTACGCCCCGGCGACGGCGGCCTGGACGCGGGCGGCCGTCTCGGCCGGGCCGGTCGGCGCGGCCGTGGTCTGGTCGGCGCCGGGCACCTCCGCTCCCCTCGCCTCCGGCGAGACGGTGACCACGGACTCGACGTTCGTGCCGACGGCGATCTCGTCGTAGGCCAGGATCGGCAGGTCGGGCAGGCGGCGGGAGATCATGGCGGCCAGGTGCGGCCGGAGGCGGTAGTCGCACAGGAGGACCGCCTTGTCGTGCCCCGCGCTCATCGCCTGCCGCCAGGCGTGGCCGATGCGGCGGGACAGGTCCAGGGCCCGGTCGGGCGGCAGGGCGAGCGTCTCGCTCCCCCCCTGGTCCTGCAGCATGCCGCGCAGTTCGTATTCCAGGTTCGGTTGAAGGACGATGGCCCGCACCGTCCCGTCGTCGCCGGTGTGGCGCTCGGTGATCGTGCGGGCCAGGGCCTTGCGCGTGAGTTCCGTCAGCATCGCCGGGTCCTTGGTGGCGGGGGCGTGGTCGCCGAGCGTCTCGATGATGCGAGCCAGGTTCCGGACCGGGATGCCGTCCTTCAGCAGATTCTGGAGCACCCGGTGCAGGAGGCCGAGCGGCACGGCCTCGCCCACGACGCTGCCGACCAGGGTGGGGGCCCGGTCGCGGAGCCGGTCGACCAGGGTCTGGGCGTCGTCGCGCGAGAGAATCTCGTGGGCGTGCTTGCGCATCGTCTCCGAGAGATGCGTCACGAGAACACTCTCCGGGTCGACGACGGTGTAGCCGGCGGCCTCGGCCTCGCCTTTCTGGTCGGGCGTAATCCAGATGGCGGGCAGGTTGAAGACGGGCTCGGTGGTCGTCTGGCCCTTGATCGGCTGCGTCACGGTGCCGGGGTCCATGGCGAGGAAGCGTTCGGGCTCCAGCCGGCCCTGGGCCACCACGTGGCCATGGATGCGGATTTCGTAGGAGTTGGGCTCCAGGGCCATCTGGTCCCTGAGGCGCACGAGCGGCAGGATGATGCCGAACTCCTGGGCGAAGCGTTTCCGCAGGGGGCTGATGCGGTGGAAGACGCTGTCCTTCCGCCGCGGGTCCACGACGCGGATGAGTCGGGCGCCCACCTGGACGGCGACGCGGTCGACCTCGAGCATCGCCTCGACGGGGGCTTCGTCCTCGTCCTCGGCGGGCCTGGTCTCCTCGGGTTTCGTCTCGCCCTGGCGTTCGCGCGCCCGCAGCGCCCGGGCCAGGATTCCCGTCCCGAGGGCGAGGGCGACGAACGGCACCTTCGGGAACCCCGGCACGAAGACCATGGCGCCGAACAGGAACGCCGC
Source organism: uncultured Anaerolineales bacterium (assembly GCA_964577175.1). Lineage (GTDB taxonomy): Bacteria > Planctomycetota > Phycisphaerae > FEN-1346 > FEN-1346 > BS750m-G62. The sequence continues at coordinate 77,983 of CAZNYC010000002.1, forward strand.
AATCCCGATCGGCCGGCTGCGGGAGAGCATCTGGCGGACGAGGTCGTGGCTGAGGCTCTCCAGGGTGGAGGATTTTGAGATCAGGAACCCCGCCGAGGTCGAAATCACCACGGCCGGGATCTGGCTCACCAGGCCGTCGCCGATGGCCAGGATGGAGTACGTCTCGGCGCTCTGGGCCATCGTCATGCCGCGCGTCAGGCCGACCACGATACCGCCCACGAGGTTGACCGCCGTGATGACGATGCCGGCGATGGCGTCGCCGCGGATGAATTTGCTGGCGCCGTCCATGGCGCCGTAGAACTCGCTTTCGCGGACGATCTTCTCGCGCCGCTCCTTGGCCTGGTGTTCGTTGATGAGGCCGGCGTTGAGGTCGGCGTCGATGCTCATCTGCTTGCCGGGCATGGCGTCGAGGTTGAAGCGGGCGGCGACCTCGCTGATGCGCTCGGCGCCCTTCGTGATGACGATGAACTGGATGATCACCAGGATCAGGAAGACCACCAGGCCGATCGTCAGGCTGCCCCCCGCCACGAACTGGCCGAACGTCTGGATGATCTGCCCGGCGTCGCCCTGCATCAGGATGAGCCGCGTCGACGCCACGTTCAGCGACAGGCGGAACAGCGTCAGGAACAGCAGCAGCGACGGGAAGGTCGAGAGTTCCACCGACTCCCGCGTCGAGAGGACCACGATCATCGTGCCCACCGCGACCGCGATGCTCGAGGCCAGCATGAGGTCCAGCAGGAACGTGGGCAGCGGGATGAGCAGGGTGGCCAGGACCATCGCCACACCGCAGGCGAACAGGATGTCGTTGTGGGCGACGAGGCGGCTGAGGCCGCTGGGGGCGGTGTCGGTGCCGGTCGGGTTGGAGGGCGTCTTGGCCATGGTCAGATGCGGGCGGTCGGGCGACGGTACCCGCTCCCCTTCGGGTCGCGGCTAAAAGGGCGCGGGGCGAGGTGTCGCGCCGGGGTCTTGTCGTGTCGCTGGGTTTCTATGGTCTTGATCCTTTTGTCGTTGCCGTCTTTGCGGCTCGGCGCCTTGGCGTGAGGCGCCGTTTGTTTTTCCGTTTCAGCGGCGCTGCCGGCGCATGCGGTAAATCATAGCGAGGATCTCGGCGACCGCCACGTACAGCGGTTCGGGAATCGGCTCGCCCACGTCCACGGTCCGGTACAGGGTCCGGGCGAGTTCGGGCCGATGAACGATCGGCACGCCGTGGGCCCGGGCGATGTCGCGGATGCGTTCGGCCAGGTAGTCGGCGCCCTTGGCGGTCACGTGCGGGGCGTCCATCGCGTCGGTCTCGTACGCCAGGGCCACCGCCACGTGCGTCGGGTTGACGAGGATGACGTCGGCCTTCGGCACCTCGTGCAGCATCCGTTTGCGGACCATCTCGATCTGCATCCGGCGTAGGCGGGAACGGACCTGCGGCGAGGCCTCGTGCTGCTTGCGTTCGTCCTTCACTTCCTGCTTCGTCATCCGCAGGTCCTTCCGGTGCTGCCATCGCTGGTACAGCACGTCGAGCAGGGAGATGACGACCATGGCGGCCACGAACCGCGCCACCAGGCCGAAGATGACCTCCATGATGACCGAGAGGGCCGCCAGCGGTGACGCCCACGTCAGGGCCAGGCACTCCGGCAGCCGGCCGCGAAGGTACGTCACCGTCAGGCCCGCCATGATGGCCAGTTTCACCCAGGCCAGCACCAGCCGCACCAGCGAGCGGGCGGAGAAGAGCCGCTTCACGCCCTCGGCGGGGTTGAGGGCCTGCGGCTTGGGCTGGAGCGCCTTCGGGCTGAAGACCCAGCCGCTGACGAGCAGCCCGCTGGCGATGCTCGCCACCGCCATCGCCACCATGAACGGGGCGATGAGGGCGAGGACGGCCCAGCCCTTGCCGGCCAGGTAATCCGCCATCGTCCCCAGGTCCCTCCCCGGCGAGGCCGCCGCCGTGAACCCCGCCACCATCTGGTTCGAGAACCAGGACCAGAGGGTCTCGGCCGAGAATGCCAGCGCCACCAGCAGCATGCCGAGCGTCAGCGCCAGGGGCAGTTCCTGGCTGGTCGGCACGTTGCCCTCTTCCTTGGCCTTGCGCAGACGATGGGCGGTGGGTTCTTCGGTCTTGTTGGCGCCGGAATCGGCCACGGCTCGTTCCTACGTGGGCAGAAAACGGTTGATCCAGTCGCCCAGTTCGCGGGTGAATCCCTGGATGGACGGCAGGATGGCGGCGGCCATGAAAAGGCCCAGCCCGATGCGCAGCGGCAGGCTGGCCACCAGGATGTTCATCTCCGGCAGGATGCGGGCCAGGATCGCCAGCACCACCGCCAGGACCAGGAACGCCGCCAGCATCGGCGCCGCCAGCCGCAACGCGAACAGCAGCATCGCCAGGCCGGCGTCGACGAGGGCCTCGGTGGCCTCGCCGATCTCGGGCCATTGGCCCACGGGCCACACGTCCCAACTCCGGGCCATGAGCTGCAGCATCAGCCGGTGCCCGCCCGAGGCCAGGAAGAAGAACGCGAAACACATTTCCATCAGCATGCCGACGGGCTGCGACTGTTCGCCCGTCATGGGATTGACCTCGCGGGCCACCGCCAGGCCCATCTGCCGCTTGATGATCATCCCCGCCTGCCGCACCGCCGCGAAGACCATCGCCACCGCCAGCCCGAGGCCCACGCCCGTCAGAACCTCGCGCACCACGAGCAGCCCGACGGCGGGCCAGGCGGCCTCGGCCAGGTGCGCCTCCACCGGCAGCACCGACGCGAAGACCAGCGTCAGCACCAGCGCCAGGCCCGCCTTCACACGGGCCGGCGCCAGGCGCCAGCCGAAGATCGGCAGCGCCGCCAGGAAACCCGACACCCGTGCCAGGACGAGCAGCAGGGGGACGACCGTTCGGCCGAGCGCTTCCACGGTTAATGTCCCACCGTGTGGACATAGGAAAAGACCTCGTGAGCGAATTCCACCAGCACCTGGAGCGCCCACCCTGCTGTCAAGAGCAGCGTGATGCCCACGGCCGCCAGTTTCGGCGCCATGCTGAGCGTCATGTCCCGGACGCTCGTGACGGCCTGGAGCATGGCGACCAGGACGCCGGTGATCATGGCGGCCGCCAGGATGGGGGCGGCCACCAGCAGGGCCGTTTCCAGCGCCCGCCGCCCCAGGTACAGGATCAGGTCGGCGTCCATGCGTCTGCGTTCCTTTCGTCGTGGGTGCTTCGCGTTGTCATTCTGAGGCCCGCGTGCGGGCCGAAGAATCTCGCCGTGGTCGTTGCATTTCCGTCGTCGGCACGGCGCGGGGGCAAGACTGCCCACCGCGCTGTCCTGCGACGGCGCGGCGGGTGCGGAGACCCGCCGCGCCCTCTTATGTCAGTAGAAACTCGTGACGAGGCTCTGCGTCAGCAGCGCCCATCCGTCCACCAGGACGAACAGGATGATTTTGAACGGCAGACTGATGATGATGGGCGGCAGCATCATCATGCCCGCGCTCAGCAGGATGCCCGCGATCACGAGGTCGATCAGCAGGAACGGGATGAACAGCAGGCACCCCATCTCGAAGGCGGTCCGGAACTCGCTGATGGCGAACGCCGGGATCGCCACGTGCATCGGGACGGCGTCGGGCGTCTCGGGCGGCGGGGCCTTGGCGAAGTCGAGGAACATCACGAGGTCGTTCTCGCCCGTCTGGCGGAGCATGAACCGCTTGATGACGGTGAACCCGCGGTCCACCGCCGCCTGGAACGGCACGTCGCCCGCCAGGTACGGCTGGAACGCCGCCTCGTTCAGTTGCGTCAGCGACGGGGCCATGACGAACAGCGTCAGGAAGACCGACAGGCCGACGATGGCGATGTTGGGCGGAATGTTCTGCGTGGTCATCGCCCGACGGATGAACGACAGGACGATCACGATCCGCGTGAAACTCGTCATCATCACGAGCCCCGCCGGCACCAGCGCCAGGCCCGTGAAGACGACCGCCAGTTTGACGGGGGCGGACCAGTCCTCGCCGGCGTCGGCCTCGCTCGTGACCTTGTTGACGGCCTGGAGGAGGTCGCCGAGTTCGGGCAGGTTCCCGGCCGCCTCGTCCCTCTTCTGCGGGGTGGCCTCCTTGCCCTCGGCCGGCCCGGCCGAGGGGGCCTCCGGCATCGCGGGCGGCTCCGGCGCGGGGGCGGCCCCGGCCGGCGCAGCGGCGAGCAGCAGGGCAGCGAGCACGCCGGCCAGGGCGATGGCGAGCCTGGGGCCCATCAGGGGGTCTCCGGTGCGGAGTCGGTGTCCGGGTCGAGTCCCGGGATGCGAAAACGCTTTCGCGACGGCGGCATGGGGGCGGGCGGGGACCCGGTCTCCTCCGCCGGGGGCACCGAACCCGTCACGTCGGCCAGCAGACCCAGCCGCTCCCGCGTGCCCGAGACCAGCAGCGTTCGGTCACCCACCTGGACCACGTACAGGCTCTTCCGCGGCCCGAGGTACACCGTCTCCAGGACGCTGACCCGCCGGCCCTGCGAGATGCCCAGCCGCGGCAGCAGCCGCTTGATCACGAAGATCGCCGCCGCCCCGAGCACCAGGATGACGAGGACGGCGGCCAGGGAGTGGCCCAGAAGGTCCGTCCCCTCGCCCGGTTTCTTGCGCGTGAACAGGCCGTCGGAACCGCCGCCCTCGTCCGTCTTCTCGCCGGTCTCGCGGTCGGGCCGGTCGGCCGGCGCCGCCGCCCCGTCTGCACCCTTCTCGGGTGGATCGGTGGGGGTGTCGGCGTCGGACCCGCCCCACAAGGCGTCCAGGCCGCCGGCGGCCGCCGCGGGGGTCGCGGGGGCCGTCACGAGGGTCGTCAGGACGGCGGCGGCGACGGCCATCGTCAGGAGATTCTCGTGGCTCATCATGTGCTCCGGCCGTACGGAGAGTGCTCCGTCGGCCATAGTGCACACGCCATGCCAATGGGGGAAATGGGCTTGACGGCCCCGAAAACGGGGCCTCCTGCGGCCGCGAGGGCCGAATAATCAGACGGCGCTCAAAAACTTGACGCCACCGTGGCTGGGCCCCACCCCAGCGGGAGGAAAAGCGCGGTGGGTCACTGAACCCACCGCGCGCCTCTGGAATCAGCCGCCGTCGGAGGCGTGGGCCGAGGCGCCGCCGCCGTCGGCCTCGGCCTCCTCGTCACCGTCGTCGGGGGTCTCGACCTCCGTCAGGCGGATGCCGAGGCGGTCGCCGACGACGACGAGGTGCCCTTTGGCGAACGGGATGCCGTTCAGGAGCAGGTCCACCGGCTGGCCCGCCTCGCGGTCGAGTGTCAGGACGGAGCCGGTGCCCATCCGCAGCAGTTCGCCGATCGGCATCCGGACCGACCCGAGGACGGCCGAGACGTCGACGCTCGTCTCCAGCAGGAGGTCGATCTTGCCGGTGCCTTGGTGGTTCCGGCGCTGGGGCACCTCGTTCAGGACGGCGTCCTGGACTTCGACGGCGTCGGGGGCCTCGGTTTCGGCAGTGGTCTGAGTCATCGGCCTGCTCCTTGCACGGGCGGCGGTTCGCGTTTGTGTTCAGGTGGGCAGTTCGAGTCTCGAGTGCCGACGAAGGTCCTGGACCTCGACGGCGTATTGCCTGGCCGCGACGGCCGGACGGGCTTTCAGGACGACGTGCCCGTCGACGGCCAGGTCGATCGTTCCGCTCCGATGGCGGTCCAGGACGAGCACATCGCCCGGCTCCAGCGACAGGAAATCGCAGAGCGGCACGGAGACGGTGCCGAGATCGGCCTGCACCGTGACGGGGGTGGCCTCGATACGGGCCCGGACGGCGTGATAGAACGCATTCGGGTCCGGCGGTGCGGGCCGGAGTCCGGGCTCGGTCTCGGCCAGGGGTTCGGCGAAGCGGCTCGCCAGGATGACGGTGGGGGCCGGTCCCGCGTCGTCGGGGGGCGGGAAGGCGTCCCCCCCGGCCGCGCCGTCCGTCCCGCCGGCCTCGTCCGCGTCCGGGAGGCTCCCGTCGGCGAAGGCGGCCTCGGCGTTTTCGTCGTCGTTTGACGCATCGGCCTCGGCGGCGTCCCCATCGGGTGCGTGGGTGTCGCGGTCCGTGGCGTCGGCGTCGGCCGCGGCGGCGTCCGAGGAGGCGGTGTGCGTCCTGGACGGCCGGGTTGCCACGGCGGCGGCGTCGGCCTCGCGGAAGCGGAAGAGGCAGAGTTCCGTGCCGGCGTCGGTGGGCAGGGCCTCCGCCCATCCGGTCACGGTGGGTTCGTGGTGGATGTCGGGTGTGCCGGCGGCCGAGGCGACTTCCGAGACGGCCTGGGTCATCCAGGACGCGATGTCGAGGAGCAGGCCGGCCTCCAGCGGCGACAGGTCCGTGCCGCGGCTCCGCGCCGAGGGGGTGCCACCGAGGAGCCGCTCCACCCACACCGCCGCCAGCGATGACGGAAATCGCAAGGCCCCGCACGGCGTGTCGTTCGCGTCCCGCAGGGGGACGTAGCAGGCAGGGTCGCCGTCGTCGACGGCGCCCGGATAGCATTCCTCGGGCGGATCGGCGACGACGCCCCGGCCGGTCTCCAGGACGTGAGCCAGGGCGGTGCTCATCCGGCGCTGGAGCCGGTAGGCGAACGCGTCCAACTGCCGGTGCCCCGAGGCCGTAAAGTGGTGCGGGCGGGTCCAGTCGTAGTCGGTGACCTCGGCGGGCGGGGCGGCCGGGGGACCCAGACGCCTCGCCGCCTGGCGGAGGCGGTCCAGGATACCGGCCGTCGTGCGGGGGGCGGTGGCGCTCATTTGACGGCGAATTCCTTGAAGAGGATCTTGCGGATCAGCGGTTTGCCCTCGGGCCAGAGTTCCTGGTTGAACGCGTCGAGGATCTCGCGGCGGATGCGGTTCAGGTTCGCCGGGCCCCGCACGTCATCCAGGGTCAGGCTCGTGAGGTACACTGTGAGCCAGTCGCGAAGGACGCGGGTTTCGGCATCGATGTCGGCCGACGCCTTGGCGAAGTCTTCCTCCAGGATGCCGAGCGTGACGGTCGCGTGGACGTACCGTGCGAGGCGCGGCTCGTCGAGGTTGACGGTGATCGGCTCGAGGTCCTTGTAGGCGTAGTTCTCGGTTTCCTCGGCGGGTTTGGGATCGGGGAGGGCGTCGTCGGAGGCCTCGGTCCCCTCCGCGGGGGTCTGGGTCTCACCGGCCTCGGCCGAGGCCGGCCAGAGCGCCTGCGGGCCCGCGGTGATGACGGCGACGGCGTAGCCGGCGCCGCCGGCGGCCAGGGCCACCCCGGCGCAGAGGATGAAGAAGAGCCGGCGCTTGCCGGGCGGGGCGTCGCCGCCGCCGGTGTCCTCCGCGTCGGTCTCGGGCGGCCGGGACTCGGATGCGTCCTGCGGCGCGCTGTCGGGTGTGGGGGCGGGCATGGCTAAGACTCCTTCGGTGGTGCGTCCATCATGGCCAGCACGATGAAGGTCCGGTGCGATCCGGCCTGGGGCACGTGGAGATCGGGCCCGGCGGTGCCTGCGCCCCAGGCATCGACCGAAGCACCGCTCTCTCTTAAATGTTCCGGCAGATGCGCATAGAGGACCTGGCGGACGGCGGCGGCCCGGCGGGCGGAGAGGGCCCAGCGGTCGGGCCGGCCGGCCGCGTCGGGCGCCAGGCCGATGACGTAAATCAGGAGGGCGCCCCTCCGGCCGCGGAGTTCGCCGGCGAAGTCCGTCAGGTACGCCCGGTCGTCCGGGCGGAGACGATCGTCGCCCGGCTCGAAGACGATCGGCGTGGGCAGCAGACGGGCGGGGGGGCCGGTGTAGTCGGAGGCCTGCATCCGGTGCAGCCGGCGGAGGTCCTCGAAGACGCGTCGGATTCTCTCGTCCTCGGCGTCGATGATGCGCCGGCGGTCCTGGTTGTCGGGCGACTCTTCGACCGGGTGCTTGCGCAGCGTAAAGTCGCGGCGGGGAGCGTCTTGTTTGCCGTACAGCCAGTCGGGGATGCCGAACCCCTGGATGGCCCGTCGGAACCCCCCTTGGCCGCGCAGAAACAGTTCCGGGTCCTGGGTCGTCGAGAATGCCTGAAGCAGGATGAAGAAGGAGAGGAGGAGCGTGATCATATCGGTGAACGAGACGAGCCACCCGGGCGTGCCCTTCTTCTCGGATTGGCGTGACCGGCGCGGGAGTCTCACGGGTAGACCTCACGGTTGAGCATGTCGATTCGGAGGACGGCCTCGTCGGGCCAGCGCTCGGGCGCCGGACCGGCGGTCGAGACGACGAACCGCTCGGCGGGCAGGTTCTCGGTGTCCGTGAAGTACCGCATGACCGCGACGGACCGGCGAAGGGACGTCTCGGGTGCCAGACCGGGACCGGGTATTTCGCGGATGGCCACGCGGCAATCCATCAGCCGCAGGAACCGGGCCACCTCGCCGAGCACGAGCGAGGCGTCCTGTTTCAGGGCCGCCCCGCGGCCCCAGAAAAGGAGGTCGCTCGGGATGCCCAGGACCCGGCGGTCGCGGTAGGCGTCGCTGGAGAGGGGATCCTCGGGCGACCGGGGCACGTGGGTGGCCGAAAGACGGTCGTGCGTCGGCATCTCCGACCCCATTTCCGTGCGGTCGATGACGGTCTGATCGTCCGGCAGGTACGATTCCCGGGGCGGCCGGGTGTTGTCGAAGAGGGAGGCGCGGCTGGCCTGCTCGAAGCCTTCGAGGACGTCGGTCAGGTCTTTCGGGTCGAACGAGGAGAACGACAGGAGCATGACGAAGAAGGTCAGCAGAAGGGTCATGCAGTCACTGAACGTGACCATCCAGTCGCTGTCGGGCCCGTCGTCGCCGGATCTTCGTTTGGCGGCCTTAGACACTGGGCTTGATCTCCTCGCGCTGCTTGGCGGAGACGTAGGCCTGCATGCGTTCGCGGACGGCGGTGGGGCTTTCGCCGCGCGCAATGGCCAGCAGCCCCTCGGTCACCATCTCCTTCTGGAGCGTTTCCTTTTTCGAGCGGAGCCCGAGTTTGCCGGCCAGCGGCAGAAAGACCAGGTTCGCCAGCAAGGCCCCGTAGAAGGTCGTAATGAGGGCGGTGGCCATGCCCAGGCCGATGGAGTCCGGCGAGTCCAGCGACTGGAGCATCTGGATCAGCCCGATGAGCGTGCCGATCATGCCGAACGCCGGCGCGCTGCCGCCCATGAACTCCAGGATCTTCTTGCCGTCCTCGTGCCGGTCCTGGAGGTACATTACTTCCACGGAAAGTTGCTGATGGATCGTGTCCTCGTCCTGTCCGTCGATCAGCATCTGGAGGCCCTTGATGAGGAAGGGGTCGGAGGTCTCGGCCATCTGCTGTTCCAGCGCGAGGGCGCCGTCGCGTCGGCTGATGGCGGCGTAGTCGACCATCCGTTGGATGACCTCCTGCTCGGGGCGCAATTGGTCGAACAGGGTTTTCTTGGCCAGGGAGAAGATCTTCAGGACGCGGCCCACCGAGAAGTGGATGAGCGTGGCCGAGATCATCCCCCCGACCACGATCATGACGCTCGGGATGTTGCAGAACATGCCCGCCCCGCCGCCCGAGAAGATGGCCACGGTGATCAGGCCGAAGCCCGCCAGCATCCCGATGATGGTTGCGAGGTCCACGGCATCAGCCCCCTTGTCCGGGTTCGCGGATGCGTTTCATCTTGCGGCACAGGTCGGCCACCAGGGCGGGGTCGGCGATGGCGGCCAGGAGTTTGGCGACCGACCGTTCCCTCATGAAATGGAGGATCTTGGCGGCGTCGTCGTCCTGCTGGTTCTTGCACATGTTCTGGATGATGTCGGCAGCGGCTTCGGCGTCCATGACGTCGTAGATCTCGGCGGTGTGCTTCAGGTTCTTCTGCTCGTCGGCGCGGACGGCGAGGCGGGTTTCCTCCAGGGCCGTCCGGGTTTCCTTGAGGCGGGCGGCGGCGGAGGCCAGGCGGGCCCGAAGCGTTTCCAGGTGCTGGGCCTCCGTCCGCAGGTCGTCGCGGGCGACGTCGAGCCGTCGCTGCTGGGCGGCCAGATCCTTCTCGCGTTGGCGGCAGTCGTCGAGTTTCGCTCGCACCTGCCGCACCAGTGCCATCAGGTGTTTCTCGCCCAGCCGAGCGGTGGCGGCCTCGGGCATCTCGACTTTGTCGGCGCCTGTGTCGTTTCCTTTCGTAAGGGCCTCTTCGGTGAGATTGGCCGCGGCGGAACCCGTTTGCGTGCCCAGCCACAGGCTCACGCCGTAGGAGGCGCCGAACGTGGCGGCTGCCAGACCCATGAGGATCAGGATCGCGAACTTCGTGTTAGCCATGGTCGTCTCCTGCATGCTCGGGGCGCCGGATGGCGCGTTCGACGTCTCGCGCGGCGGGGCTCCCGGTCCGCCGCGCTACTGCGTCACGGAGCCGGCCGGGCGGTGCTACGGGAGCCCCACCGGGCGGCATGCGCCGGCGTCGGCGTCCTACCCTGCCGCACGCGGCATGGGGCCGGCCCACCGGGCGGACCAGTCCACGCGCTCGGGTTCGGCCATCGGCCGGTGTTCCTGCTTGCGGGCATGGGCCACGTGGGCCGCTTCGTCCAGTAGTTTCTGTTCCTCGCGGGCCACCTCCTGGACGTACCGCCCATACGCCTGCTCGCGCAGACGGGCGAGCATTTTGCAGGTGGCCCGGACCTCCAGGAACCGGCGATATGTCTCGGTCCGGGTGGCCTCGAGTTCCGTCCGCCGGGCCGTCAGGTGCCGGATCGCCTCTTCCTCCACCCCGATGAACTGCATGAACACGTCCTGTTCGGCGATGCGATCGGGGAGGGGGCGGCCGGCCAGGTCCTCCAGGAGCCCCCGCACCCGCGTCCGCCGGTGCAGGATGGCCTCGCGGACCCGCGCGATCTCCTGGGCCAGCATGAAAAGGTCATTCCGCAGCGCACGCTCCCGCTGCTGCTTGACGGCATAAACGCGCGTGAGTGGCCAGTGGAACCGTTTCACGGGGCGTCACTCCTGGTGGCGGCGTCCGAGGCGGGGGCCGAGGCCCCGGCCGGCGCCGGCTCCGATGCGGGATCCTCTTCGTGCGACGGCATCAGGTAATCCCACGACTGCGTGATCTCGCGGAGCCGCCCCACCGTCTCTTGCATCGTCGACCGCGTGCCGAACGGTTGGATGAGGAAGGCGTTGACGCGGTCGATGAGGCTGACGGCGGTGTCGATCCGCGGGTTCGCGCCGGACTTGAATGCCCCGATGTTGATGAGGTCCTCCGCCCCCTGGTAGGTGGCGTAGATGGCCCGTAGTTTCTGAGCGGCCTGGTAGTGCTCCGGTGTCGTGCACGCCCCCATGAGCCGGCTGATGCTCTGGAGGATGTCGACGGCCGGGTAATGACCGAGTTCCGCCAGCCGGCGCGACAGGACGACGTGCCCGTCCAGCAGCGACCGCATGCAGTCGGCCACGGGGTCGTTCATGTCGTCCGCCTCGACCAGGACGGTGATGATGCCCGTGATGGATCCCCTCTCGGCGGAGCCGAGGCGTTCGGTGAGTCTCGGCAGGAGGCTGAAGACGCTGGGGCAGTACCCCTTGGTGGTGGGCGGTTCGCCGGCCGCCAGACCGATCTCCCGCTGCGCCTGCGCCAGCCGCGTGACCGAGTCCATCATGAAGAGGACGTCCTTGCCCTGGTTGCGGAAGTACTCGGCGACGGCGATGGCGAGCGGGGCCGCCTTGGCCCGCTGGACGGGCGCCGTGTCGCTGGTCGCGACGACGACGACGCTGCGCGCCAGGCCCTGCGGCCCGAGGCCGTGCTCGAGGAACTGGCGGACCTCGCGTCCCCGCTCGCCCACCAGGGCCAGGACGTTGACGTCGGCGTCGGAGACGCGCGCGATCTCGCCCAGCAGCGTGCTCTTGCCCACACCGCTGCCCGAGAAGATGCCCACCCGCTGCCCCTTGCCGACCGTCAGCACGCCGTCGAAGACGCGAATGCCGAGGGGCAAGGGCTCGGTGATCGGCCGGCGGCTGAGCGGCGGCGGGCTTTCGCCGTCCGCCGGGCACAGGTCCGGCCCCCGGAGGGGCCCCCGGCCGTCGATCGGCCGGCCCAGGCCGTCGAGGATGCGGCCGAGCACCTCCGGCCCCAGGCGGATGGACCGCGGCCGGTTGCGCGAGACGACCGCGTCGTTCGGGCGGATGCCGTCGACCGGCTCCAGCGGAAGGAGGACCCGGTGCGCGTGATGGAACCCGACGACCTCGGCGCCGACGCGCCGGCCGTCGGCCAGGTGGATGTCGCACAGGCCGCCCGTGCCCACCGGCGGGCCCTGCGACTCGACGGTCAGGCCCGTCACGCGGACGACGCGGCCGCGGCAGGCCAGGGTCTCGGCCTCCCGGGCGCGTCGGCGATATCGGTCCCAGTCGATGGCGGTCATGACGGTTCCGAGGGGTTCATGGCGTCCCGGACCTGGTCCAGGCGGTCGGCGATGCGAGACTCGACGGTGCCTTCGGGGGTCTCGACGCGGCACTCGCCCCGGCCCAGGCCGGGGTCGGCCTCCAGCCGCAGGTGCTCGAGGTCCGCCGCCGGCGCCTCGGCGTCCCGGAGAACCGAGAGGTCGTCCGGGTGCAGGTGGACGACGCACTCCCGCTGCTGCGGCGCGCGGGCCAGGGCCTCGCGGACGATCGGCTCAATGTCGCACCGCTCCGTCTCGATTTCCTGCGCGACGACCTTGCGGGCGATCTCGACCGCCAGGTCCACGAGATGGGCTTCGGCCTCGGCGAGGATCTCCGGCAGCAGGTCCGCGGCGCGGGCGGCGGCGGACTGGAGGGCACGGCGGGCGCTGGCGAGGGCGGCCCGTTCGGCTTCCAGGGCCTCGCGCTCGGCCGCCAGGGCCTCCTCCGCCTCGTCGCTTCCGCCGTCCGGGGCGTCCGCACCCGCGGCACCGTCGGCCGACGGCGCCCCGCCTCCGGGCACCACCCGGACGCCGGTGAGCGGGGCGGGCAGGTGGATGGCAAGGGGCTCAGCCATGGCCGGCCCTTTCCTCGAAGGTCAGTTCGCCGGCGGCGTTGAGTTGGCGGAGTTCGTTGAGTATTTTTTCCCGGGCCGCCTCGACGTCCTCCCTCTTCGGATGCCGCATCAGCGAGATTTCCTCTTCCACCATCGCGGCCGCGCGGTCGGAGATGTTGTTGCGGATCTTGCGGTCAATCTCGCCATCGGCCCCCTGCAGCGCCAGGGCCAGGCCCCCGGCGTCCATGGTGCGGAGGATGTCCTGGAGGCTGCGGTCGGAGAGGAGGGGCAAGTCTTCCCAGGTGACCATGAGATCCTGGACCTGGCGGGCTTCGTCCGGGCTCCGCTGCTTGATGCTCTCGAGCAGGCCGTCGCGCAGGTCCTTGCGGAGTCGCCGCATGAGCAGCGCGACGCGGCGCAGGCGGGCGTCGTCCGAGCCGCCGGCCGCGGTGGCGCGCGTCTGCTCGCTCGAGGCCAGTTCCCCCAGCCGGCCGCAGATCATATTGGCCACGCGGCCGCGGGCTTGCGGCGAGACGCGTTCGCCGAGGATCATGCGGCGGACGGCCTCACCGCGAATCGACTCGTCGAGCAGGGGGATGAGGGCCGCGCTCTTCTGCGGGTCGAGTTCCATCAGCACCAGTGCCGCCGCCTGCGGATGCTGGCCGCGAAGCGCCGCCGCCAGAAGGTCCACGTCGGCCTGCCGGACCGGCAGGAAGGGGTCGCGGCCCTTGACGAGGCGCCGGATCTCGCCGAGGATCTCCTCGCTCTTTTCCTGCCCGACGGCCCCGGCGACGACGTCGCGGATGAACGTCTGGTCGTCCGGGGGGGCGTTGCCCGTCAGGAGGCCGAGGAACTCGGCCGCCGGATCCTCGGCGCCGGCCCCCTGGCCGCCGGCGTCCAGAGTGGCCAGTTCGGTGGCGATCTGCTTGACGGTCTCCGGGGGCGCGGCCCCGAGGAGTTCGCCGGCCGTGGCCGGGTCGAGGCGGCGGAGAAGCAGGGCGGCTTTTCGGGCGGTGCTGATGGCCACTCAGGCGGCTCCCTGCTGCTGGACCCACGTGCGGAACAGACGTTTAACCTCCTCGGGATTCTCCTTCAGGGCGGCGGCGATGCGGCGGTTGACCTGCGCGGCGTCGGCCGGCTGGCCGGTGCCGGCGGGAAGCAGGTTGCCGCTGCCCGTCTCCCCCTCGCCGACCGCCAGGGCGCCCTCCGCGGCGGCGGCCTCGAGGCCGGCGGTCCCTTTGTGCCGCGAGCCACCGAACATCTTCAAGGCCAGCAGCGCCCCGATGACCAGAATCCCCAGCGACGCGTGCCGCGCCGCCTCCAGATAGAACGCCGGGTCCGACAGGAAGTCGGTCTCGGCGGCCTCGTCGGCCACGGCGGCGGGACGGTGGAACGTGGTCGAGACGACCTTCAGATCGTCGGTCTCCTTCAGACCGATGGCCCGCCGGACGACGTCCTCCACGTCCTGGACCGAGAGGGTCGGCGCCGGGGTCGGGGCGGGTTCGGCGGCCTCTTCGCCTTGCTCGGCGGGGGGCGGCACGGGTGGCGAGAGGTCCACGAATGCCGCCACCGACAGGGACGTGATCTTGCCGGGCATGTTGATCGTCTGCGAGACAATCCGGCCGACCTCGTACTCGGTGGTGGTGGTCTCCTCCTTGCTCTCGCCGCCGGCGGCCCCCTGGCCGGCGCCGGGGGCCTCGCTCTTGGACATGATCTCTTCCTTGACGGGCACGGCGCCGTCCGGGCTGTAGGTTTCCTCGGTCTTGTTGACGGTGCTGGTCTCGACCTCGGCGCTGACCTTGACGGTGGCCCGGCCGGGGCCGAGGACGAGGGAGAGCATCTGCTCGGCCTTGCGGGCGAGGTACTCCTCCACCTGGGACTTGTAGTCGATCACCGTGCCCCCCCTGCCGCCCGCGAACCCGCCCTCGTTGCCGGTGGACAGGAGGGTGCCCTGGCTGTCGACGACGACGACGTTCTCGGGCTGGAGGTGGTCCACGCCGCCCGCCACCAGGTGGACGATGGCGGCGACGTTGCCCTGGGACAGGCGGCGCCCCGGCCGGACGCGGACCGCGATGGTGGCGCTCGTGCCGGTTTCGTCCTCACGGAAGAGGCGGCTCTCGGTCCGGACGATGTGGACGCGAGCGTGCTCCACGCCGTCGATCAGGGCAATGGTCTTGGCCAGTTCGCCCTCCAGGGCCCGGACGTAGTTGACCCGCTGGGTGAACGGGCTCGTGCCGATTTTCTCCTCGTCCAGGAGGCGGTACCCCTGCCGGCCGCCGGCGGGCAGCCCCTCGCCGGCCAGTTGCAGGCGGAGCGAGTAGACCTTCTCGGACGGGACGTAAATGCTCGTTCCACCGTCCTTGAGTTCGTACGGCGTGCCGCTTTCCTGGATCTGGGCGACGACCTCGGAGGCGTCTTCCGGGTCGAGCCGGGAGTAGAGGAGGGCCATGTGCGGCTCGCGTGCCCACCCGACGAGCAGGGCGGCCGCCCCGGCGCACGCCAGCAGCACCGAGAGCAGCGTGACCCGCTGCACGAGGCCCATCCGCCGCCACGCTTCCATCACGCCTTGCAGGGAGTTGGTCACGGTTTGTCACCCGTTATCAGGTTCGTGCGTTACGGTTGGGGCTTGAGGCCTGTGGCTTGCAGCCGTCGGTCACACCTGCATGTTGATCGTGGTCTTGTAGGCCTCGATCATCTTGTTCCGGACGCCGATGAGGAGTTTGAAACTGGCGTCGGCCTTGGCCACCGAGGTCACGACCGGCAGGACGTCCTTCTGCTTGCCGGTCAGGAGTTGCTCGATGGCGCCGGCGGAGGCCTGCTGGTCCTGGTCGACCGTTTCGAGGGCTTTCGAGACGAGGCCGCCGAAATCCGTCGTACCGCCCGCCTTGCCGCTTTCCCCGCCGGTGGGGGTCATCTGTGGCGGCTGGATGACGGGCGGCGTCCCGATGCCGTGGATGCCCGAGAGGTTCATGGCGCCTCCTTGTGTTGCGATGCCGTTTGATGTTCCCTCTCCCGTCGAGGGAGAGGGAGTGAGTCACCGAAGCAGTTCCACCGTCGATTCCACCATGTCCTGGTACCGTTTGATGACGGCAACGTTGGCTTGGTAGGCTCGCGAGGCCGTCGTCATGTTCATCAGTTCGACCGGCAGGGTGACGTTGGGCATCTGGACGAAGCCGTCGTCGTCGGCGTCCGGATGGCCGGGCATCAGCACCTGCCGGAAATCGCTCGAGTCGCGCTCGATATTCAGGACCGTCACGCCGCCGAGGCCGTCGCCGGTCGTCTGGAGGACCGCGTCCTTCCGCCGATACGGTTCGCCCGTGACGGTGCGGGTGGTCTGGGCGTTGGCGATGTTGCCGGCAATCAGGTTCAGCCGCAGCGACTGGGCCCGGAGGCCGGAGGCGGCGATGTCGACCATCGGGGCGATTTCGTCGAGGCTCATCGGTCCCTCCCTTCGCGTCAGCGGTCCGTTACCATGGCCCGTTCGATCTGCTGGTACATGCGGCCGAGGAGACGCGCATACGTCTTATACAGGAGCCCGTTCTGCACGAGGCCGGCCACTTCGGTCTCCAGATGCACATCGTTGCCGTTCTCGTTCACCGGGTCGGTCATCGGCCGATGGAGGTGTTGGAGCACGCCGTCCATCCGGACGGGTTCGCCCCGGCCGAGGGCCTCGGCGAAGATCTTTTCGAACGGGACGGCCCGGCGGCGGAACCCGGGGGTGGCCATGTTGGCGATGTTGTCGGCGATGACCGTCTGTCGGAGGTTGGTGGCCCGGAGGCCGGCCTCCAGGTAGTCGGTCAGGCGGGCGCTTTGATCCATCGCTCCTCCTCCTGGCCCTGGGCTTCCTCCTGCGGGGGGCGCTGCTCCTGGCGATACCGCCGGAGTTTCGCCCGCAGGGTCCGGTCGCTGATGCCGAGCAGTTCCGCCGCCCGCGCCTGGTGGCTGTCGGTGATGCGCAGCGCCTCCAGGATGGTCCGGCGTTCGACCTCATCCAGCCGCAGGCTCCGCGCCGCCGTCGTCTGGCCGGCCTGGGCCAGTTCCGCCGCCAGCCAGGGGGCCTCGGCGAGCGAAAGGACCTCGCCCTCGCCCAGCACCAGGGCCGTCCGCACCACGTTCCGCAGTTGCCGCACGTTGCCCGGCCACGTGTAGCCGGTGAAGAGTTCCATCATCTCGGGGTCGAAGCGGGTGATGCGGCGCTGCGTCTCGCCGGCGAACTGGTTGACGAAATGGCGGACGAGCACCGGCAGATCCTCGCGCCGGTGGCGGAGGGGCGGAATGTGAATCCGGACCCCCGCCAGGCGGTAATACAGGTCCGGCCGGAAGTCGCCGTCCCGCACCAGGACGGGTAGGTCGCGGTTCGTCGTGCTGACGATCCGCACGTTCACGCGGACGGGCGTCGACCCCCCCACCCGCTGAAAGTCCTGCTGCTCCAGCACCCGCAGGAGTTCCGCCTGCAGCCGCGGACCCGTCTCGGTGATTTCGTCCAGCAGCAGGGTGCCGCCGCTCGCGAGTTCGAACCGGCCCTTTCGACGGGTGACCGCCCCCGTAAAGGCGCCCCGCTCGTGGCCGAAGAGTTCGCTCTCCAGGAGCGATTCGCTCACCGCCGCACAGTTCACGCGGACCTGTGGCCCGCGGGACCGCCGGCTGGCCTGGTGGATGAGGTGGGCGAAGAGTTCTTTCCCCGTGCCGCTCTCCCCGCAGATGAGCACCGGCACGGAGGAGCGGGCGACCTTCCGGGCCAGCGCCACCGCTTCCCGCAGCCGCGGGCTCCGCCCCACGATGTGGTACGCCCGGGCGTCGGACTCGGCCGCCACCGCCACCTCGTGACCGGGGACGACCCGGTCGAGCAGGGCGCCCAGCGCCTTGCGAGCGACGGGCCGGCGGAGCACGTCGTCGCACCCCTCGCGCACGGCCCGGACGGCGGTCTCCGGGTCGCACGCGTCAGCGAGGAGGACGACCGGGAGTTCCGGTTCCCGGTTCTTGATGCGGCGGACGACTTCCATCCCGTCGGCGGGGGCGGCCAGGTCGCACAGAACGAGGTCCCACGCGCCGGTCTCGAACCGCTCCTCGGCCTGCGCCAGGTCCCGCGCCACCACGCCGCGCACCCCGCGGGCCGCCAGCACTTCGAGCACTGTCCGGGTGGTCGAGGCGTCCGGTTCCACGAGCAGCACGTTGTGGCACGGCGTGGAGGTCATGGGCGGCTTCCTTCCGGTGTCGCATTTGCCTCGGCGGGCGTCGCGATGCCGAGCAGTGCCTGCGGCCGGGCCTGCTTTTGCCACCGGAGGATGGCCTGCCGGGCCTTGGCGGCGTCGGTCCACGGCGAATCGGGATGCTGGGCCAGAAGCCGCTCGTACAGCGTGAGGGCCCCGGACGGGTCCGTCGGCCGCTTGCACCCGGCCGCCTGAAACAGGCACCACGCCCGGTCGTTCTCGGAGAGGGACGCCTCCTCCAGCAGCCGCTCGTACAGGGTGCAGGCCTCGGCCAGGTGACCGCCCAGGAAGAGCGAATCGGCCAGCGCCATCGGGTCGCCCAGGTCCTTCAGCGGGAGTTCCCGCATGAGCCGCAACTGCTTCGCCGACAACGTCGGCCGCTTCGGGGCCGGGACGGGCGCAGGGACGGCGGCCTCGGCGCCGGCGGCGTCCGGCGAGGGCGCCTCGAACGGTCCCGGCGTGGCGATGGGCCGGCGGGCGGCGTCGCGGAGTTTCCGGACGGCTTCTTCCAACGCCGCGGCCCCTTCCGACGCCGGCGGCGCGCTCGTGTGGGCGCGCAGGAGCAGCCGGCGGTTCCGGCGGACCTGCTCGATCAGGTCGTTTGCGGCCGGTTCCTCGCCTGCATCTGCCTCCGGGACGCGGGCCGGGGCCGCATCGGCGCCCCCCGCCGGCAGCGCCGCCAGCCCCAGGACGACCGCCATCAGGATGCTCCGCCTCACGGCAGGTCTCCTTCCTTCAGGTCGGGCACCTTGCCGGCGAACGCGATGGCCGCACGGTCGTAGTCGCGCCGGGCCAGGTACGCCTTGCCGAGCGTCTGCAAGGCGTGCCGTCGGACGGGGCCCCGGGTTTCCTCGGCCAGGACGGACCGGGCGAGGCTGGCGGCCTCCTGGATGCGTCCCAGGACGAGGTGCACTTCCGCCAGTTCGGCTGACACCCGCCGGGCCAACGGGCCGGGATCGAGGTGTGCGGCCGCGCCTTCCAGCAGGCGCCGCGCATCGTCGGGACGGTCCAGGGCGACGGCGCACCGGGCGATTTCGATTTCCATTTCCACCGCCGCCTGCGTCCCGGCCGCCTTCGGCCGGCGGTCTTTCAAGCGATGCATCGCCCGCTGCGCCAGGCCCATGTCCTGGAGCAGGCGGGCCTCGGCCAGAACGGCTTCGTCGATGCGGTCGGCGGGGGCGCCCTCGGCCTCCACACGGTGCAGCAGGGCCAGGGCCTCGGCGAACTCCTCGGCCGTCGCGAGCACGTCGGCCAGGGCCAACGTGGCATCGGCCCGGAGCGGCTGGGCGGGGTCCAGCGCCCGACCGCGCCGCAGCGCCGCCTCCGCCTTCTCGGCCTCGCCGAGGGCCAGGAGGCTGCGGGCCAGGAGGTACTCGGCCTCGGCCTCGTCGGCGTGGCCCCGGCCGCTCGCGATCTTGCGGTACCGCATCATCCACGCGACGGCGTCTTCGTGTTGCCCGAGGAGGTGGTAGGCCTTGCCGGCCCCGAACGCCGCCCCGATCTGCGACGGGCGCGAGAGTTCCCAATAGTAGAGTTTGCGGAAGGTGGTGATCGCCTTCTCGTACAGGTCGGCCTGGAGGGTCGATTGGCCGAGACGCAGGTATACCTGGTCGGAGTCGGGGAAGTTCGGGTGCCGGTTCAGGAGGTCGAGGAGTTGCTCGCGGGCGCCCGCGTAGTCGCGCAGTCCGATCCGCATGCCCGCGCATCGGAGTTGCGCCCGCGGGGCGAGCGGCGAGGTGGGCTCCTGCCGGGCCAGGAGGTTGAACTCGGCCATCGCCGAGGCCGTCCGGCCCGCGTGTTCGTGCAGCAGGCCGAGGGCGAAATGGGCCCACGTGTGCCGCGACGCCGCACGGTTGTCGAGCAGCCGGCGGCGCCACATCGATTCCGCTTCCTTCTTCAGGAGCGACCGCAGGGTGGGCGAGGACCGGATCGCCCGCGGATCGTGGACGAGGACCTTCTCGCCGCTCAGGCGGGCCACCAGGCCGGCGGTCCCGCAGGCGACTTCCATGGCCCGCGGGGCGCTGGCGTCGCGGATCGCCATGAGGACCGCCCGACGCCGGGCGGGGGGCTCGGCGCTCGCCCACGTCACCGACACGTCCGAGGTCCCCGCCACCCGGTGCAGAATCTCCTCCAGCGGGGCGCCCACGCTCGTGATCGACCACCGCGCGATGCCGCCCCGCACCGGGGCCGTCCGGTCCGCCCGCAGGCCGGTGGCGGCCTCCTGGAACCGCCGCCGCCCCGCCGCCAGCGCCGAGCGAATCGCCCGCTCCCCCGGCAGCGAGGCAAACGGGTCCGGCGGCGCGAGATCCGCCTCCGGCAGGAGATCGTCCGCCCCGTAGAGCGCCAGGACCTTCCGCGTCAGGGCCTCGGCCGTCAGGAAATCACTCGTGTCGACCAGGGCGGCCGTCCCCGTGACCGCCCCGAACGCTCCCAGCGCCCGGTACGCCTGGGTCCGGGCGGTCAGGTACTGGCGGTCGGCCAGGGAGAGTTGCGCCAGTTCCAGCAGCGCCACGCCTCGCACCACGGGCGAGGGGCTCTCGCTGACCGTCAGCAGCCCGTCGCGGGCCTTTGCCATCTCGCCCAGCCACTTCTGCGACTGGGCCCGGCGAAGGCGAAAGAAGTCGCCCAGCAGTTCGTCGCGCGGGTTGCCGCGCGTGGCCGCCAGAAGCCGGTCGCACTGGGCGACGGCCTCGCGGTACTTGCCGGCGGCATAGGCCTCCTCTTCCAGGCGGAGCGAGAACGCCTCGTCGACGGGCGGGTCGGCGGGGGTGACGCCCGGCGGCTGCTCCCGCGACGGGCGGCGTCCCGGCGGCGTCCCGGCGGCCTCCCCCGGCCGGTCTTCCCACGGTTTCCACACGAGCAGCACCACCGCCAGGCCTGCCAGCAGGAGCACGTTGCCGACGGCGAGCAGCGCCCACAGGCCCCGGTTCGACCGGAGTCCGGCCGCAAACTCGGGCGGCAGGGCGTCGTCGAAGATGGCGGCGCCCTCGGAGGGGGTGTCGGCACCGTCCTCCCCGGCGCCGACCTCGCCGAAGGCATAAGCGTCCAACCCGTCCGCCGGGGGCGTGGGGTCCCTCTCGGCGGGCGGATCGGGGGGCACCTCGGCGGAGGGGTCGGGTGCCGCGTCGGATTCGTGCGGGTCGGCCATGGGCGTTCCTGTGTGACGACGGGCGCCGGCGCGGAAGGCACCGGGTTCGGCCCCGGCGCGCGGGCGCAGCGTTGCCACCCAGGGTGCAACCGCGATGCCAAACCGTTTTAATAGGGGAAATACGGCGGAATCGGTGTTTTTCGGCCCGTCCGGCGGGGTAGACGAACGGAGGAGCCGCCCGGCGGCGCGGGGAAGCGCCCGATTTTCGGGCGCGTGTCTGCTTTTCATACACGGGTTTGGAGCGGGCCTGGAGGCAGGCGCACAACGCCTTGTCGCGTAGGCACTTACAGCAGCGCGAAATCGGCCCGTTTCCGGCGGCTTGGGCCAGCGCTATGCCTGCGCTAGCCTGACACCGGGTTTCGGAAGGGATTTCGGAAGGGGTCCGGCTGGACACCTGGAAGGACAGGGCCAGAGATTTCCTGAAAATGGGGTAGGGGATTTTCCCACCCGCTCCAAGCAACCGGGGAGGTCCGCCGGCCGCCCGGCCCGTGGGCGCGGGCCACGAGCCGGGTGCGGCGCGGCGGCTACTTCAGCCGATCCGAGATTTCGTCGAGGCGCTCCAGGATGGCAGCCAGGGCCGCCAAGGTCGCCCTCGACGAGGAGCCGCCGGAGTCGTGGAGGTAGTCAGACGCCGCGCGGCGGGGCCTCGGCGGCTCCGGGGGTGGTGCGGGCGTCTCCGGCGGTGCGACGGTTTCGGCGGTGCGTTTTGTGAAGGGCCACATTTCAGGTCTCCATTTCTGATGTCGCGGCGACCGGCTCCGGCTTCGACGGCGGCGGCAGCAGTTCAAGCCACGGGTCGCCCGTGAGCCGCCGGTGGAGTGCGTCCCGGCCGAGGCGGCCGGAGCGAATGATCGGCGGCCCGCCGCGCCCCGGCGACTCGCCGTGCTGCTCGAAGAAGGCCGCCCTGGCGGCCAAGTAGGTATCATGCTGAGCGACGATGGCGCTGAACATCTCGGCCATCTTCTCTTCGACCTCCGGGCGGACGGCGGCGGCGGCAGCCTCGAGCGCGGCGCGCAGGTCCTGCCGCGCCTGCGGCAGATCGCGCTCGGCTGCCGGCAGCAGATCGCGCTGGAGCACTTCGACGGCCTGCTTCGCCGTGCCGAGTTCCCGCTCCAGGCGGCCCAGCCTGCCTTGCCATTCGCGGAATTTTGAGGTGGACTCGGAGAGTTTCTCCCCGCCGCGCCCCTTGTGTGCCGCGATGGCGGCTTCCCGGCGTTCGACATCACGCCGAGCCTGTACGATGCGGTCGCGGACCTCATCCCGGCGGGCTTCCAGTGTCCGCACCTTGGCGGCCAGGTCGTCGATACCTTCGCCTGCTTCCTGCATCTTCGCGAGATAGTCCATCGTCATCCTTTCTTTTGCGCTGCGGGTGCATGGGGGTTGAGTGCCCAGAGGAGCACGTCGGCGGCAAGCATGGCCCGCAAGCCCTCCGGAAGATCAGCCCCGACCGCCCGGCGCACCGCGGCCTTCGCCTCGGCGGATGCCCGCATGCCGTCCAGGGCGACGTTCAGCCGCGGCAACGCCGCCGTCATGTCGCCCTTGTGGAGGTGCACCAGGGCCTCAACGGCCGCGTCGACGCCCGGCGGGACCGTTTCGGCGTCGTTCAACCAGTCGAGGCCGAGATCCTCGCCGTCGACGGCGTCGGTGAGTGCGTCCAAAGCGGCGTGGGTTGCGGCGAGCCGGGCTTCGCCCTCGACTTGCGCGTCCGCCGCCGCCGCGTCGGCCTCATCCGACGCAAGGACCTCCAATTCTTCGGGGGTGCCGAAACGCGTCGTGGCGGGTTCAGCCGCATCGGCCTGTTCGGCCAGTTTGGCGAGTTCGGCGTTGAGGCGCGCGAAGCGTTCTGGGGCGTCGACCTTCATACGTGGTTCGGCGGTCAGCGTAGCAATCAGCCCCCGCATCTTTTCCTGGGGGCCTGCGCCCTCGGCGGGCGTCTCTGTACGTGCAGTTGCTTCTTCGGACATCGGATGCTCCTTTCAGAGTCCAGGGTTCAGTTTTCGCCGCCGTCGATCACGCCCGACAGCACCTGGCTTGCCGACGGCCCGGGCTCGGCAGGTACGGCAGGCTCGGCCGTCGGAGGTGCCTCGCGCCCGTCCGCGTCCGGGGCCAGCAGGAGCCGCGACAGACGCTGCGCCTCCTCGACTTCCTCGGCATCGTATCCGCGCCGGGACTCGCGCTCGTCCATGCCAATCATCAACCGCTCGGTGAAGCCGCCGAGGCGCTTCGCCTGCAGTTCCGCCGCACGAAGTGCCGTGCTCCAGTCGCCCGATTCGGCGGCCTTCTGGCCGATGACCTCGATCTCGGCCATCACGAAATCCAAACTCCGCTGCGCCTGCTGTACCCGCACCGCCAACGCTTGCCGCACCCTCGGCCGCTTCAGGGCCTTCCAGGCGGCGCTTCTCGCCCCGCCATAGCCTGCCGCAGCCGCCGATGCCGTGCGGCGCCCGAAGGTTCCAGATTCCGGGTCGGCCAAGGCCTCGACGAAGAGCCGCTCCTTGTCCGTCAAGTCGGCGAAAACCTCTGCGTCGGCAACGTCGGCAGCGGCAACGTCGTGGTCGTCAGGCATCACGTGTCCCTTTCATATGCAAGTGCGCCGATACAGTTCAAACCGGTGCGACACGGGAGAGGAGACGATATAGTATCTGCCACCCCCCCCTTGGGGGGACATACCCCCCCCCGGTGGCGATGCTCCGGCGGCACGGCACGGCCACGCCGGAAGGAAGAACGCCACGGATGGATGAACGGCATGCCGCTGCGCTCGCTCGCGGCACGGCAGGTGCGCGCGGAGGCCGTCCAGGCTGCCGCGTGACGGCCGAACGGCAGGCGGCGAGTGCCAGGAGTCGGGCCGACGGGAGATCGTGCAGCACGCGGCAATCTGGCGCGTTTTTCGTCTCGGCGGACGGTGTTCTTCGATACGCCGGTCTCGGCGGCGATGCGCTCGGCGGTTTTCAAGTGGCCATTTTGTCCACTTGATTCGTCGCTCCGCCGGTCCCCCCCGTGGCTTTGCTTCTCCCTTTCGTAGCGCCGACCGCGTAGGATGCTCACCTGGTCGGGTGTCAGGTTCCGGCAGCCCCGTTTTCCGGCCCGGCATAGCGCCCGTATAGCGCCGGGAACCGGCCCCTTCCCGGAACCCCCGCGTACGGCCTCAGAATGCAGGTTTTCGGCCTGTTTCATCGTCCGACCCTCTGATACCCTATCACGTGTCCCGCGTTCGCGGCCTGCTATCGGCCCCGCGAGGCCGTCGAACCGGGTCCTTGCCGGCCAAGTAGTCGCCGACGGCCCGCACGATTCCGGCCTTGCCGCCAAGCGTCGACCCCAAGCCAAAGCCGGCGGCAGGCCGTTTGGCCTGAAAGAGCGCGCCTTGGCGGCCCAAGCCACCTTCTGGCACATTCGCATCTTGCCCAGTTTGACGCGCTCGTCCCATAACGGTTGTCTCCGTAACACCTTCCGTTGCGTTCGTGCGACCGTGCGGCTTGCCGTGCTCATGCAACGGCTGTCTTGCACGGTTGCACGGTTTGACCCCCTTTTCGTAAAAGTCCCCACGCGAGCTATAGAGCTCAGAAACTTTGGGAAACGGCCCCCAACCGAGCGCACGGCCCCAAAAACGGCCTCAACCGGGCACCACGAGCCCGACGCCTCTGTAGTACACGCGGCGTTTATCCTGCTTGAACCTCTCAAATCTGTCGTTCAGTCGCCGGCCGAGGGCGGTTCGGGTCAGCCTTTCCCTCTCCGCCATACCCTGGTCCGTCGCCCACTCGACGTACGCTTTGTACACATCGGCGAACGCCACGACGTGCTCGCGGCCGACGTCGCATCGTTCGGCCAGGAAGTCGCAGAGCACGTCGCTGTCGGCCCGGTATCTTGCGGTGGCCACCTTCACCGCCTCCGGCAATGTCAGGCCGCCGGTCTGGTA
The DNA here is from genome assembly GCA_964577175.1 of uncultured Anaerolineales bacterium. Classification (GTDB taxonomy): domain Bacteria; phylum Planctomycetota; class Phycisphaerae; order FEN-1346; family FEN-1346; genus BS750m-G62. The sequence continues at coordinate 103,089 of CAZNYC010000002.1, forward strand.
GTCCATGAAGCCCCGGACGGCCCAGGCCAGGATGCCTTCAGCCTCAGTCGCCAACCCATCGGCCAGGGTCTTGTCGTCGTCGGAGCCGATGAACTGCACGCGGAACGGAATCAACCGCGCCCGCCGCCAGAAGGCAATCGAATCGTCCGCCACCGTCGGCAGGTGATTCAACGCCAACCAGAGTTTCGCTTCGGGCTGAAAGTTGAATCGCCGGCCGTACAAGTGCCGCGCGTTGACCGCATCCTGGCCGGTCAACATCTTCACGCGGGCCTCGTTGAGGCGGGTGCCGGCGGCGGTTTCACTCGCCGTGACAAACCGGCGGCCGCGCAGGTGGGCGAGGTCTTCCGGCACCTGAGCGCGGCCCTTGCGTTCCACCAAAGAAAACCCGGCATCATAGGCGTAGTCCGAGCCGAGCACGTAGCGGAGCGTGCGCAAGAACACGCTCTTTCCGTTGCTGCCGCTGCCGTGCAGCGTCCAGAAGCAGTGCTCGTGGGCCAATCCCGACAGGCCGTAGCCGGCGGCCCGGCGAACGTGCTCCACAAGTTCCTCGTCGCCGTCGAAGATTTCGGCCAAGAACCGCTGCCAGCGCGGGCATTCGGCATCCGGCCTGAACACGTGCGGCACGTGGCGGGTGATCCGGTCCGCCGGCCGTCCGTCGCGGAGCGAACCGTCGCGCAGGTCCACGACGCCGTTCTCCACGGCGAGGAGCAGCGGGTCGGCGTCCCAGCCTTCGCCGCTGTCGGCGAACGGGCGCAGGTCCTCGGCCACGGCCAGAGCCGCGTCGATCTTCACCCGGTTGCGCGACTTGACGGCGAACGTCGCAACGCGCTTGGCTTCGTCTGCGTCGGCCAAGTCGAAAGCGTGCTCGTACCGCCATCGGGCCGCCTCGATGGCCAGTCGTCGAGGTTCGCCGTCGTCGTCGCATTGCCACCAGTGACCCCGCCAGACGAGCCAGCGGCGGCGCTGGTGGTCGAAGCGCAGCCGGGTTCCGTAGAGCCGGGCCAAGATGGTGGCCGAGCCGACGTCGGTCCGGTCCTGCACCAGGCGGCGGGCCTCGTCCGCGTCCACGGTCGCGCCCGCATACTGCACCGCGCGGTCAACGAGGGCGGCAGTTTCGGCGTCCGGGGGGGGCGGCAGGTCGGCGATGCGGAAATCCGCCCGGTTTGTCGCGCGCAACACGTCGGCCGCGTGGTCTCTGGCCCGGCGGACCTCGGCGGCGTCGTGGACGGTCTTGGCATGAAGCAGCGCCGCCGTCGGCGCGACGGCCAAGTCGCAGAGGCCAAGCAAAACATCCTCGCCGCCGAGTGCGTCGACTACGCCGGCCTCTTCGAGCCGCCGTTTGATGAGGGTCTGGTCCCAGGACTCGCCGTTGCCGAGCCGGTCGCGCTCGATGTACAGGTACGCGCAGAGTCGCTGGCGCCCGGGGTCGTGAAAATCGTCGGCGTCAACGAGGTGGGCGGTGTCGTCGACGGTGGACGGCCACCGGATGAACGAACCGAGCAGCGCCGCCTCGGATTCATCCGCGCGGGCCGCGCGTGGCAC
>CAZNYC010000003.1:0-44767 GCA_964577175.1 uncultured Anaerolineales bacterium
TAAGTCTGCCATTTGCGCGGTGGGTCTGTGCACCCACCGCGATTGAAACGGCCTTTTCAGGGCTGCGCGGCGGGTGCGGAGACCCGCCGCGCACAAGTTAGCGTTGTAGGGCTAACGGGGCGCCGAGACCCCGCTCCGAAGGATCTCCGAAATCGGACCCCCCGGGGCCGGCTGCCAAGGGATAAACCTCTTGCGCCTCTGTGTCCGGTGCCTCTTCGTCGCGAATCCCCTTCCTGAATGCCAGAATCCTCCCACAACACTCGCGTTTCGTCCGGACCAGAACCGGGGGTGAACGTCAGGCTGAACCGCAAGCCCGGGTTCTGGAAAGGACTACAGCCGGCAGTCCAAAGATGCTCGACAACGCCCGAAATTGTGCTATACTTCTTAGCGAGAAACGGCACGCAAATCTGCTGAGCGCATCGTCTTGCGGGTCTCAAGGACGTTGCGAGAACACAATCTACGCGGTCAACGCCGACCGCAGGCCAATAGCCGGGCGCGCCCCAGTCATGTCGGGCGGGCCGCCAGAAGACAAGCAACCGGGCGTCGAACGTCGTTCGCCAGAGGAGGAGGACTCCCTCCGGTGTGTGCTGTTGCGCGGATACGCGATGCACGTCTCCCCCTCCTGGCCCCGCTTGCCGTAACATGCTTGGTGCTTGCCGCCCCAGGGAGGGGCGCGGAACAGCCCCCGCCGGCCCCGTTGCGCCCCCCGGTCGGCAAACCGCTGATCGTGACGCAACTGCCCGTCGAGGCGGCCCGCGACCTGCGTCCCCGGTGCGACGGCATGCTTCGGGCACCGTACGGGGAGGGGGCGCGTCTCGTGCGCGTCGAGCCGGACGGCTCCCGCCGCCTCCTCAGCCGCGACTTCGCCTCCGCCTGCGACCCGGCCGTCTCGTTCGACGGCGAACACCTCCTGTTTGCCGGCAAGCGGAAACGCGGAGACCCCTGGAACGTCTTCGAGATGGCGGTCGACGGGGGCGGGGCGCGGCAGGTCACCCGCGGCCTCGGCAACTGCCGCAGCCCCGGCTACCAGTCCACCCTCTACACGATCATCTCGCCGAAACCGTGGTACCAGGTCACGTTCGTCAGCGACCACGCCGGCACGCCGAACGAGTACGGGCAGACCCTGGCCACGAACCTCTACTCGGCCAAACTGGACGGCTCGGCGGTGCGGCGGCTCACGTTCAACCTGTCGAGCGACATGGATCCGTTCATCATGGACGACGGCCGGCTCCTCTTCGCCGGCTGGCAGCGGCGGGACCTCCGGCGCGGCCTGCGGGGGCGGGTGGCCCTGTTCGGCGTCAACATCGACGGGGCCGACTACGCCCTCTACGCCGATACGCGCGGCCGGCGGATCAAGCACATGCCGTGCACCACGACGGAGGGCTTGGCGGTGTTCGTCGAATCGGACCACGTGCCGTGGGACGGTGCGGGGTGTCTGTCCGCCGTCCATGTCCGCCGGCCGCTGCATACGTACCACCGTCTGACGGAGCCGGCGGACGGCCTGTTCCACTCGCCCTCACCCCTGCCGGACGGGCGTATCCTCGTCTCGCACCGCCCCGCGGACGGGTCCGCCGCCCACGCCGTGTGGCGGATGGACCCGGCCGACGGGGCGATGGAGCCCGTCTTCGACGATCCCGCGTGCCACGACATCCAGGCGGTGCTCGTCCGGTCCCGGCCGGAGCCGAGCGGACGCTCGAGCGTCGTCACGGAGACCGATCCGCACGGCCGGCTGTACTGCCTGAACGTCTACCTGACGGACCTGGCGCGGCGCGACTGGCTGCCGCCCGGCACCATCAGGCGGCTGCGGGTACTGGAGGGCGTGCCGGTTGCCGGGGGCGGGGACGACACCCCCCTGCCCGCCGCGGTACGCGGCGCCGTGACGGGGTCGACGGTGCACGGCCTGCCGCCGCTGGCCCAGCGCCGCTTGCTCGGCGAGGTGGACATCTCGGCCGACGGCTCGTTCAACCTCCAGGTGCCGGCCGATACGCCGATTGAACTCCAGGTGCTCGACGCCGACGGCATGGCGCTGCGCACCTGCGGGTGGATCTGGGCCAAGCACCACGAGCCGCGCGGCTGCATCGGCTGCCACGAGGACGGCGAACTGACACCCGAGAACCGGTTCGTCCGGGCCGTCCGGGGCGACTCGATTCCGCTGACGCTCCCGCCCGAGCGGCGGCGGACCGTTGATTTCCGCCGCGACGTCATGCCGATCCTGACCCGCCGGTGCGCCACGTGCCACGACGCCGACGGCCCTGCCCCGCGGATGGACGGCGGCCCGGCGCCCGCCGTGGGCGGCGGTGCGTTCTTCAACCGGGCGTACGTCAGCCTGCTGGCCCCGGGGCCGGACGGCACCGCCGGCCGGCGGGAATACGTGCATCCCGGCCGGGCCCGGACCAGCCCGCTCATCTGGCAGGTCTTCGGCCGGAATACGTCCCGGCCGTGGGACGAGACGGCCGGCCGGCCGGGGCCCCCGGCCTCGGCCTGCACGGCCCATCGTTTGAATGCCGATGAGAAAAGGACCCTGGTGGAATGGGTCGACACCGGCGCCCTCTGGGATGGAATTCCGGGTCCCGCCGCCCTTCGCGACCGGGACGCGGGGAGATCAGGAGAGTAACCGTGCCGCGTGCGTTCCTGCTGCTGATGCCGGCCGTCGCCGCCTTGAGCCTTGCCGCCGCGGCCGAGCCCGACCTGCCCGTCTTTACGGACGTCACTGACGAGGCGGGCATAACCTTTAAACACAGTTACGGCGACTTCGACCTGAGCAACATCGTCGAGGGAACCGGCGCGGGTGCGATGTTCTTTGATTACGACGGCGACGGCCACCTGGACATCTATGTCGTCAACGGGTGCTGGCACCGCGACGTCAGTGATAACCGCGGCCGACGGCTCCGGGGGAAACTCGCCAACGCCCTGTACCGCAATAACGGCGACGGCACGTTCGCCGACGTGACGCAGGCGGCCGGCGTCGGCCACACGGGCTACGGCGTGGGGTGCTCCGCCGCCGACTACAACGCCGACGGCGACCTCGACCTCTACGTCCTCAACTACGGGCCCAACGTCTTCTACCGCAATAACGGCGACGGCACGTTCACCGACGTGACGGCCGCGGCGGGACTGGCGGGCAATCACTGGAGCCTTTCCGCCCCGTGGTTCGACTATGACGGCGACGGCGATCTCGACGTGTACGTGGCCAACTACCTGGAGTACGACAAGGGCAAGTTCCGCTCGTTCTACGCCGCCGAGAACTACCCCGGCCCCCTGAGTTACGCCGGCCAGCCCGATCGCCTGTACCGGAACAACGGTGACGGCACGTTCACGGACGTCACCGAGGAAGCGGGCGTCCACAATCCCGACGGCCGGGCCATGAGCGCCACCGTGGCCGACCTCGACAACGACGGCCGGCTCGACCTCTACGTCACCAACGACGCCATGGCCAACTACTACTACGAGAACACGGGCGGCCGGTTCGAGAACCGGGCCCTGGTGGTCGGCCTGGCGTTCGGCGAGGGCGGGCAGGGAGTCTCCTCCATGGGTCCCGCCGTCGGCGACGTCGACCGCGACGGACGCCTCGACATCTACATCCCGGACATGGGCTACAGTTGCCTGCTGATGAACCGCGGGGGGTACTTCGAGGACCGCACCGCCCGCTCCCGCGTGGCGGTGGTCTGCGGCCAGTACACCGGATGGGGAGGCATCCTGTTCGACTACGACAACGACGGGTACCTCGACATTTTCTGCGCCAACGGCAACGCGCATCACGAGTACAGCGAAGAGGACGTCCTCTTGCGCAACGACGGGACGGGCGTCTTCGAAGACGTGGCCAAGCGGTCCGGGGATTACTTCAGCCGGAAGTACGTCGGTCGCGGCGCCACGTTCGGCGACGTCGACAACGACGGGGATTTGGACCTGCTCGTCGTCAACCTGAACGACCGGGCCCGTCTGCTCCGCAACGACGGGGGTAACCGGCGACACTGGCTGACGGTCGCGGCCCTCCGGCCGGGCGGGAAGGCGACGGGCGTCGGCGCCCGCGTCACGGTGACGGTGGGCGACCTCGTCCAGATCCGCGACGTAATTCCCACGACGGGGTACCTCTCGCAGGCGGACCCGCGGGCCCACTTCGGTCTCGGCGCCGCGCCGCAGGCCGACCGCGTCGAGGTGCGATGGCCCGACGGCCGGATCCAACGCATGACGAACGTCCGCGCGAACCAGTTCCTCACGGTGATCCAGGATGCGAACCAGTCCGACTAGGCGATGGACGGGCCTCGGGGCCCTGGCGCTTGCCACGCTGGCAGCCGTGGCGACGACCGCCGGCCTCGCGGGATACGAAGGCGAGGCCCGGGAGCCGGTCTACGTCGGCTCCCGCGTCTGCGCCCGGTGCCACCAGGGCGCCGGCATGGGCCGGCAGCACGCGACGTGGCTCCTCTCGAAACACGCCCGCGCCTACGCCGTGCTGGCCAAGCCGGGGGCGAAGGACATCGCGCGTCTCAGCGGCATCCCGCAGGAACCACAGGCCTCGCCCATGTGCCTCGGCTGCCACGCCACCGGCGTCCGGGCCGAGGCCTGGGAGAAGGACGACACCTTCGCCGTCGAGGAAGGCATCCAGTGCGAGAAGTGTCACGGCCCCGGCAGCGAGTACATGGCGGAGGCCGTCATGACCGACCCGAAGGCCGCCCGGCGGGCGGGCCTCGTCATGCCCACGATGGACGACTGCATGGTCTGCCACACGGTCAAGGGCTCGCACGTGGCGGTGCACAAGCGGCCGAAACTCGATATGAAGAAGGCGTGGGCCGAGATCCTCCATCCCACGCCGGACCCGTGGCGGTACGGCACGGCACCGCCGCGGCCCGTTTCCGAACCGGGCGACGGGGCAAGGCGACCCAAGTACACGGGTTCGCTCGCGTGCGGGCGGTGTCACAAGGGCCCCGGCATGGGGTACCAGTTCAGCAAATGGCGGATGGGTCCGCACGCCCGGGCCTGGGCCGTCCTGCGGACGCCCGCCGGTCGCAGGATCGCCGCCGAGATGCAGGTCAAAGGCGATCCTGGCGTCGCGCCCGCATGCCTGCGGTGTCACAGCACGCCGGCCGGCCGCGCCGCCGGAGGCTATGCCGAAACGTTCTCCGTGTTCGAAGGCGTCGGGTGCGAGGCCTGCCACGGCGCGGGCAGCGAGTACGCGCCCGAGGCCGTCATGCGCGACCCGCGGGCCGCCCGCGCCGCCGGCCTCGTCGAGATCGACCGCGACACGTGTCTCCGCTGCCACGAGGACGCGCACGGCGAACCGTTCGATTACGAGCAGGCCCTGGCGGCGATCGCCCATCCCACGCCGCCGGGCGACCGCCCCCCGGCACCCGCCGCCGGGCCCGTCTACAAAACCCCGCTGAACCTCGCCCTCTCGCCGGACGGGAAGGAACTGTACGTGGCCTGCGAGGCCTCGGACTCGGTCATCGTGGTGGAGACGGCGGCCCATCGGAAAGTGGCGGAGATCCCCGTGGGCCGGCATCCGAACGACGTGGCATTCAGTCCAAACGGGTCGCGGGCGTACGTCACGAACCGGCTGGACGACACGGTCTCGGTCATCCACACGGCCGGGCGGAAGGTGCTCGACACGGTCCGCGTGGGCGACGAGCCGCACGGCGTCCTGCCGGATCGCGACGGCCGGCGGCTGTACGTCCTGAACACGACGGCCGACAGCATCTCGGTCCTGGAGGGCGAGGGCCGGGCGGAATCGAAACGCCTGCTGGCCAGCCGGCGGCCGTGGTCGCTCTCCCTCTCGCCGGACGGCACGCGGCTGCTGGTGACGAACACGCTGTCGCGGTTCGTCGAGTTCCGCACGCCCCCGAAGTCGGAGGTAACGGTCATCGACACGGAAGAGGCGGTCGTCGTGGACCGCGCGGTGGTGCCGGCTGCCAACCTACTCCAGGGCGTGGACTGGCATCCGAGCGGCCGGTTCGCCCTCATCACCCTGAACCGGACCAAGAACCTCGTGCCGATGACGCGGCTGCTCCAGGGCTGGACCATCACGAACGGCATGGGCGTCGTGTGGGCCGACGGGCGGGTGGACCAGGTCCTCCTGGACGAGCCGAACCGGTGCTTCCCGGACCCGGCCGACGTGGCCGTTTCGCCCGACGGCCGGCGGGCGCTGGTCACGAGTTCCGGCTCGAACCGGGTGGCGGTGGTCGACGTGCCGAAACTCATCGCCATGATCGAGGCCGCGCCCGAGTACGAGCGAAAACACGTCTTCCCGAACCATCTGGGCAAGCCGACGAAGTTCGTCCTCGCGCACATTCCGACGGGCCACAGCCCGCGAGGGGTCGTCATCACCCGCGACGGGCGAACGGCCTTCGTCGCCAACGCCCTGGACGATTCGGTGACGGTCATCGACATGGAGCGGCTCGAGGCCGCGGGGCGCATCGATCTCGGCGGTCCCAAGGAGATCACCCGCGTCCGCTTCGGCGAACGGCTCTTTCACAGCGCGGACATCACGTTCCACCGCCAGTTCTCGTGCCATTCGTGCCACCCGGACGGGCACATCGACGGCCTGACCTACGACATCGAGCCGGACGGCCTGGGCTTCAGCCCGGTGGACAACCGGACGCTTCGCGGCATCCTGGACACGGCCCCGTTTAAGTGGGAGGGGACGAACCCGAGCCTCCAGCGGCAGTGCGGCCCGCGGCTGGCGGTGTTCTTCACGCGGATCCAACCGTTCACGCCGGAGGAACTGGCGGCCCTGGACGAGTACATCTGCACGATTCCCCGTCCGCCCAACCGTTACCGGCCGCTCGGCGCGCCGCTCACGGACGCGCAGCGCCGCGGCAAGGCGATGTTCGAACGGACGCATACCAACACCGGCGACCTGATAGCGAAGGAGAACCGGTGCATCACGTGCCACCCGCCGCCGCTGTACACCGACCGGTTGCGCCACGACATCGGCACGAAGATGCCCTTGGACCGCGAGGCCGAGTTCGACACACCGCACCTGAACAACATCTACGATTCCGCGCCGTACCTGCACAACGGCATCGCCGAGACGCTCGAGGAAATCTGGACCGAGTACAACCCCCACGACGAGCACGGCGTGACGAACGACATGACGAAGGATCAGTTGAACGATCTCGTCGAATACCTGAAAACGCTGTAACGGAGACCGACGCCATGAACCGGCCCGCACCTCGAAAGACGGCGTGCCTCCTCGCCGCGTTCGCTGGGGCGGCGCTCTGGTGGCCGGGGGCCGCCGCGGGCGCACAAGCCCCCGATGCGGAACCACAGGCGGATACCACCGCCGCGCCCGCGGACATCGGACTCCCCTACGTCTACACCCGCTGGGAGCACTACACGACGAAGAACGGCCTCCCGAACGACCACGTCTTCGCCGTCAAGGCGCACGGCAACCGAGTCTGGATCGGCACCGAAGGCGGACTGGCGTGTCTCGACAAACGGACCGGCGCCATCCGCACCTGGACCGAGGAGGACGGCCTGCCCTGGCGGGTCATCTCGTCGATCGACGTGGACCCGAAGACCGGGGCCGTCTGGCTCGGCCTGTTCGGCGCCGGCCTGGCGCGCTTCTCCGCCGGACGCTTCGACCACTTCCACCAACTCAACAGCGGCCTCGTCAACGACGTGGTCTACGGCGTGGCGGTCGAGAACGACAACGTCTGGGCCGCCACCACCGCCGGCGCCAGCCGGTACGACACCGTCAGGAAGCATTGGACCATCTACACCGAGAAGAACGCCCCCATGGAGGAGATCTGGAACTACGGCGTCTGCTACGCCGACGGCAAGGTGTACCTGGCGGTGTGGGGCAGCGGCGTGCTCGAGTTCGACGTCGAACGCGAGCAGTGGAAGGATTACCTGGACCCCGACGGCGAAATGGAGATCGACCTCTACCGCGACGACGGCATCGTCCACGTCATCACCACCGCCGCCAGTTACGTCGACAAGATTCTCTGGGTCACAACGTACTTCGGCATGAACCGCTACGACGGGCGGCACTGGCGCGGCCTGTACGCCCACGAGACCGGCCTGCCGAGCGACTTCGGCAACGCCGTCAAGGGCCGCAGCGCCAACGAGGCCTGGTTCGCCACCGACAAGGGGCTCGGCGTCTGCGCCGACTTTTCAACCGACACCTGGGTCACGTATACCATGGACCCGGAGACCCGCACCGGCAAGGCCGTCGTGCGTCGCGGCACGCGGGTCCTGAAGACCTTGACGATGCCGCGCTGCATCCCACATAATTACGTGCTTTGGGTAGACTTCGACGGCAAGGACGTCTGGGTCGGCACGTCGAAGGGCCTGGGCCGGGCCGTCGGGCCCGACTATTACGAGGGGCTTCAGCCCGCAGACGGCGAGGCGGCGACGCACGCAAACGGGCGCGCCGGGAAGGAGGAGCAGCCATGAAACGCGTTTCGCTTACACTGGCGGCACTGGGAATTGTGCTGACGGCGGCGGGATGGGCCGCGGCGGCCGATCCGTATGCGGCGATTCCGCGCGACCTGCGCCCGCCCTTCGTTTACGACGACGCCATGCGCGAGGTCCTCCGCAAGATCAACAACGTCAGCGCCTACGAGGTACCCGACCTCGGCCTCCGCCAGGACGACACCTACGCCCACACCACCGAGACGGTCGAACCCTACCGCCACGTCAAACCATACAAGGAGCACTTCCTGCTCCAGATGCAGTATACGGGCCCCGGCCGCGCCAAGCCGGAACCCGAGCACGTGGACAGCGTCAAGGTCGGCTTCATCGGCCCGATCATGTCGACCGTCTCGGTGGCGACCGGGGGCATGAGCCACGAAGAACCGCTCGGCATCAAGATGCTCCAGGGGGCCCGCCTGGCCGTCGAGCAGGCCAACGCCCGCGGCGGGTACGTCGACCGCGACGTTCCTTTCGAACTCGTCGTCAGCAACGACAACGGCCTGTGGGGCGCCTCGGGCAACGAGATCGTCAAACTCGCCTACAAGGACCGCGTGTGGGCGATCCTGGGCACCATCGACGGCGCCAACAGCCACATCGCCATCCGCACCGCGCTGAAGGCCGAACTCGTCATGATGAACTCCGGCGACACCGACCCCACGTTCATCGAGACGAACATTCCCTGGGTGGCCCGGTGCATCGGCGACGACCGCCAGCAGAGTTACTTCCTGGTGGACTACATGTACCGCACACTCGACCTGAAACGCGTGGGCATCATCCGGGCCAGCAACCGGTACGGCCGGTTCGGCGTGCGGGAGGTCCGAGACAGCAGCCGGCGGATGGGCCGGCCCATCGTCCTCGAGATGGCCTACCCGGTGGGCGGCGAGGACTTCTCGCTCCAGATCGAGCGCCTCCGCCGGGCCGGCGTCGACGGCATCGTCCATTGGGGCAATGCCGAAGACGGCGCCCGCATCCTGAACCAGATGCGGGCCCGCGGCATGGACCAGCCGTTCTTCGCCTGCGACCGGTGCGTCAGCGACCGGTTCGTCGAGCTCGCCGGCGCCAACGCCAAGGGCGTCGTCTGCGGGTACCCGTGGAACCCGACGCGGCAGGATCCGAAACTGGCCGCCTTCCGCCGGGCGTTTCGCGAGCGGTTCGGCGAGGAACCGGAGACCTACGCCGCCCACGGCTACGACGGCATGAACATGCTGATCTGGGCGATCCAGGTGGCGGGCCTGAACCGCGCGAAGATCCGCGACGTCATCGCCTACCGGACCCGTCCCTGGCCGGGCGTAACGGGGCCGATCCCCCTGAGCGCGTGCCTCGACGACCTCGGGGAGGTGTGCCTCGCCCGCCGCGAGAAGGGGGCGTGGCGGTACTATTCCCGCGAGGATCTGGACGTCCCGCGCGGCCCGATGCCGGCCCAGGATCGCACCCGCCGGGCGGCCGGCGACACGCCTTGATCGGATGACACGATGGTCCGACTGCGCCTGCTTGGGGGAGTGCTTGCGTGTCTGTGGGCGGCGGCTGCGCCGGCCGGCGAGCCGCCCGAGGCTTCCGCCCCTCCCGAGCCGTTCTTCGATGCCCGGAGCCGATCCACCGAGTACGCCGGGCCCGGCCGCGACACCCCCCCGCCGGACGACGTGACCGAGGTCCGCATCGGCTGGTTCGGCCCGAGCGATCCGACCGACCCCCTCTGCGGCGACATGTGGCAGGCGGCCGTCATGGCCGTCCAGCAGGCTAATGCCGAAGGCGGTTGCCGCGGCAAGCCGTTCAAGTTGGCGCCTGGTTGGTCCGAGAACCCATGGGGGTCCGGCGTGGCCGAGGTCACGCGCATGATCTACCGTCACCAGGTCTGGGCAATCGTGGGCGGCGTCGACGGTCCGACCACGCATCTGGCCGAGCAGGTCGTCGCGAAGGCGCGGGTGCCCCTGGTCAGCCCGGCGTGCCCGGACCCGTCGGTCACCCTCGCGAACGTGCCGTGGATGTTCGTCCTGACCCCGGACGACGGACGCCTGGCGGAAGCCTTGGCGGCGGCGATCGCGGCCAACGTGGACGACAGGAAAGGGTTCGTCGTCCTCTCGGCCACCGACCACGATTCCCGCATGACCTCGGCCGAATTGCGAAAGCGGCTGGTGCGCCGGCAACGCACGGCGCGTTACCACTTCCGATTCCCTCGCGGGGCCGCGAATGCGGCGACCGTGGCCGGACGCGTCGCGGAAACCGGAGCCCAGGCCGTGGTGCTGATCGCCGGACCCGTCGACGGGGCCCGTATACTCTCGGCCCTGGGCAAGGCGGGTTTCAAAGGAAAGGTGTACGGCGGCCCCACGATGGGCCGGCGGGCGTTTCTCGAAGCCGCCGGCAAGACAGCCGAGGGCGTCGTCTTCCCGCTCCTTTACCAACCCGCGCCTTCGTGCCCGTTCGCCCAGGCGTTCGAGCGTCGCACAGGCCGGTCACCGGATTACGCCGCCGCGCACACCTACGACGCCGTCCGGTTGGTGATTGCCGCTGTCCGCAACGCCGGCCTGAACCGGGCCCGCATCCGCGACGCGCTGGCCCAAACGGGACCCTGGGAAGGCGCGACGGGCACCGTGCAGTGGGACGGTCACGGCCGAAATCAGCGGGAGGTGAGGCTCGCAACGGTCCGGAACGGGCGGATCATTCCCCTGCAGAAGCCGGCGGCCCTTCCGACGCCTCGGACCTCCCCTCCGTGATGACCCACAGGCGGTCCACGGCCAGGTCCTCGATGCAGTCCGTCCCGCCGCCGACCCAGCGGACCTCCACCCGGTCGACCTTCTCGCGCCGGCCCAGGCCGAAATGCAACCGCGTGCCGTAGTGGCTCTGGTAACCGCGCCCGCTGTGCACCTCGTCAAGCAGCACCAGGTCGCCGGCGACCACGCGGACATGGGCGCCCACGCCGTCTCGGTTGGTCTTTGTGCCGCGCAGGCGAATCTGAATCCAGTGGTTACCCGTGTCGGAATCGTTCCGCAAGACGGTCGGTTCGGCCCGTGAGTTCAGGACGACCACGTCGATGTCGCCGTCGTTGTCGAGATCGTCGAAAGCGGCGCCGCGGCTGGAGCGGCGGACCTGCAGCCCGCTACCCACCCGGTCGGAAACGTTGACGAAGGTTCCCTCGCCGGAGTTCATGAGCAGGATGTTGCGAGCCTCGTAGTCGCTGGAATCGTCGAACTTGTCGACGAGGTCGTGCAAGTGGCCGCAGGCGACGAAGATGTCGCGGTTGCCGTCGTTGTCGAGGTCGACGAGGCTGTTGCCCCAGGTGACGTGGGGCACGGTGCCGCGTCCGGCGCCGGTGCGGAGGGTCACGTCCTCGAACAGGCCGCCACCCATGTTGCGGTACAGAAGGGCGAGTTGGCCCTGGTAGGAGGTCTGGTAGAAGTCGAGGCGTCCGTCGTTGTCGAAATCGCCGGCGTCGACGCCCATGCTGCCCTGTTCCTCGCCGTCGACGTCGAAGCCGACGCCGGCGAGCAGACCGACCTCCTCGAACCTGCCCCGGCCGTCGTTCTGAAACAGGAAGTTCTCGCAGACGTCGTTGGCGATGAAGACGTCGGTGTCGCCGTCGTTGTCGACGTCGGCGCAGACCATGCCCATGCCCCACCCGGCGTGGGAGGCGATGCCCGAGGTCCCGCTGATGTCGGTGAACGTCCCATCGCCGTTGTTCCGGTAGAGCGTGTCCGGCACCGGCGGGTAGTGGGTCGGCCCCGTGTAGGCGGGGAAACCGCGGATGGTCGTGGGCTCATGCCGTTCGTACGAGAACTCGAGGTAGGTTGCTACGTAAAGATCCAGATCGCCGTCGCCGTCGGCGTCCAGGAAACAGGCGCCCGCCCCGACGCGCCGGCCGTTGCGCACCCCGGCGACAGCCGTCACGTCGGTGAACGTACCGTCCCCGTTGTTGCGGTACAGGACATTCGGTCCGTGGTTGTTCAGGTACAGGTCCGGGTGGCCATCGTTGTCGTAATCGCCGACGGCGACGCCCAGGCCGTAGCCGGTGTCGCCGACGCCGGCCTCGGCGGTGACGTCGGTGAAGCGGAAGTTCCCCTCGTTGCGGTAGAGGGCGTTGCGCGGCGGGGCGGAGACGGGGGTGCCCTTGAGGGGCGCGCCGTTGACGAAGTAGATGTCGATCCGCCCGTCGCCGTCGTAATCGAACAGGGCGAGCCCCGCGCTGACGGTCTCCATGATATACCGGTTGCCGCAGCCGCCGTCCGTGTGGCGGAACGTGATGCCGGTCTCGGCCGTGACGTCGGCCAGGCGGATCGGGCCGCCGGCCGCCGGCGCGGCGAGGAGGCTCACGGCGGCAAGGACCGCCAGGCCGACCATCCGATTACGGGTTGTCTTTGTACCGGGCGTACACATCCTGATACCATCGGTTGTCGGGATCGAGGTCGCGCGCCTTGCGGAGGGCCTCCAGGGCCGCCGCCCGGTCGCCGGTCGCGTCGAGGGCCCGGCTGAAGACGAAGTAGTTGACGGCCGTCGGCTCCAGCCGGACGGCCCAGCGGGCCAGTTCCAGCGCCCGCTCGAGGTTGCGGTTCCGTGTCAGGTAGAAGTGGGCGAGGGCGCGATGCCCGATGGCGCGCTCGGGCGCAGCGCGGCGGGCCTCGCGCAGGGCCTGCTCCGCCTCGCCGTAGGCCTTCCGCCGAAGATGGATGCCGCCCATGCGGACGCGATGGACGGGCTCGCCCGGTTCAAGTTCCGCCAGCCTGCCGTACAGCCGCAAGGCGTCATCGTATCGCCCGGCCGCCTCGGACAGGGCGGCGAGTTCGCGCCGGCACGCGACGGCCTGCGGCGCGAGGTCCGCGGCCCGACGGAGCAGGCGCGCGCCCTCGTTCGTCCGGGCGCGTTTGCGGTATACCACGCCCGCCTCCGTCAGCGTGCCGGCCAGGCGCGACCGGACGCCGGCCAGGTCGTCGAACGAGGTGGTCTCCTCGATAAGGTCCGCCAGATCCTGCTGCTTGATGGCCCCGAACCGCTTGCGGTAGGCGGCGGCGCGATCCGTTTCGCCCAGCCTCAGGCAGACCCGCACCAGACCGTAGGAAGCGTTCTTGTGGTTCGGCACGACGGTCAGGACGCGCTGGTAATGCCGCTTGGCTTCCCGGTACCGTTCGGTCTGGAAGCAGGCCCGGCCGAGGAGGTAGCGTGTCTCGACGGGGCGGGGGGCGAGGCGGATCTCCTCTTCGAGCAGGGGCAGCGCCTCCTCCGCCTTTCCGAGCAGCAGCAGGGCGGCCGCCAGCGTGTGCCGGACGCCCGGCCGCCGGGGTTCGGCCTTCAGCGCCCGCCGGGCGAAGGCGGCGGCCTCCTGGAGGCGGCCCTCTTTCAGAGACAGGCGGCTCATTGCGAAGTGGACGTCGGCGCGGCCGGGCTCGCGCTCCAGGGCTTTCCGCCATGACGCGGCGGCGTCCTGCGGCCGGCCGAGCCAGCGGTACGCGTTGCCGGCGGCGACGAGGGCGTCCGCATCGTCCGGGAAGTCCGCCACGAGCCGCTCCGCGACCGCCACGGCTTCGTCCGTCAGGGCCTGGACCCGCTTGCCGGCGTCGCTTCCACCGGCGGGGCGGGGCGTACCCCGGCCGGGCACGCCCGCCCCGGCGCCCGTATCGGGCGCGGCGCGAGGGTCACCGGTGGCTTCCCCTTCCGCCGCCATACCCGGCGCCGGGCCGAGCGGATACAGGCAGACCAGCATCGCCGCCGCGACGGCGCACCGCCACCGGGGTGCCGCCGGGCGGCGCCGGCGGGCGGGCGGATGCGTTCCGTCTCGCGCTGCGATGGCGTCGGACATGGATCGGACTTCCCCGTGCCGGGTCTACCCGCCTGCCGTCTGCGGGAGCCGGGGGCTTATGCGCCAAACGCTTCGCTATGGCTTTGCAGCGGGATGTGAGCCTTCGATGACGGTCAGGATCTGGTCGGCCGGCACGTTCCTCAGGACGTCCGTGCCGCCGCCGGTCCACCGGATCTCGATGCGATCGATCGTCTTGTGCGCGCCGAGGCCGAAGTGCAGCCTCATGCCGTAGTGGCTCTGATAGCCGATACCGCTGTGGACCTCCTCGAGTTGCGTGCGTCCGCCCGCCGTCACGCGGACGTGGGCGCCGATGCCGTCGCGGTTGGTCGTCGTGCCGCGCAGGCGCACCTGGAGCCAGTGGTTGCCGGTGTCCAAGTCGTTGCGGAGGAGCGTGGGCTCGGCCCGGGAGTTGAGGATGACGACGTCGACGTCACCGTCGTTGTCGAGGTCGCCGAAAGCCGCGCCCCGGCTGACGAGGCGGACCTTCATGCCGTCGCCGGCGCGGTCGGAAACGTTGACGAACTCCCCCTTGCCGGTGTTCATGAGAAGGATGTTGGGCGCGCGGTAGGACGTGGTGTCGTCGTAGCGCTCGACGTACGGTTGGAGGTGGCCGCAGTTGATCCACAGGTCCTTGTCGCCGTCGTTGTCGAAGTCGGCGAAGCCGTTGCCCCAGGTGACATAGGCCTTGGTGCCGAGGCCGGCGCCGGTGATGCGGGTCACGTCCTCGAAGAACTCGCCCCGGATGTTGCGGTACAAGGTAGCCAACTCGTCCTGGTAGGACGTGACCTCGATATCGAGCCAGCCGTCGTTGTCGTAGTCGGCGCAGGTGACGCCCATGCTCGATTGGGCGCCGCCTTCGAGGTCATAGGCAAAGCCGCTTACGAGGGCGACCTCGTCGAAGCGGCCGGTCCCGTCGTTGCGGAAGAGCGAGTTGCCGTAGTCGTCGTTGCCGACGAAGATGTCCGTGTCCCCGTCGTTGTCGTAGTCGGCCGTGCAGGTACCCATGCCCGCGCCGGGGTGGTCGGCGATGCCGGAGGCCTCGGTGGCGTCGGTGAACGTGCCGTCGCCGTTGTTCCGGTAGAACGTGTTGAGCGACTTCGGGTAGTCGCGGGGCCCCGAGTAGGCCCGGTAGCCTTGAATCTCCAAAACGACGTTTTGCTCGTACGACCATCGGATGTAGTTGGAGACGAAGAGGTCGAGGTCGCCGTCGCCGTCGGCGTCGAGCCAGTTGGCGCCGGCGGCCACGAGGTTGCCGCCCGCCACGCCCGCCGTCTCGGTAACGTCCGCGAACGTGCCGTCGCCGTTGTTACGGTACAGGACGTTCGGCCCGTAGTTGTTCACGTAGATGTCGGAATGTCCGTCGTTGTCGTAATCGCCGACGGCCACGCCGAGGCCGTACCCGGTGTCGCCGACGCCGGCCTCGTCGGTGACGTCGGTGAACCGGAAATCGCCGTCGTTGCGGTAGAGGGCGTTTCGTGGTTGCTCCGCGGGGTTGGCACCCTTCAGGGGCGCGCCGTTGAGGAAGTAGATATCCAGGTCGCCGTCGTTGTCGTAGTCGAGGACGGCCACGCCGGCGCTCATCGTCTCGAACATCCACAGCCGCCCGCTGCCGCCGTCGGTGTGCACGAACGTGACGCCGCTCTCGGGCGTCGCGTCGCTGAGCACGATGGCGCAGGGCGGTTCGGCGGCGAGGAGAGGTGCGGCCACCGCCGCCAGCGCCATGACTGCGGCCCAGCCGCGAAGCCTGCCGTGCGAAGGTGAGGGGGTCGGCCGCGTCACGTCACTCGGTCTCCTGTTTCAAGAGGCCGGCGAGGCGGCGGCACGCCGGATGCTGCGCGTGGCGTTGGCGGGCGGCGTCCAGCGCCGCGCGGGCGCCGTCGCGGTCGCCGGCGAGGAGCCGGGCCTCGCCCAGCAGGGCGTAGTCTTCGGCGCTGTCTTCCGCTTCGGCCAGGTGCTTGGCCAGGGCGAGGGCTTCGTCGGTATCGTCCCGCTGCATGATGAGCACGCGAACGAGAGGGCGGACGGCCGTGGGCCGGCCGGGGTCGAGATCCACTGCTTTTCGCAGCATCGCCTCGGCCTCGTCGAACTTGCCGAGGATCATCAGCACGACGCCCGTGTTCTGAAGGGCCTGGGGACTGCCCGGCCGCAGACGCAGCACCTCCCGGCAAAAGTGGAGCGCCTGCCGGGGCCGGCGCGTGGCCATATAGAGGCCGGCCAGCGACCGTCGGCAATCCGGGTCCGTGGGGTCGAGGCTGACGGCCCGTCGCCACAGGGCTTCGGCCTTGCCGAGTCGCCGGTGACCGGCGTACAGGCGGCCTGCCTTGGTCAGCGTCCACGCGAGGACCCGATGGGGACGGTCGTTGCGTTGCTGTGCGGCGCGGCGGCGCGAGTCCACCACCTTGTTCTCTTGGGCCCGGAATCGCTGGAACTCCTCGCGAAACTCGGCGGCCTTCTCGGCGTTGCCGAGCCGGGCGTGGGCCTGCATCAGTGTATAGGCCGGCCGGGAATCCTCCGGCAAGAGACGGCGGGCCTGCAGAGACGCCTCGACGGCCTTCTGAAAGTCGCCGTTCTGGAGGTACGCCTTGCCGAGGTCCAGCCAGAACGATCCCTTGTCCGGGTTGCGGGCGGCCTGCTGCTCCAGGGAGGCGACGGCCTCCTGCGTTCGGCCCAACGCCAGAAGGACGCGCCCGTGTCGCCAGTACACGCCGGGCAGGTCGGGGTTCATCTGCTTGGCCTTGCGCCACAACTCCTCGGCCTTGTCGTATTCCTCCCGGTCCATGGCGACCATGCCGAGACCGTGGTAGATGTCCGCCCGGTCGGGTTTGCGCTCCAGGCACTTGTGCCACCATTGGACGGCCTCCTCGGTGTTGCCGAACTGCTGGTGGAGGCCGCCCATCAGGGCGATGGGGTCGGAACTGTTCGGGAACTCTTCCATGAGGTGCCGGACGATCTCGAAGCACTCGTCGATGATCGCCTGGGTTTCAGGGTCCTGCAGGTCCTCCGCCGCGCGTTGCGTGGCGCGGCCTTTTGGCCCGCGCCGCCGGCCGCCTCCGCGATTGGCCGCGGAACGGTCGCCGCCCCGGTCGCCCAGCAAGGTCGCGCAAGGCGCAAGACTTGCCGCCACCGTCGCGAGGAAGAACAGGGCGGCCAAGAGTACGGCCGCCGCGGACCGCCGGGACCCACGCGGCGCGCACCGCCTCCGTGACACGGCTGCAAACGGCACACGCGATGTGTCACCCTGCCGAGGCATCCTGCGACAGCCCGATTTGCCGATGGCAGGTCCGTACCCCGCCGGAAGATGTGAGTCCGGCTACCGGGGGCCTTCGGACGTGAATTCCACGTGAAGCCTAACACCAAAACGGGGGTCTGTCAAGCGCCCCGGGGCGGAAAACTGCGGTTTCAACAGCCTTGGCCGGAGTCGTCCGAGGTGAGTTTCATGAAGCGGCCTGCGCGGTGCCTGGTCGTGGGCACCGGGCATCGATCGCGGCGGCCAAGACCGGCCGCCGCGCAGCCTTGCAGGGCGGAGAGCCTGCACGGACGGCCGGGAGACCCGCCGCGCACAACGTGCCGTCGTCGTACCCGCCGCTACCGTTCGAACACATGTCGCGTGTTGTACTGCCGACGGTAGGCGCGGGTCTCGGGCGTCTCCGGGTAGCGCTCATCGGGACCGTACGGGTACCGGCTCATCCCATGGAACGGCAGCGGGCCGACGGTGTCCGGAAACGCCGTGTACAGGTCCATGTCTTTGCAGTAACTGTCGGTCTTGAGGATGAAGGAGCGCCGCCAGCCCTCGGGCACCGGACCGAACGCCTCGACGGGGTAGCGCAGCGTGACCTCGTCGCCCGGGCCGAGTATGGCGTAGCGGTCGTCCGTGCGGCGGACGAGGTCCGTCACCGGCCCGTAGCGGGTGTAGGCACCCGTCATGAGTTTGAAGGGGGCGGAGGTATCGACGTTCTCGTAATCGTACAGATTCGGGTGCCGGCCGTCGGGCGAGTACTCGCGCGGGAAGCCCAGGAAGTGCAGGTCCGCCGACCGGGCCGCGACCAGCGTCACGCGCACGGGCGGATCCTCCTCGTGGACGATCAGGACGAGGCGGTCCCAGTAAACCTCCATGTTGCTTGCGATTCGCAGCCGCCGGTCGCCGGGGCGAACCTTGCCCGTTACCTCCAGCGTCATCATGTGCCGGATACCGGCCGGGTAGCCGACTTCGCGGAAGAGTTCGACCCACCGGCCGTCGCGCCGGACGTAAAGGCTGGGCGCCTTCGCCCGCCGCCCGGCCTGGTGCGCGGCGTAGTTCGTGGACGAGTACCCATACTCGACCCACCCATGGGCGAGCAGCACGAGCCGGGCTCCCGCCGGCACGCGGGCCAAGCGGTCGCCGAAGTCGAGTTCCACGAAGTGGTCCTCGGCCAGACCCATGAACCGACGGTCGGGCGTGGTCGCGCCCGCGTACCGCCGGTCGACGCGCCGAAGGCGGTCCGTCACGTCCCGGCCGCGATGGTCCACCGCCCGGATAGGCGCGATCGGGTCCCGGTAACAGAAGACCTCGAAATCGGGCGGGTCGGCCCGGATGGCCATCATCTCGTTCGGGACCGCGTGCGTGCCCGCGGGATGGTCGACGGCGAGGAGGGTCGCCTCGTCCAGGTACGAGATCTCCTCGAGCGGCTCGGTGACCTGGAGGACGTAGTCCCCTCCCTTGGGCGCGAGGTCCGGCACGGGCACGTACTCCGTGGGGTCCGGCGTCGCGTACGTGTTCGGCGCGACCCAGTACCCCACGCCGCCCACGCCGGCGAAGTCCGAGACGAACGCAAACCGCTCGCCGGTCCAGGCGAACAGGCACGGGCACGATGAGGTCTTCCGCGACAGTTCCACGACCCGGGCCACGCGGTCGCCGGGCAGTTCCAGTTCCGACTGGAGGACGGCGTCCGGCCAGACGACCCGCAGCCAGTCGACCCGCGTGTACGGGCCCAGGCCGGCGTGGATGCGCAAGGGCGGCATGGCGACCGGCCCGGCGCACCCCCCCACCCGGTACTGCTGGAACACGCGGCCGGTCTTGACTTCCACCCGGGCCCCGATGGCGGAGGCGTTGGAGCGCGTCTTCTGGTCCCGGCCTCGGGTGCCCCGTGCGTCGATGGCAATCCAGTGCCCGCCTTCCGTCACGTTCCGGATGAGACGCAGCGGCCGGCCGGCACAGGCAAGCAGCAGGTCGCAGCGCCCGTCGCCGGTCATGTCCGCCGCCACGCAACTGGCCGGCCCGCCCGTCTCGACGGCCGCCAGCAGGTGACCGGGATCGGCCCGGTCGGCCCGCCGGAACCGGTCGCGCGGCCAATCGTTGACGAGCAGCACGAGCCCGCGGGTGCCGTCGTCGCGATGGGCGTCGGCGATGACGAGGTCCAGATCGCCGTCGTTGTCGAGGTCCGCGAACTGCCCCCCCGTGCCGCCCAGTCCCCCGTGACGGGCGGCGAAGTCGGCGTCGCGCTCGAACCGCATGCCCGAGACGTTGCGGTACAGCGTCACCCGGTCGCCTGTGAAGACGAGGACGTCGCGGTCGCCGTCCTTGTCCGGATCGCCCGTCGTGGCGCCGACGACGCCGGCGGCGTCGAGACCGGTCGCATCCGCCTCGGCCGCGTTGTAGACGCCCCCCCGGTCGTTGACGAGGATGATGGGCGGCCGCCCATCCGCCGGGAAGACCGCCAGGTCGAGGTCGCGGTCATCGTCGAAGTCGTCGTAGACGGCGGTGGCGACGGGGCCGGCGTCCGGCCCCAGGCCGAGGGCGCCTGCCACGTCGGTGAACGTACCGTTGCGGTTGTTGTTGTGGAGGCCGGAGGCGGCCGCCTTGCTCTCTCCACCCGCCGGGACCGAACCGGCCGCCAGGCGAAGGGCCAGAAGGTCCAGGTCGCCGTCGCTGTCCAGGTCGACCATCCGCGCGCCGATGGTCAGGCAGTTGGCCCCGGCAACGCCGTCCGGCGTGGCGGCGGCGAATCGGCCGGCGCCGTCGTTCGTCATTAGCACATCCGGCCCCGCCCGGCCGAGCCACAGGTCCGGGTCGCCGTCGTTATCAACGTCGCCGAAACACGGCGAGACGCCACGGGCGCCGAGGGCCGGGCCCGCCTCGAACCCGCCGGCGCCGTCGTTCAGCCAGAGGCGGACGGCCCCGTCCGCTCCGGCGGCGGTGACGCACACGTCCAGGTCACCGTCGCCGTCGACGTCCTCGACGGCAAGGCCGGGCAGCGCCACCGTGCCGCCGCCCCACTCCCAGGCCTGGACCGCGGGACCGAAGGTCTGGACGTCGGGCGAGAAAACAACCCGCTGCGGGCCCGGCCGCCTCGGCACAGGCAGGGGCAGGCTGTCCGGCCCGAGCACGCGATAGTATCGGCCGGCCATGCCGTACGTCTTCTGGACCACGTGGCTGCCGCCGCTGAGTTCCGCCTCGTTCAGGACCTTGAAGCGGCGGAACAGGACCATCGCCTCCTTCGGCTTGCCCGTTCGCCGGTACAGCAGGGCCAGGCGATAGATGGCGGAAACGAAACCGGGATCGAGGTCCAGGACCCGTTCGAGCATCTTGAGGCCCTCGTCGTTTCGCCCGAGGCCGAGGAGGGTCTCGGCCACTTTGTACGCCACGTACGGCGAGTCGGGGTCCGCGTCGAGGACGGCCCGGAAGTGTTCAAGGGCCTCGGCGTCGTTGCCTTCGTGCTGCTCGAGCAATCCAAGGCAGAACCGCGCGTGGCGGTGGCCGGGATGGGCCTCGAGTATCTCGGCAAACACCTGCCGAGCCTTGCGCAGGCGCTCCTCGGCCCGCTCCTGGCCGTGCAGGTTGAAATACGCCAGGCCGAGGTTGAACCGGGCGGGTGTCCAGCCGGGCGCGACGTCCAACACCTGCACGAAGGCGGCCGCCGCCTTGGCGTACGCGTACTGCTCCATCAGGGCGCAGCCGCGGTTGAAGGTCGCCAGGGCTTTGGCCTGACCCTCAGTGAGGCCGGAACGTTCTGCCGCCGGTCCGTCGTCAGCGGGAATCGCGACTGGGTCTGCCCACGCCACAACGACAGCGGCCGCGAGCAGTACAAAGCCTGAGGGCCGGACGCCGCCCGCCCTCCCCTCGTCCCGCGGCGTACAGGGTGGCTCGTTGGCGAGCATGGGAATCGGTCTCCCTCCACGATATGGCAAGGCGGACGTGCTTTCGGGTCCTCGGTACCCGCTGCCTGGACCAAGGATATGGTAACAACCGGCAAGGTCGTTGGCCAGTTCCATCCCGCACACAGACCGCGTCGTGCAAAAGCGGTCTTCTGTTGGCGGCGCATGCAGATATGGTGTCTTCAGCGTCAGCCGCGCCGGGCACTCCGCCGCCGGAGCAGCACACCCAGTCCGCCGGAGGCCGGCAAGGGAAGGGTGACGGGCTCAGGGACGGCCGTCCCTCCCGAGTCGCCATCGTAAACGGCGACGAGCGGCCGGCCCGTCGTGTCGATGAGCCCCCTCGGCAATCCACCCCGACGCCAGGTCGGCGGCGTAGCGGTCGCGGTAGGGGTGGATACAGGCCTTGCCCGGGGCGGGCGGTCGGTACGAGGCCCTCACCCGCGCGGACGGCGGCCACCCGAGTCCCCTGGGGTGCTTTTGCCTTTCCTCCAGCCGAATCCCGAAACAGGAAGTCGCGGCGCTACTCGCGCTGCCATTTCCAATTTCGGATCTCCGGCATGTCCTGCCCGTGCGTGCGGATGTACGCCTTGTGCTCGATCAGTTTATCGCGGATCCACTGCTTGGCGTAGGCGGCCTTGGAACCGAGTTTGGGCACGCGGTCGATCACGTCGCCCACCAGGTGGAAGCGGTCGAGGTCGTTCATGACCACCATGTCGAACGGCGTGGTCGTGGTGCCCTCTTCTTTGTAGCCGCGCACGTGCAGATGAGCGTGGTTGGTGCGACGATAGGTCAGACGGTGGATCAGGTACGGGTAGCCGTGGTAGGCGAAGATGATCGGCTTGTCGCGCGTGAAGAGGTCGTCGAACTCGCGGTCCGACAGGCCGTGCGGATGCTCGCTTTCGGCCTGCAGCGTCATCAGGTCGACGACGTTGACCACGCGGACCTTCAGGTCGGGGAACAGGTCGCGCATCAGGTCGACCGCCGCCAGCGTTTCCATGGTCGGCACGTCCCCGCAACAGGCCATGACGACGTCGGGCTCGCCGCCGCGATCGTTGGAGGCCCACTCCCAGATGCCCACGCCCGCCGTGCAGTGCTTCACGGCGGCGTCCATGTCGAGCCACTGGACCTGCGGCTGCTTTCCGGCCACGATGACGTTGATGTAGTCGCGGCTCCGCAGGCAATGGTCGGTCACCGAGAGCAGCGTGTTGGCGTCGGGCGGCAGGTAGACGCGGATGATGTCGGCCTTCTTGTTGACCACCAGGTCGATGAAGCCCGGGTCCTGGTGGGTGAAGCCGTTGTGGTCCTGCCGCCACACGTGGCTCGTGAGCAGGTAATTCAGCGAGGCGATGGGCCGCCGCCACGGAATGTCGCCGGTGACCTTCAGCCACTTGGCATGCTGGTTGAACATCGAGTCGACGATATGGATGAACGCTTCGTAGCAGTTGAAGAAGCCGTGCCGCCCGGTCAGGAGGTACCCCTCCAGCCAGCCTTGGCAGAGGTGCTCGCTGAGGACCTCCATCACCCGGCCGTCGGGCGACATGTTTTCGTCGCCGTCGGCGATCTCGGCCATCCAGGTGCGGCTATCGGCGTCGAAGACCGCCGACCAGCGGTTCGATTGGGTCTCGTCGGGGCTCATGATGCGAAAGTTGCGTTGCCCGGCGTTCAGTTTCATCACGTCGCGGATGAACGTGCCCTGGACGCGGGTGGCCTCGGCCGTGCTGGCCCCCGGCTGCGGCACGTCGACCGCGTAGTCGCGGAAATCGGGCAACCGGAGGTCCTTCCGCAGCAGCCCGCCGTTGGCGTGCGGGTTGGCCCCCATGCGCCGGTTGCCTTTGGGGGGCAGTTCGGCCAACGCCGGGTTCAGGCAGCCGTCCTTGTCGAAAAGTTCCTCGGCGCGGTAACTCCTCATCCAGGCTTCCAGGTCGCCGATGTGCTCCGGGTCCTGGTGCAGCCCCGAGAGCGGCACCTGGTGCGAGCGGAACGTCCCTTCGATGCGTTTGCCATCGACTTCCTTCGGGCCGGTCCAGCCCTTGGGGGTGCGGAGGACGATCATCGGCCAGGCGGGGCGATCGGGCACCCCCTTGCCGCTGCGGGCCTTTTTCTGAATCGCGGCGATCTTGTCCACGGCCGTGTCGAGCGTTTCGGCCATCCTGCGGTGCATGGCCCCGGGCTCGCGGCCCTCGACGACCATCGGTTCGTACCCGTAGCCGCGGAAGAGTTGGTCGAGTTCGTCGGGACGGATGCGGGCCAGCACGGTGGGACCCGCAATCTTGTAACCGTTCAGGTGCAACACCGGTAGGACGGCGCCGTCGCGGGCGGGGTTGAGGAACTTGTTCGAGTGCCAACTCGCGGCCATGGGCCCGGTCTCGGCTTCGCCGTCACCGACCACGCACAGGACCAGCAGGTCCGGATTGTCGAACGCCGCGCCGAAGGCGTGGGCCAGGCTGTAGCCGAGTTCGCCGCCCTCGTGGATCGAGCCGGGCGTCTCCGGGGCCACGTGGCTGGGCACGCCGCCGGGAAACGAAAACTGCTTGAACAGCCGCTTCAGCCCCGATGCGTCCTGGGGGATGTCCGGGTAAACCTCGCTGTAGGTGCCCTCGAGGTAGGTATTGGCCACCAGGCCCGGACCGCCGTGGCCGGGACCAGTAACGAAGATGGCGTCGAGGCCGCGCTGCTTGATGACGCGGTTCATGTGGACGTAGAGGAAGTTCAGGCCCGGGGTGGTGCCCCAGTGGCCGAGCAGGCGGGGCTTGATGTGCTCTCTCCGGAGGGGTTCCCTCAGCAGGGGATTATCCATCAGGTAGATCTGGCCGACGCTAAGGTAGTTCGCGGCCCGCCAGTAGGCGTCCATCTTCTGAAGCAGGTCGTCGCTGAGGGGGCTGGCCATGGGCGGTTCCCCTTTCCGTTCGGGAGGAGACACCCTTCACGGTAGCAACCCTCGTGCCCCGCATTCAACCCCTGCCGCTGATTAGTACGACATCGCTAACCCATGCGCGGCGGGGCTCTGTAGCCACTGTGCTTAACGCGACCGGCCTGCGGTGGGCGGCGGGTGCCCCTCGGCTCTGCTCGGCGCAGGCTCCGACCTGCCGCGCTCGAGTCGGCGTCGTCGTGCCGGGTGATGTGCGGCCTGCACCTCCCTCTGAAATTACACACAACAAGTTACGCTACTGCCTCGCTCCGGGCGTCGCCGGCCGGCACAGGCTTGAGGAACTTGCATGAATGACGTACAGATTTCTTCTTGTTCCTGCCCCGAACCGGGCGTATGGTAAACGGTGCCGCGGTGCGTGGGCGGGCGGCGGACCGCCCTGCCCCGTTCTCCCGGCCGGCGGAGCGAGGTTTCTCCATGCCAGATGCCCACGAACCCGACCGAGGTGTGCGGAGCCTGCGGCTGCGCCTGGCGGCCATGCTGGCGGGTCGCTACGCCCTCCGATTCACGGCAGCGTGGTGTTTCGCCTGGGGCGTGGCGGTGCTCGCACTCCGGGCCCTTCTGGGCGCGGCGGCTGGCCCGCTGTTGTGGGGACTGGCGGGCCTGGCCCCGGGTGCCGCCGGCGCCTGCATCCTGGCGTGGCGGCGGTTGCCGTCGCCCGCGGCCGTCCGGGCGCTGCTGGACGACGTGTCCCGCGGCGGCGGACTCGTCATGGCGCTCGCGGAGGTGCCGCTCGGCGCCTGGGAGACACACGTCCCCGCGGTCGCGCCGCCGCGCCTCGTCTGGCGCAAGCGGCCGCTGCTGCTGCTCGTCGCCGGGGCGGTCACCTTCCTGGCCCTGGGTTTCGCCGTGCCACAGCGGATGGTCGAGATCCAGCGGAGCCATCCCCTGGAGGTCACGGACGAGGTGGCCGACCTGCAGGCGAAAATCGAGGTGCTGGAAGAGGAGCAGGTGCTGGCGGAGGAAGAGGCGGAGTCGCTCCGGCAGGCCCTTCGGCAGGCGGCCGACGAGGCCACCGGCGACGACCCCGCCAAAACGTGGGAGGCGCTCGACCACCTCGACGATACCGTCCACACGGCCGCCGACGACGCCGCCGAAGACGCCGCCGCCCGGAACGAGACGCTCTCGAAGGCGGAGTCGCTGGCCCGGGCCCTCGGCCGCGACGCCGACCGGTTGGACGGCGAATCGTTCGAGGCGGCGACGAAGAAACTCTCCGACCTCCTCCAGCAAATCGCGGAAGGCGATCGCGACGGCAAGAGCCGGCACGGCCGCGAGGTCGGTGAGAACGGACAGGCCACGGACGCCGGCGACACCACGGCCGCCGAGAAGGCCCTCCGCGAGCACCTCGACGCCTGTGAGGCCGGCCGCCTCACCGCCGGCATGTGCCGGGCGATGGCCGGCGACCTCGCCCGGTCCCGGAATGCGATCCGGGCGCGGCTGGCGCGGCTGGAGGAGGCGGGGCTCATTGATCCCGATGCCCTCCGCCGGCTCGTCCAGGGCGACCTGAAACCGGGCGACCTCGCGGCCTTCCTCGAAGGCCTGGAGGGCGAGGGCCTGACGCCCGAGACGATGATCGAGCAATGGTTGGCGGGCGGCCCCGGCCGGGGCGGCATCAGCCGCGGACCCGGCGAGGCGCCCATGTTCGAAGGCCGGCAGACGTCCGAGGAGGGCGTCGAGTTCAAGGAAGAATCGCTGCCCCCGCCGACGGTGGCCGACCTCAAGCAGAGCCGCCGCCTCGGCGTCAGCCTGGGCGCCCCGGCCGTCGAGGAAAGCGAACCGGCCGCGTCGGGCGGCGGCCTGGACGCCGCCCGGTCCGGCGGCGGCAGCGCCCATACGCACCGCGTTCTGCCAAAGCACCGCCGCGCCGTCCAACGGTACTTCCGGCGCGACTCCGGAGACGCCCCCGCCCCGCCGCCGTCAAGCGACAGGAGAGGCCCGTGACCGCATCCGACGCCGTCCCCCAGCCGGACGAACTCACGCCCGCGACCGACCTCGTCAGTCGGGTGCTCGAGCAACTCGACCGCCTCATGCTCGGGCAGGAAGACCTGCACCGGATGGTCCTCGTCGGCATCCTGAGCCGCGGCCATATCCTCCTGGAAGGCGTGCCGGGCGTCGGCAAGACGGCCCTTGTGAAGGCCCTGGGCGAGGTAATGCACCTCGGGTTCAACCGCATCCAGTTCACGCCGGACCTCATGCCGGGCGACATCCTGGGCACGCACATCCTCCAGGACACGCCGTCCGGCGAGCGGGAAATGGTCTTCCAGCCGGGGCCGGTCTTCACGAACCTGCTGCTGGCCGACGAAATCAACCGGGCCTCGCCCAAGACGCAGTCGGCCCTGCTGGAGGCGATGCAGGAACGGTGCGTCACGCTGCTGGGCCGGACCCGCCCCCTGCCGGAGCCGTTCTTCGTCCTGGCCTCGCAGAACCCGATCGAGATGGAGGGCACGTACCCCCTGCCGGAGGCGCAGTTGGACCGGTTCCTCCTGAAGTTGAAGGTCGAGGCGGGCAACGTGGAGGTCCTGGACGAGATCATCTCGACCCGCCGGCACGGCCACTTGCCCGAGCCCACGTGGTCGATGAGCGAGGAGGAACTGGCCTCGGTCTTCGCGGTGATGAACCGGCTGTACCTGCCGCGGCCGGTGTCGCGGTACATCTCGCGGCTGGTGTCGGCGACGCATCCGGGCTCGGCCGAGGCGCCGCAGTCGGTGGGCCAGTACGTGGCGTACGGCGCCTCGCCGCGGGCCGGCATTGCGATGGCGGAGTCCGGCCGCGCGGCCGCCCTCCTGGCCGGCCGGCCCACGGTCGGCTTCGAAGACGTGCGGCAGGTGGCGCCGGCCGTCCTCAACCACCGCATCATCCTCAACTACAAGGCGCGGTTCGACGGCATCGACACCTGGAAGGTCATCGACGACCTGCTCGGGTCCCTGGACGAGGCAGAATTGAACCTGCCGGAGGACGTACAGGTGGCCGAGGAGACCTCCCCGTGAGTTCGCGCTCCATCGCCTGTGCGCCGAGGCCCGCGCGGCTGGCCGCCACCTTGACGGCCGTCTGCCTGCTGTGGTCTGCAGGCGCGGGCGGGCTGCGGCCGGCCCAGGCGGCCGCCGCGCCGGGACGGCCAGGCATCCCCTCCCCCACGACGGGCGGGCCGTCGGACATCGTCGTCAGCCCCGTTCACGTGCGGCCGGGGCAAAGCAACCATGGATATGTCGAATACCGGTTCGAGGTCCGCAACCGGTCGGACACCCACACCCACCGGGTCCGCCTGGCGTTGCCGGAGAGCGCCTTCGGCCTTTACGGGCTCCGGGTGTCGCGGTCGGCCGTGGTCGAACCCGGCAGCACGGTCAGACTGTCGCTGTTCCAACTGCCTATGGCCATACACGGACACGGCGTGAAGGTTCACGTGGACGGCGAGGCGGGCGAGAGCCTCGACGTCATGCTGGCCGGCCACAACCCGCGCGCCGGTTACCCCGGCGCCGACGAGCGTTACACGGTCCTGGCCAGCCGGTCGGCGCGCGAGCCGGTCCCCGACCTCGAAGCGGCGAACGAGATCGGCGTGTCGATGGCGCCGCCCGTCCGCGAGGGGTGGAGCCCGCACTGGCTTGCCTACACGCGATACGACGGCATCATCGTCACGCCGACCGACCTGGCCGACATGGCCGGCCCCGTGCGGTCCGCCCTGGAACGGTACGTCGAGTGCGGCGGAACGGTGCTGATTCTCGGTCCGACGGGGCGGCTGCCCGACTTCTGCGGTCTGGAGGGCACCGCCGAGGCGCCCGTCCGGCGCACGGCATTCGGCACGTGCATCACGGGCGAGGGGTGGACAAAGGGCGGCGTCGCCTCCCAGTTCATGGCGATCATCCGCGGCACGTATGCCGGCGTCGCCGAGCCGAAGGAAGCCGTCGAGGCGCACCGCATCCTGCCCGTCGTTGAAAACCTGAACATCCCGGTCCGGGGGATGCTCCTGCTGATGCTCGCCTTCGTCGTCCTCATCGGACCGGTCAACCTGCTCCTGCTTCATCGGAAGCGCCGGCGGCTCCTGCTGTTCGTGACGACGCCGGCCGTCTCGCTCCTGACATGCAGCGTCCTGTTCGGCTATGCGCTCTTTTCCGAGGGCGTGCACACGCGGTACCGGCTGGCCACCCTCACGGTGCTGGACGAGGGGCGGAGCCGGGCTACCTCGCTGGGGTGGATGGGGTACTACTCGCCGCTGGCCTCCCGCGAGCCGCTGCGATTCTCGTATCAGACGGAACTGAGCCCGCAACTCGGCGGGGGCGGGTTCGAAGGCGTCGGCGTCGACTGGACCCGGGGCCAGCACCTGACCGGCGGATGGATCCGGGCACGCATGCCCTTGCACTTCCGCGTCCGCAAGAGCCAGCGCCGGCGCGAGCGGCTGAAACTGCGGCGCGGCCCGGACGGCCTCGCGGCCGTCAACGGTCTCGGCGCAGTCCTCCAGCGCCTGACGCTGGCGGACTTCGACGGCCGCCTCTTCGCCGCCAACGAGATCGCCCCTGGCGCCGAAGCCGCGCTCGTGCCCCGTCCCGGCAAACCTCGGGGCCGGCCGCTGCGGCAGGTCTACGGGCGAAACTGGGTCGAAGGCATCCGCGCCATCGCCTCACGGCCCACCGCCTACCTGAAACCCGGCGCGTACGTGGCGGTGCTCGACGGCAACCCGTTCGTCGAGCAGGGACGAGCCGGCGCCCGCCCGCACAAGTGCCTGACCGTCGTCTACGGATACCTGGAGAGGGGGGACGATGCAGGTCCGCGTTGAGAACCTGGCCCGCCACTACGGCCGGACCCGCGCCGTGGACGGCGTGTCGTTCGCGTTCGAGTCCGGCCACATCATCGCCTTCGTCGGACCCAACGGGGCCGGCAAGACGACCACCCTCCGCCTGCTGGCCACCATGGAGGAACCGACGGCCGGCGACGCGTTCCTCGACGGCGTCTCCGTGGTCCAGGACCCGGAGCAGGTCCGCCGGTGGGTCGGCTTCATGCCGGACTACCTGCCCGCACACCGCGACACCACGGTCCACGAGTACCTTGACTTCTACGCGCGGGCGTACGGCATCCGGGGGAAGCGGCGGCAGGCGATGGTGGCCGAGGTCGAGGCGTTCGCCAACCT
Organism: uncultured Anaerolineales bacterium; assembly: GCA_964577175.1. Classification (GTDB taxonomy): domain Bacteria; phylum Planctomycetota; class Phycisphaerae; order FEN-1346; family FEN-1346; genus BS750m-G62. Next base: position 29,371 of record CAZNYC010000003.1, read on the forward strand.
CGGCGGGATGCGCGAGAAGACGATCCGCGCCCTCTCCAAGGGCATGAAGCAGCGCGTCAGCCTGGCCCGGGCGGTGGTCCACGACCCGCCCGTCCTGCTGCTCGACGAGCCGGCCGCCGGCCTCGACCCCCGGGCCCGCGTCGAACTCCGCGAACTCCTCCAACTGCTCGCCCAGCAGGGCAAGGCCATCCTCGTCAGCAGCCACATCCTGACGGAACTGTCGGAGATCTGCGACGGCGCCATCATCATCGAGCAGGGCCGCGTCGTCCGGGCCGGCACCACGGACGAACTGGTGGCCGTCAGCACACCCCGCCGGCTGCTCCGTATTCGGTCGCTCGACGGCCTGGAGACGCTCCACAAAACGGTCCTGGAGATGCCCGGCGTCGAGACCGCCCGCATCGCCGGCCCGTACCTGGAGGTCGTGCTCGACGGCGACGAGAAGGTCTGTCATCGGTTTCTGGCGGACCTCATCGGCCGGGGCCTGCCGGTCGTCGAGTTCAGTCACGAGAAGACCAACCTCGAGACCATCTTCATGAGCATCACGAAAGGCGAGGTCCAATGACCGCCGTCGCCTCGGCCGTCGCCTGGATCGACGACCGCGTCAATCCGATCGTCGTGAAGGAACTGCGGCAGGCGGTGCGCAGCCGCTTCATCTCCGGCATGTTCCTCTTCCTGCTGGCCCTGGAACTGGTGAGCGTCTGGATCTACCTGCTGCTGGCGTCCCCCACGGACGACAGCCTGCGGGGCGGCGAGGGCCTCACCGGCTGGCTCCTTGGGATCCTCTCCCTGGCCTGCGTGCTCCTGGTGCCCGCCTACACCGGCATCCGCATGGCGTGGGAACGCTCCGCCGACCAGGCCGACCTTATGTTCACGACGACCATCCGGGCGGGGGCGGTGATCCGCGGCAAACTGCTGACGGCCGTCGTCATCATCGCGCTCATCTACAGCGCCTCGGCGCCGTTCATCCTGCTGACCTACCTGCTCCGCGGCGTGGACGTGCCGACCATCCTCGGCATGCTGGCGCTGACCTTCGTGTACGCCTTGTGGGCGACGCAACTCGCCCTGCTCGTCGGGGCCATCCGGACGAATCCCGTCGCCAAGGTCCTCCTTGGTCTCGTGGCCTTCCTCGCGGTCATCGGGTTCGGGTCCGCCACCCAGGCGGTCATGGCCATCGCGACCATGGGGCCCCTCATGGGGCCCGCCTACAGCGGCGCAGCCGCCCCCATGTGGGCGTACCAGGCCGTCATTGCCGTGGTGACACTGGCCGGTACCGGCCTGCTCTATACCCTGACGGTGGCGCTGCTCCTGCCGCCCTCGGCCAACCGGATGTGGCCGACCCGCGTGTACGTGACGGCCCTGTGGATCGTCTCGCTTATCGCGGCCGTTTCCTGGTGGGATACGTACGGCACGGAGGGCATGCTCATCTTCTGGGCCATCGCCTGGGCCTCTCTGCTGAGCCTCGGCCTGCTCGTGGCCGTCAGCGAACGCGACGCCTGGGGCCCCCGCGTCCGCCGGTACATTCCCAGGCGGCCGGGGCGCCGGCTCCTCGCGTTTCTGGTGTACAGCGGGGCGGCCTGCGGCCTTGCCTGGACCATCTGCCTGGCCGGGCTGACCCTCATCGCGGTCATTCTGTTCGGCAACGTGGACGCGATTACCGGCAGGGATTTCGATACGACCCTTGCCTGGACGGCCGGCATCCTCCTGTACGGCTTCGCGTACGGATTAACGGGCTCGCTGGCGCGGCGGTTATTGTTCTCCCGCCGGGTCCACCTGCCGCACGAATACACCTGGCTGCTCGTCCTGGCGCTCACGGCACTGGGATCGCTGGTGCCCCTGTTCCTCGTGATCCTGGTCGCCTACGGGACACACGACTGGTCGGTGATGGAACTGGAGAACTGGGGCTGGCTCGTGACGAACCCGGCCCACCTGGCGGAGCCGCGCGGCCGGGAGGTCCGCTTCATCCTGCTCCTCCTCTGGACCGGCGCCGTCGCCCTGGCCAGCGTGCCGTGGCTGCTTCGCCAGGTGGGGGCCTTCCGACCCCTGGAGCCGGAGCCTCCGGAAACGCAAGGCGCCGCGACTCATGCCTGATCCCTATGCCGACGACGTCCGGGCCGGCGAGCGCGCCGGCATGCGGTACGCCCTGGGCGCCCCGCGCCGGGCGCCGCGGGGGCTGGTCGGATCCCACCTGGCCAGCCGCCGCGGCAGCAGCCTCGAGTTCATGGAGCACCGTGCCTACCAGCCGGGCGACGACCTCCGCCACATCGACTGGGCCGCCTACGCCCGCTCCGACCGCCTCGCCGTCAAGGTCTACCGGCACGAGGTGAACCCGCACGTGGACCTGCTGGTCGACGGCTCGCGGTCGATGGCCCTGGAGGGCACCGCCAAGGCGAGGGCGACGGTCGGCCTGGCCGCCCTGCTCGCGACGGCGGCCGCCAACAGCCGCTTCTCGCACCGCGTCTGGCAAAGCGCCGAGACGTGGGCGCCGGCGGAGAACAGCACGGCGGCCCCCGGTTCCTGGCCGCCGATGACGTTCGACGCCGCGGCCGACCCGGGCGAGGCGTACCTCGCCCTGCCGCCGAGGCTCGCCCCCCTGGGCATGCGGTTCCTCGTGAGCGACCTGCTCTGGCCGAGCGAACCGTCGACACTGCTCGCCCGCCTGGCCGACACCGCCACCTCCGTCACCGTCATCCAGTTGCTGGCCGAGGACGACGTCCGCCCGCCGCACCAGGGAAACATCCGTCTGACGGACTGTGAAACCAGCGACACGCGGGAGGTCTTCATCGACGCCACCGCCGCCGCCCGCTACCGCGACCGCCTGGCCCGCCACCAGCAGCACTGGCACCGCGCCGCCCGGCAGGCCGGGGCCGTCCTCGTGACCCTGGTGGCCGAACGCATCGTCCGCGACTGGGACCTCGAACCCCTCATGGCTGCCGGCGTCTTGAAGGCGAACGCGACGTGATCTTCTCGATTCCGTGGGCGTTTCTCGGGTTGGCGGCGCTGCCGGCGCTGGCGGCCATCTACCTGCTGCGGAGCCGGTCGCGGCGGCGCCCGGTCTCCAGCCTCCTGCTCTGGGCCGAAGCCACCCGGCCGCACGCCGGAGGGCGGACCCTCAAACGCCTGCACGTCCCGCTGCTCCTGGTGCTCGAACTGCTGGCCGTTGCGCTCCTCGTGACCGCGTCTACCGGCCCGGAGGTGTCGGCCGGTCGAACCCAACCGCCGCTGGCCGTCGTCCTCGACGACTCGTTCTCGATGCAGACGGGCGGGGAGGAGTCAACCCGCCGCCGCGCCCAGCGCAACCTCCTGACCCTTCTCGAAGAGGAACCCGCCACCGCCGTCCGGCTCATCCTTGCCGGTGCGGAGCCGCGCGCCCTCGGCACGCGGTTCCGGGGCGTTGTCCGCGGGCGGGAACTCCTCCAGCAGTGGACCTGCCGCGCCGCAGCCGCCGACCTCGAAGCCGCCGTCACCCACGCCCGCGACACCGGGGGGCCCCGCACACGGATCCTCGTCCTGACGGACCGGCCGCCCGACGCCGACCCGGGCGAAGGGCGGATCGTCTGGCAGGCGTTCGGCCAGCCGCGGCCCAACGGCGCCATCGTCCAGGCGGGCCGATCCCTGCGGGAGATGTCCGAACGGTGCCTCCTGGAGGTCGCCAACTTCGCCGACCGGGCCGACACGCTGACCGTCACCGTCGACATCGAACCGGCCGGCGCTGCGGCCGCGGTGCCCGAGCCGCTCGTCCGCCGGGTGCGGCTGGCGGCGGGCGGGCGGAAACCGCTCCTCTTCGACCTCCCGGACGGGGCCGGCACGGTGCGCGCCCATCTGCAGGACGACCCCCTGCCCGCGGACAATGGCGTGGTTTTGCTGCCCGACCCCCGCCGACGGGTGCGGGTCGCCCTTCGCCTCGGCGACGAGGCGCTGCAGGCGGCCGTGGCGCGCGGCCTGGCGTCCACCGGACGGGCGCGCATCACCGGACGCAGACCGGACCTCCTCGTGACCGACGGGCCCCCCGCCGCGGACGCCTCGCCGGACCTGTGGTCCGCCTGTTTCCGCCTCGACGAGGAAGCGGAGGCGTTCGTCGGCCCGTTCATCACGGACCCCACGCACCCGCTGTGCGCCGGGCTGAACCTGCAGAGCGTCGTCTGGGCCGCCCGCCGCGAGCCCCCGCTGCCCGGCGCGCCCGTCATCGCCGCCGGCAGCGTGCCGCTGGTCACCGACACCCGGCGGTTCGACGGCCGGCACGAGATCCGCCTGCGGCTGGCGCCCGAGCGCTCGAACCTGGCCCAGTCCACGAACTGGCCCGTCCTGCTCTGGAACCTGCTGGAGTACCGCGCAGCGGACCTGCCCGGGCCGCCGCGGCCAAACGTGCGGCTCGGGTCGGTCGTCTCCATCCCCCTGCCGCGGGGCACCGAAAGCGTCGAAGTCCGTCCGCCCGACGGCGAGGCGTTTCGCCGATCCGTCTCCGACGACCGTGCCGTCGTCCCGGCCGAGACGTCCGGCCTGTGGGAGGTGAAAACGGACGGCTGGATGTGCCGCCTCGCCGTCAACGCCCTGGAGCCGGCCGAGTCGGACCTCCGCGGCGCCGACACGGGCCGGTGGGGCGCGTGGCGGAGCGCTCCGGCGGTGGCGGCCCGGCGGCCGGTGGCCTGGCTGGCAATCCTGGCGGCGGCGGGGCTCCTGGTCCTGCACCTGGGCCTGGCGGGCCGCCCGCGCAGGGAGGCCTCCCCGTGACGTTCGAGCATCCAGGCTGGTTCCTGCTCGCGATTCCGCTGGCGGCCGCATTGTGGTACTGGCGGCTGCCGTCGCGGCTGCTGACGGGACTGCGCCTGGCGATCTTCGCCCTCGTGCTGCTGGCCTTGTGCGGGGCGGCGCTGCGGCTGCCGAGCCGGGCCGGCACCGTCGTCGTCGTGGCCGACCGCAGCGCCTCGATGCCGGCGGACGCTCCCCAGCGCCAGGCGGAAGCGATCGGCCTACTGGGCGAGAGCCGCGGAAGCCACGACCGCCTGGCCGTCGTCGCCTTCGGACGCAAGGCCGTCGTGGAACTGGCCCCTGGCGGCGGGACGTTCGGCGGGTTCACCGCCGAGGTCGATCCGCACGGGTCGACCCTGGCGGCCGCCGTGAGGCGCGCGGTGGCTCTCGTGCCGGAGGGCGCCCCCGGCCGCCTGCTCATCCTCTCCGACGGACGGCACACGGGGTCGGACCCCGGCGCCGCCGCCTACCGCGCCGCATCCCGCGAGGTGGCCCTGGATTACCGCGTGCTCAGCCGGCCCTCGGCCGACGACGTCGCCATCCTGCGCGTCGATGCGCCGCGCACCGTCACTCCCGAGGAATCGTTTCTTATCCACGCCTGGGTCCGCTCGCCCGTCCGGCAGACGCTGCGGTTCGACCTGTCGCGCGGCCGGACGCGGATCGCCTCCGGCGAGCGGACCGTCGGCACCGGCGTCACGCGCCTGACGTTCCGCACCCGGGCCGGGGCGAGCGGCACGGCCGACTACGCCGCCCGCGTCGAGACCGGCCGGCCCGACCCCGTGCCGGAGAACAACCGGGCCCGCGTGCTGGTGGGCGTCCGCGGTCCGCGTCCGCTCCGCCTCGTGACGAAGACGCCCGCGGGCGGCCTGGCCCGCCTGCTGACCGCCGGCGGCCTGAACGTGGAACCCCGCCGGCCCGAGCGGTGCGGGTGGTCGGTGGCGGAACTCAGCAACTACGCGGCCGTCTTAATTGAGAACGTCCCCGCCGGCGACATCGGCGAGACCGCCATGGCCCGCCTCGCCCCGTGGGTCACCGAAACGGGCGGCGGCCTGATGCTGACGGGCGGCGAACGCGCGTACGGGCCGGGCGGGTACTACAAGTCGCCGCTCGAGCCCGTCATGCCCGTGTCGATGGAACTGAGGAAAGAGCACCGGAAACTCGCCCTCGCCATCGTGGTGGCGATGGACCGCTCGGGCAGCATGGCGATGGAGGCGAGCGGCGGCCGGACCAAAATGGACCTCGCGAATCTCGCTGCCGCCGAGGTCGTCGGCCTCCTATCGGAGATGGACGAATTCGGATGCGTGGCGGTCGACTCCGCCGCCCACGTCGTCGCCCCGCTGGAGGCGGTCGAGAACAAGGGAGCCGTCCAGAGCCGCATCCGCTCCGTCCAGTCGATGGGGGGCGGGATTTACGTCTACGAGGCCCTCTCCGCCGCCGCACGCATGCTGACCGGCGCCGCGGCCGGCACGCGGCACATCATCCTCTTCGCCGACGCCGCCGACTCCGAGCAGCCCGGCCAATACAAGGCCCTCCTGGAGAAGTGCGCGGAAGCGAACATCACCGTCAGCGTCGTCGGCCTCGGCACGCCGAGCGACCCGGACGCCGACCTGCTTCGCGACATCGCCAAGCGCGGCCAGGGGCGGTGCATGTTCACGACCCGCCCGGAGGAACTGCCCCGCCTCTTCGCCCAGGACACGTTCGTCGTGGCCCGCAGCGCGTTCCTGGACGAGGTGACGCCGGTCCGGGCCGCCGGCGCGATGCGGATGCTCGCCGGGCGGACCTTCGCCGACCTCCCCGCCGTCGGCGGATATAACCTGTGCTACCTGCGGCCGGAGGCGCACCTCGCCGCCGTCACCCAGGACGACTACGAGGCGCCCCTCGTGGCCGCCTGGAACGCCGGCGCCGGACGCGTCCTGTGCTACACGGGACAGGCCGACGGCCCGTACACCGGGCCGATGGGGACCTGGCCGGAGGTCGGAAACTTCCTGACGAGCCTCGCGAAGTGGACGGCCGGCTCGCAGGAGGAACTGCCCGGCGGGATGCTCCTCCAACAGGACGTAGGCGACGACCTTTGCCGCGTCGCCCTGCACCTGGACCCCGGCCGCGACGCCCAGCCGTTCGAGGCCGTGCCCACCGTCTCAACGCTCCGCGGCCGGCTTGGCAAGACGCCCGAGACCCATCGCGGCCGGATGCACTGGGACGACCCGGACACCCTCGTCCTGGACGTGCCGCTGCGGGGCGATGAGACGGCCCTGTCGTCGGTCCGGGTGCCGGGCGTCGGCCGGTTCACCCTGCCCCCCGTCTGCCTGCCGTACTCGGCGGAGTTCAAACCCGTGGCGGAAGGCCGCGGCCGCGACACGCTCGAGCGGTTGGCCCGGGCGACGGGCGGCGTCCCGCGGGCCGACCTGCCGCTCATCTGGGACGCCCTGCCCTCCCGGCCGCAGCGCGTGCCGCTGGTGCCGTGGCTGCTGACCGCCGCCGTCGTCCTCTTGCTGGCAGAGGTGCTGGAACGGCGGACGGGCCTGCTCTCGACCGCGGCGGCACAGACGAGGCGTCTGCGGCCCCGCCGCCGGCGTCCCCCCGCCGAGGAGACGAAAGGGGCGGAGGCGGCGGAAGAAACGACGGAGAAGCCGACCCGTGCCGCCCCCAAGCAGCCACCAGAACCGGCCCGACCGACCGCCGAACCGTCTACTGCCGAGCGGGAAGCGCCGACGCGGAAGACCGCGGCCCCGGAAACGAAGGCGGACCTCGGCTCCGCCCTGCGTAAGGCCCGTCACCGCGCCGGCCGTCGGACGGAACGCAAGGACGAGGGCTGATTTCCACCGGCCCGGCGACGATGGTCGCGGTCGCCAGCGCCGTGGCGCCCCACCAGGCAAACCAAGGGCTTGCGGCCGGCAGAAAGCGTGATAACATGTGCGGAAAGGCTGGCGGCCGGGTCGGGTTCGCCACGTCGGATCCGGCCCCCACAGCACCGGACACATCGAGGAGGCGACGACGATGCGAAGCGCGTTCCCCCTCGTTCTGATGTGCGTGCTGACGTCGGCGGCGCAGGTCGCGGCCGCGGCGGACGACCCTCTCGTCCGCGTCGGCGCGAGGACCGGGCAGTCGCCGATAAAGATCCACGGCCAGATCCGGCAGGCCGACGACGGCACGCTCACCTTCCCCGCCCGCGGCCCGTGGGGATGGGTCACCGTCGGCGAGGGCGGTCGGCCCCTGAAGGCCCTGGAGGGCCTACGGTCCTTCACCATCTGCGGATGGGCGCGGCCGACGAGCATGGAGACGGGTTCCGGCGGCAACCGCATCGCGTTCAACCTGAACTACAACAAGGCGGGCCTCGACCTCGTCCATCACCGCGACGGGCGGCTCCGCCTGGCGGTCAACGAGTGGCCGGACGGCGTGCGGAACGATTCCCCGTCCGGCAGACTCCGGCCCGGCAAGTGGACGTTCTTCGCCATCGCCTGCGACGCCACCCGCGACCACGACAACGTGCACTGGTACTTCGGCGGCCCCGAGAAGAAAGCAACGCACGACCGCACGACCACCTATGACGCCGGCCCGACCGGCACCGGCAGCGGGCCGCTGACCGTCGGCAACTACAATGAGACGGTCCACCGCCACGGCACGGACCGGCAGTTCCGCGGCCAGTTGCACGCGGTGCAGATCTTCGGGAGTAAGGCGGGCGCCGGCGGCGCGCTCGGCCTGGAGGCCGTCCGGAGAATCCAGAAGGACCCGAACAGCCGGCCGGACTTCACGGCACCCGTCCCCAAAGTCGTCCAGCCATCGACGCCGCCGCTGAAGCCGTCGGTCGGGCCCCGCGCGACCGACCCCGCCGCGGCCGGTGTGGACGTACCGGTGCCGCCGTCCGGCACGCGGCCGCGCGTCATCGCCACGACCGACGGCGAGATCGACGACCGCTGCTCCATGGTCCGCTTTCTCCTTTACGCCAACGAGTGGGACATCGAGGGCATCATCTACTCCAGTTCCAAGTTCCACTGGGACGGCCACAAGTGGGCCGGCACCACGTGGGTCCAGGAGGACGTCGAGCGATACGCGACGTTCTACGACACGCTGAAAACCCACGCGCCCAGCTTCCCGACGCCGCAGGCGCTGAAGGCGAAGACGTACGTCGGCAACATCCGTAACGTCGGGGCGATGGAGAAGGACACGCCGGGCAGCGACCGCATCGTCGAGGTGCTGCTCGATGAAAAGCCCGGGCCCGTCTACCTCCAGGCGTGGGGCGGGACGAACACCATCGCGCGGGCCCTCTGGAAGATCCAGCACGAGCACCCCGACCGGATGGCGCAGGTCTCTCGCAAGGCGATCATCTACATCATCCTGGACCAGGACACGACATTCCGGAAGTACATCCAGCCCAACTGGCCGGACCTCACGGTGCTGGGCAGTTTCAGCCAGTTCGCCACCGTCGCGTACCGGTGGGAGCAGAAGATTCCGCACGAGTTGCGCGCGTACTTCGACATGGCGTGGATGCAGCGGAACATCCTGCGCAGCCACGGGCCGCTGTGCGCGCGGTACGAGACGCATCCGCAGAAAGGGTTCCGCTCCGAGGGCGATTCGCCCGCGTTCATGCACCAGATTCCCGTCGGTCTGCGGTCGCTGGAGCATCCCGGCTACGGCGGCTGGGGCGGGCGGTTCCGCCGCGCTCCCCGTACCCAGAACGTCTGGCGCGGCGCCCGCGACGACGGCGACCTCGGCAAGCCCATCTGGCGGTGGGCGGCGGCGTTCCAGAACGACTGGGCCGCACGGGCCGACTGGTGCGTCAAGCCGTACGACGAAGCGAACCATCCGCCCACCGTCAAGGTTGACGGGCCGCTCGACCGCACCGTCCAACCGGGCGACCGCGTCACGCTGAGCGCCGACGGTTCGTCCGACCCCGATGGCGACGCCCTCACCTTCCGGTGGTGGCGCTATGACGACGTGGACACCTCGACAGCGGCGATCGACATCGCCGGCGCCGAACAGCGCAGCGGCGCGAGTTTCGTCGTGCCGGACGAACCGGGCAAGACCATCCACGTGATTCTGGAAGTGACGGACGACGGCGATCCGCCGCTGACGCGGTACGGGCGGATCATCGCGACGATCCAATAGCGCGCTTCCGCCCCCGCCGCGCGCAACGGGAGCGCTGCAGGAGGCGGGGCGGGTACGGAGACCCGCCGCGCTATCATACGAGATGGAGATGCTCCAGCGGACCTCAGTCGCAAGGAACCTCCCATGCGTCTCGCCCCGATCCTCGCAGCCGTGACGTTCGTATTCGTCTGCACCGCGCCCGCCCAGAAAAGCGCAGCCGAACCCCCGCCCCGGCCTCGCCTCATCATCCTCGCGGACATGGGCAACGAGCCGGACGAAGAACAGCAGATGGCCCACATGCTCGTCAACTCGAACGAGTTCCACCTGGAGGGCCTGATTGCCGTCACCGGCAAGTTCCTGAACGAGCACGCCGGCAACCCGTTCAAACGGAAGGTGCACCCGGAACTCTTCCACAAACTCGTCGACGGCTACGCCAAGGTCGAGGCGAACCTGCGGTTGCACGCGGACGGCTGGCCGACGGCGGAGTATCTGCGCGGCATCGTCCATTCCGGTCAGGCGAAGTACGGCCTGGCGGACGTCGGCAAGGGGAAGGCGTCGCCCGGGTCCAAGTGCATCGTCGAGGCCCTCCTGCGGGACGACGCCCGGCCGCTGAACGTCACCGTCAACGCCGGGTCCAACACGCTGGCGCAGGCGCTGGTGGACCTCCGGGCGGCGCATCCGCCCGAGGCGGTCGAGGCGATGGTCCGCAAACTGCGCGTCTTCGAGAACGGGGCGCAGGATAACTGCGGTGCCTGGATCTGCCGCGAGTTCCCCGCCGTCCACTGGATCCGCAGCAACCATCAGACGTACGGCTACATGGGGCAGTCGCGGAATCCCGCCGACCCCGCCGGCCCATACTGCTGGCAGCCGTATCCGGACACCCACCAGGGTCAGCACGAGTGGGCCGAGGCGCACATCATGAAAGGCCACGGGCCGCTCGGCGCGCTCTATCCGTACCGCTTCGGCGGCAAGGGGTTCCTGGAAGGCGGCGGGACGATTCCGTGGATGGGCCTCGTCAGCAAGGGCCTGTACGACATCAACCAACCCCACTGGGGCGGATGGAGCGGGCGGTTCACCCGCTCCAAACAGAAGAACGTATGGTCCCGCCACAAAAGCGTCCGCCGCGACGAAGAGACCTACGGCGACTTCTTCGCCTACACCGAAGTGGCGGACACGTGGACCGACCCGCGCGACGGCACCGTCTACGACAACAAATACGCTCCCGTCTGGCGGTGGCGCGACGCCATGCTCCGCAACTGCCGGGCCCGGTTCGACTGGTGCGTCAAGCCGTACGACGAGGCCAACCACCATCCCCTCGCCGCCATCGACGGCGACGCCACGGATACGATCCTGCGGCGCAAGGCAAAGGCCGGCGAGACGCTTCGGTGCGACGCCTCCGCATCCACCGACCCGGACGGCGACGCCCTGTCCTGCCGCTGGTACGTCTACCCGGAACCGGGCACCTACGCCGGCGAACCCCCCGACGTGGACGGCGCCGGTGCCGCGCGGTGCGCGCTTCGGTTGCCGAAGGACGCCGCGGGCAAACAGATCCACCTGATTCTGGAAGTGACCGACGACAGCGAGATCGTCCCGCTGACCGATTACCGCCGCGTGGTCGTTGACGTCGCCCGCTAGCCCTGCTCCGCAGTTTTCCGCGCGGCTGGGCCCCGTCCTGGGGCTGGGAGCCGCCCATCGTCGAGACCGGGGAGGCTTTTCGAATTCTCCCCGGTTCAACCGCTACTTCTGGGCCCGCAGCGCGTTTAGTCTAGGGAACGGGCAGCACGCCGTTTGCCCTGTGCCCGGTGGAACCAACGGCGAAGCAGGAGATACGTCATCGCTACGCACGTACGCATCACGCAGTCTGAAACCGCGAAGGAAGTGTTCGTGACGGCCCAGCCCCACGATGCGCGGCCAGCCGGCCGGCAGGCCGAGATCCTCTTCGCGGAGGTAGCCGACGTCCTCAGAACCCAGGGGGCCTGGCCGATCCAGGAACGTCTGTTCGGCACCGAGCACGCCGTCCGCGCCGCCGCCGACGCCCGCGCGGCCGCCTACGGCGACCTGGCCGACGCTGTCCCCCCCGAATTGCTGACCGTCCCGGAAGGGCCGCTCGGCCCCCTCAGCGCCGTCCAGGTCCACGCCGTTCAGAGCGAGGAGCGCCCGGCGGTCCTCACCGAGGGCGGGGTACCCTGCGGCCGGATGTTGAACCTTGGCGGCGTCGGGTATGTCAATCTGTCCGGGCTGACGGCGCCGGAGGCCGGTGCCCCCACCGACCAGGCCCGCTGCATATTCGAGAAGGCGACGCGCCTGCTCCGCCGGCTCGGCGGGAGCATGGAGTCGGTCGCCCGGACGTGGCTCTGGCTCGGCGACATCCTCGCCTGGTACGACGCCTTCAACGCCGTGCGAAACCGCTTCTTTACCGAGTCGGGCCTCATCGACGATACGTCCGGACGGACGCGGCTGCCGGCCAGCACGGGCATCGGTGTCGGGCCCGCCGGCGAAGCCGCCTGCGCCCTGGACGTGGTGGCCATGGTCGGCCCGAAAGCGTCCATCTCGTACCATCACGCGGCGGGGATGCAGGAGAGTGCCTACGAATACGGATCGGCATTCTCGCGGGTCGCCAAGGCCGGAACACCCGGCGGGACGAGCGTCTACGTCTCCGGCACGGCCGCCATCGACGAGGCGGGCCTGACGCGACACGCCGGCGACGCCGCCGCCCAGATCACCATGACCCTCGACAACGTGCGGGCATGCCTCAAGGACATGAAGTGCGGCGACGAGGACGTCGTCCACGCCATCGCGTACTCGAAGACGCCCGAGATCCAGGCCCTGTTCGACGGCGAGTACCTGCCACGACTCGGATGGCCGTGCGTCTCTGTCCTCGGCGACGTCTGCCGGGACGACCTGCTGTTCGAACTGGAAGCGACCGCCTGCCCCGCCGCCGAGACACCGTAGCCGGTCACCCCGCCTGTTGTGCGGCGGGCGTCCGCCACACCAGGCGTCGTCTCGATCCGAATCGCCCCTACTCCGCCGCCCGGGTGTCCGTGCGCTGTGCTTCGATCCAAGCGCGGACGTTCCGGCACTCCTCGGCTTCCATGCCCCGGCGCTTCTGGAGGAAGTGGGCATACTTCGCCTGCTCCTTGTCCGACCACGCGGCGGCCTCGGTGTAGTCGCCACAGAACGGCACGAGCAGGTCGATCCAGCAGGCGATCTTGTCCATCTCCTCGCGGGTGAGTTCCACGCCGCCGTGTCCCGCATCGAGCATCGCGATGAGGTCGCTCGTGGCCGCCCCGCCGTGGTATGGCGGCAAAACAGGCGGAGCGGTCTGCGCGTTCAACCAGTTGACGACGCGGTTCGGCTTGCCGCGCTGCGTCAGGGCCATGTAGGCGTCGCTCCACCGCCGCTTGGCGCGCTTGTCGACCGTCCGCTCGTCGAGGAGACTGAACGCCTCCTTCCGCCCGGCGGGGTCGGCGGGTTTGCCTCCGAATGTCGGCCTGGCGGACCGGTCCTTGTGGCAGCGCGTGCAGTGGCGTTCGAGGATCGGCTGGATTTCCTTCGCGAACGAGAACCCACGCCGCGGCCCGTGGAACGGGTCCAGGTCGCGCGGCCCTTCGCGGAGGGCCCGCGTCGCCTGCCGCGCCGGCGGGGCCGTGTTCTTGCTCTCGTGGCACCCGACGCAGGCGAACCGCTCGCCCGGCTGAAGCGTGGCCCAAGACCGCATCGTCTGGACGGCGTGGCCGCGGGCGTCGAGGGCCTGGAAGTAGACGGGCGTGCGGGCCGGCACGCGGAAACATGCCGACCCGTCCGCGTAGACGGGCGTGGAGCCGAGGACGCGCTTGACGTCCCACGCCCCGTTGTTGCATGAAGGCGGCGTGCTGATGAGGGCGCCGCCCGCCGGGCCGCGGTTTCGGTTGCTGCCGACGCCTGCGGCCCGAAACTCGATCGCCACGACCCGCAGCCGCTTCACCGTGCCCCGCTCGATGCCCGCCAGGCCCGGGCCCTCGTACACATCCTGAACGTAGAAGACACCCGTGTCCTTCGTGTAGTCCGGGACGCGGGCGCGCAGGGTCGGCCTCGGCCGGGGGGCGAGCGGCACGGGCTGGTTGCACGAGATGGTCGGGTCCCAGGCGAGGAGTTCCCGCCGCCCGTCCGCATGGACCCAATAGAGGGCGAAGTGGCGGGCGGCCCGGCCGCCGGCCGCCGGCTTCATCGTCACGAGGAACGTCTCCTCGTCCAGCGGATACGGGTACTGAAACTGGTCGCCGTCCTGGCCGTACCGGTCCACGTGGACGGCCTTCGTTTCGCGGACGGGGGCGATGAGTTGGGCCCCCTGGTTCTCTTCGCGTCCCTTGGCCAGGTCGAGGATACCCAGCCATCCCTTCTGCCGGGTGTGGTGGCCGCTGAAGACGCACACGATCTTCTCGGTCCCCGGAATCGCGCGGGCATGCAGGATCGTCGTCGGGAACCACGAGTTGTTGCCGTAGACGGCCGTCTGTCCCGTGCCGTCCGGGTACATCTGAAAGAGGCCCTGGGGAAAGACCTGGCCGCGGTCGCTGTAATCCCACCGGGTGTAGATGACGCGGCCGTCGGGCGTGACGGTGGGGTAGTTCGTGTGGACCTGGTCGTACGACAGGCGGCGCAGGAACCGCCCGTCGCCGTCGCACGTATAGAGATTCGAGACCTCCGTCCACCAGCAGTCGACGATCTGAACGCAGCGGGTGGAGTTGAAGACGATGTGCCCGTCCGGCAGGTAGGCGGCCTCGTAGTCGGCGAAGCCGAGGCCGGCGGTCAATTGCCGGACCTCGCCCTTCGCCCCGCCGGAGACGTCCATCTCATACAGGTGGTAGTCGTCCTGGCGGTCGGACGTCTTCCAGGCGAAGAGGATGCGCCGGCCGTCGTAGGAGACGTCCGGGTCGCGGATGACGCCCTTCGGGTCGTCGATGAGCGTTCGGACGCGGCCGAAGGTGCCGTCCATTTCGAGCACGCACAGGGCCGAACCGGGCTTGAAGTGGCGCTCCGCCTGGGCGTCGCTCTGGCCCTCCGTGTAGGCGTAGTGCGACCCGCCCAGGTCGTAGTGCTTCGTGAAAACGACGCGGCGGAGGGCCTCGCGGTACGGCGCGAGGCGCGCGGCGCGCCGGCGAAGGCAGGCGTCCGTGTAAAGGTCCAGCCAGCGGGGATCGTCCGGCCCGGCACCGTCGCGGCGGAGGGCCGCCAGGCGCTTCGTCAGGTCGTCGGGGGGCGGGTCCAGGCTCTCGACCACGTCCGCGACGACGTCGACGCGGAGCGCCTTGCCCTTGTAGAGATCGTCCTGGGCGGCCCAGTCGTCGCGGACGGCCTCCGGCACGGCATCGGGCGCGTCTCCTGCCGCGGCCTCGACCACGGCCGGCGCCGCAAAGACGGCCCACGCGGCGAGGCACGCGAGGCAGAGCGTCTTCCGGAGCGTTATCGGCGGGAGGTCCATCGTGCGTGCCCCTCACTCCTGAAGCGTATCGGCATCGTGCAGACGGCGGCCGGCGGCGATGGCGCGGCGGGCGGCTTCCTCCCGGCGGAGGAGGCGGACGTACTTCTC
>CAZNYC010000003.1:44867-71340 GCA_964577175.1 uncultured Anaerolineales bacterium
CGGCGATGGCGCGGCGGGCGGCTTCCTCCCGGCGGAGGAGGCGGACGTACTTCTCCTGCCGCTCGCGGTCCGGACCGACGAGTTCCGCGCCGGGCATCTCCATCCGCGGCCGCTCGGCCAGCGCCTGCTTGCCGCGGCGTATGATGGCCAGCGCCTCGGCATACGCCTCGCCCCCCTGCTCTCTCAGCCCCGCCAGGCACGGGCTGACCTCCGGCCGGGTGAAACTGACGAGCGGTTCGTGGTGGCGTCGAAGCACGTCCACGCCCGTCAACGCCTTCAGCCGCTTCAGGGCATCCGTGCCGATGGGGCAGCGGCCGTACGGATTCTTCCGGTACGCGCTCGCATACGAGGGGTAGTACGGGGCGTTGATGTCGATCCAGGTGACGATCCGCTCGAGCTCCTCGGCGCTCAGCCGCTTGCCGGTCGCGCTCGTGCGGAGGTGCGCGACGAGTTTGCTGGCGTGCGAGCCCCAGGAGTACGGTTTCTGCACCGGCGCCGGGCCGGCGCCGATGACCTTCACCAGGCCCTTTCGCCGGAGTTCCATGTACGAGACGTTGAACGAGCGTGTCAGGTCGCCGGCCAGGACGAACTTCTCGGCCGCCTTCCCGCCGAAGTCGTGGCAGCGGACGCAGTGCCGATCCCAGATCGGCTGAATCTCCGCCAGGTAGTTGAAGAGGAACGGCTCCCGGCCGAACGGCGGGCGGGGCGTGCTCGCCGGGCGGGCGGCGGCAGCCTTCGCCACGTTCGGGACGGCGGTCCGGCGGTCCTCGTGGCAGCCGATGCAGCCCAGCGTCTCGCCCGGCCGGACGATCGTGCCCGACCGCATCGACTGCACCATCATCTTGTTCTCATCCAGCAACTGGAAGTAGACGAACCGGTCGGCCGGGACCGTGAAGTACGCCGAGCCGTCCGCCTCGACCGGCACGGTGCCGAGGATACGCTTGTTGTTGAAATCGTCCCAGTTCATGCCGGGCGCCTGCGTGCCGCTGCCGTGCCAATTCGACCCGGTCCAGAACCGCTTCTCGGGCGACTCGACGACCCGCAGGTACTTCACCGTCCCCCGCTCGACGGTCTCCATGCCCGTGCCGATGTACACGTCGTGGACGTAGAACGTGCCGTGCGGCTGGCGCAGGTCCGTCCGGTCGGGCAGGACCGGGGGCCGGGGGCGGGGCGCGAGCGGCATCGGGTCGAAGCAGCCCGGCGCCTCGGCGTGGACGAGCACCTCGTTGCCGAAGACGTCGACCAGGTAGATGCCCATCTCCTCCCCCTCGCCCGTCTGGCGGGCGCAGAGGAAATACTTGCCGGCCGAGGCGGGCGCCTGCGGGTCGTACAGCGGATACGGGTCCTCGTACTTCGGCCGGACCCGCGTGAAGGTATCGTAGTTGCCGACGGTGACGAGGTCGCGGGCCTCCGGCGGCCAGGTGCGGACGACGGGCCGTTTGCCGTCCATCCCGCGCGAGCGGTCGACGACGGCCAAGGCGCCCCACGGCCGGTCGTGGCACGAGGTGAACGTGGCGACGAACCGCTCCGTGCCGGGGATAGGCCGGGCGTCGATCACCCCGCCGGGCGAGGCCGTGTTGTTTCCCCACAGGAGGGCGTGGTTCGTGCCGTCCGGGCGGCAGAGCCACACGCCCTGGGCGTCGCCGAAGTTGCGGTCCACGTATTCCCACCGGTCGTACACGACGGACCCGTCGGGCATGAGGGCGGGATGCCCCTCGTGGAGCGTGCTGTGGCCCACCTGGTGCACGTTGGCCCCGCCGGCGTCCATCCGGAAGAGGTTGCCCATGATATGGCGGTTGCACATGCAGAACTTGGGCTCGCGGGTGGAGGCGAAGACGATGCGGCCGTCGGGCAGGTAGCACGGGTCGACGTCCGAGACCCCGTCGAGGGCGGTCAGGGGATGGAGGCGTCCGCGGTTGGGGCGCGGCGTGTGCGGAGACCCGCCGCGCTTCGCCTCATTGCCCGCGCGGCGGGTCTCCTGGCCTGCCGCGCCCGGCCGCAGGTCCAGTTCGTAGATGGAGTAGTCGTCGCGCGGCTGGCGGCGGATGGAGAGGAGGACCCGCTGCCCGCCGAAGTGGACGTCCGGGTCGCGGGCGACGCCGTCGGGCACCTCGAGCAGGGTCTCGACGCGGCCGCCGCCGGCCAGGTGCAGCAGTTTGACGGCTCCGGGGCCCTGGAACTTGCCGGCGTTGATCTCCCCGTTCTGGAACATCGTGGCCGTGTTGTGATGGTCCGGGCGGTACTGCCGGCGGACGACGAAGAGGATGGGATGGTGGCGGACCAGGGGGTTGGCAAGCAGGGCCTCGCGGGCCAGTGCTTCAACGTCTTCGACGCATGCCTGCAAGGCCTCCGGCGCCGCGGTTTCCACCCTCTGCCGGATCTCGTTCAAGCGGGCGAGGTACGTCCGGCCGTCCGTGTATCGCTCGCCGAACGTCTCGGCGAGGTCGCGCACGGCCGCGCGGAGGGAAGCCACCCGGCCCAGTACCTGCTGCCGCGCGGTGTCGCGGCGGGCGCGGTCGAGGGCCGCGAACCGCTCCTTCGTGGCCGCCTCATCGACTCGGGCGCGGGCGCGGAAGTCGTCGAACGTGACGTGCCCCCAGCCGCCCGTGTGACGGTCCACGATACGGAGGAAGACGGGCCGGCCGACGAGGTCCGGCACGTCCCAGGCCACGCGCTGCATCGTCTCGGTGTTCCTGCCGCGGGCGCGGCGCACCTCCTTGCCGTCGGCGGTGCAGAGCGCAACATACGTCGCCTTGTGCCGCCCGCCGCCGACGAGAAACGACACCTCCGGGCCGCTGAGCCGAAAGACGGGTGATTCGAGGACACCGGTCATGCGGTCGGTGCGGCCGCCGTCCGCCCGTTCGAGCGTGTTCAGGTAGAACCGCCCCTCTTTGTTGTAGCGGACGGTGGGGCGGTTATGGAAGAACTCAAAATCGGCGACGGTGTGGTCGAACCGCCCCTCGACGACCCGCCAGCCCTGGAGGTCGCCCGTCTCGAAATCGAAGACCACGGCCCCATTGCGCTGTGAAAGCGCACCGTCCTCCGCCTTGAGCGACGGCGCCGCCGCCGCGGCAACTACCGAAAGGACGACCGCGGCGAGGAGCACCGCGGTCGCCGGTCGATGCGATTCACGACCGTGTACCGTCATGCCTTTCTCGTCCCACCGCGCGGGATACTCCTGCTGCGTCTGCACCGCGGGTACGGAGACCCGCCGCGCACAACGTATCAGCGTCGCGCTACTCCTCCACGGGCATCAGCCGGCAGACCGTGACGACGTCCCGCTCGAACTGGGGCACGTAGAGGAGCATCCGGTCGCGATCGAGGCCGATGTCGGCGGGCGTTTCGAGTTCCACCAGGGTGTAGACGTGCGTGCGGTCGGGCGCGATCGCCGCCACGCGGTTCCCGTGCATGTCCGAGACCAGGATCGTGCCGTCGTCGAGCACCTCGATGCCGTCGGGCGTCACGAAATGGTCGGCCAAGCCCATCGGGATGGGGTCGCCCTCGCCCGTGGGGTCGAGTTCGTAGACCTCGTGGAGGTCCCAACTGACGGCGTACATCTTCTCCTTGAAGAACGTGATGCCGTTCACGCCCGCCGGGGCCTTGACGCGGGTGACGCCGTCCTTCGCCATGCGGTAGACGACGCCGGCGGCGGTATCGGAGACGTACACGGCTTCGCCGTCGGTCGCCATGTCGTTCAGGTGCTGGCCCTCGGGCCCTTCCACGGGCGTGACGCCGGGGGCATCGGTCAGGGGGAACCCGAGGACGCGGCTGTTATCGGCGACGTAGAGGACGCGATTGTAGATAGCCATCCCCTTCGGGCTGTGGATGGGTATCTCCTCGGTGGAAGCCCGCCAGCGAAGGTCGCGCGGCGTGCCGCCGGGGGAAAGCAGCGAGATGAATCCTTTGCCGTCGTCCGCCCAGTAGGCGGCGGCGTCGGTGTCCATGTTCGAGACGTAGACCTTGCCGGTCTGCGTATCGACGAGGCAGCACTCGGGCACCGCCAACTGGCCGATGGCGGTGACCTGTTTCACCTTCCACGCCTCGGCGCCGCAACCGGCGAGGACCGGCAGGGCACAGAGGACCACGACGAGGGGCCACGCGGAACGTTTCATCGTTCACTCCTTGCTGACTGGACAGGTGGTTGGTACCAGAACGATTCCCAGTACGCCTGGTCCGTCTTGTAGGGGTCGACGGGATCGTCGGGCCCCAGGTCTTTCGGCAAGATGCCGTAGCGCTTCATCTCGCGGATGTACGGGCGACCCGGGCGGAAGCCGGCCATGTCGAATCGCTTGTTCTCGTGCCCTAAATAGTGCTTGCCGCGACGGATCCATGCAAGCAGTTTCCGGTAATCGGGGTCCTTCGTGTCCGCGAAGACGGGCGGGACGCGCTTCTTGCCCTTGGGCGGTTTGGCCTTGGCCTGGCACGTGCCGTAACCCCCGGCCGCCTTCGAGAGGGGGCCGAGGAGGAATTCCGATTTCTCAGGCCGGCTCAGGTTGAATACCAGTTCGCGGTTGTAGCGCTTCGAGTTGCCGGAGAGGGCCGTCGGAAGACGCCTGTTGCCCTTGTGACACGAGGCGCAGCGTTTGCGGATGACGGCCCCGGCGGTCTTCGTTTCAGGCCAGTCCAGATCGTGCCGGATCCGCTTGTTCTGGATGCTGCGGTAGAGCATGCCCGTGCCGAGGGCGCCGTACGTGCCGGGGTAGACGGCGCCGGACTCGATCCAGTAGCGGACCATCTTGATCTCGTGCGGCGAGGCCTTGACGTTCTGGTGGCCGCCCGCGAGTTTCTTCATGATGGGGCTGGCCACCGCCCCCACGGACCGGGGCGGCCGGCTGCCCACCGCCTGGTTCCGCCCGTCAACGTACTGATTGCGGTAGGTCAGGTTCAGGTAACTGTGACACCAGTACGGCCCGCGGTCGCCCGCCAGGCTGAACCCGCCGGCCCGCTTGTCGGGGTTGTGGCAGGTGGCACAGTGCTTGTCGAGGATCGGCTGAATGTCGCGCGGGAAGTCGAAGACGTCCGGCACGTCGTCGATGGGCCGGATGCGGCTCGGGGCTCGTTCTACTGCCAGAAGGGACGTCTCCTTCGGATGCATCACGCGGTTCCGCCGTTCGTGGCACCCGACGCACCCGGTCGTCTCGCCCGGCTGGACGGTGACGAACGAGTGCATCCGCTTGATCGCGTTGTCACGTGAATCCATGGCCACGAAGAACAGGCTCCGCATGGCCGGCACCTCGAAGTACGCCGACCCGTCCTCCTCCACCGGCACGGTGCCGAGGATGCGTTCCAGCATAAACGTGCCGCCGCGCGTGATAGGCGACATGCCACCGTGGAAGTGGATGGGCTCGGGCAGGAGTTCCAGGACGAGGAGTTTGGTGATTTCCCCGTCTTTGACGCCGACCATGTTCCGGCCGACGTTGACGTCGCTGAGGACGAGGCGGCCGGTGGTCTTCGAGGGATCGGTGCGTTCGGCGATGCGGGTCTCGCGCGGCCGGGCGCGCAAGGGCCGCGGTTCGTGCAGGTCCATGTTGCCTTCCTTGGCGCGAAGGACCTGCGTGCGCCCCCGGCCGTCCATCAGTTCGATGCCTCGCGGCGACGCCAGGAGGATGCAGTCCTCCGAGAACGGGTACGGATCGCGCCAGATGGGTTTGCTGTGAATGTCGCGCGTGTACGGCCGGGCGTCCGGGCCGGCGTCCGGATCGACGACGGTGACGCGGCCGGCGTGCTCGCGGCGACCGTGGCCGGGCGAGAAGATCGAGAGGACCCGGTCCGTGCCGGGAATCGGCTTGGCGTCGATCATCACGATGCCGCCGTGCATGTTCCCGAAGTAGACCATCTGCCCCGTGCCGTCCGGGTTCACCGTCCACAGGTGATGGTAATGGACCTGGCTGCGGTCGGTGTATTCCCACCGCATGTAGAGGACGCGGCCGTCGGGCATCATCCAGGGGGTGTTGTCGTGATCGTTGTTCGAGGAGATGGGGCGAATGTTCTCGCCGTTCGGCCCGCAGCGATACATGACGCCCACCTGCGTGAGCCAGCAGTTGACCCATCGCTTGCAGCGGGTGGAGACGAAGAGGATGTCGTCGTTGGGCAGGTAGATGGCCTCGTAATCGTCGTAGTCGCCGCGGGTGATCTGCCGGACGTTCGAGCCGTCCGGGGCGCACTCGTACAGGTGGTAGGGGTCCGTGCCGCCCTTGCGCCATGAGAAGAGGATCCTCTTTCCGCTGTAATGGACGTGCGGGTCGCGGATGTTGCCCCGGGGGTCGTCGATGA
The DNA here is from genome assembly GCA_964577175.1 of uncultured Anaerolineales bacterium. GTDB lineage: Bacteria > Planctomycetota > Phycisphaerae > FEN-1346 > FEN-1346 > BS750m-G62. The sequence goes on from CAZNYC010000003.1 coordinate 51,141, forward strand.
GGACGGTGACCTTGCCGGTCCTGAGGTTCATGCGGACAAGCCTGCCCCCGGGGACATACGTCTTGCGGTTTTCGTCCTCGGCGTAATAACTGATGTTGGCGTACCAGTGGGGATCGGGCCCCATGGGGCGGGCGGCGTAGATGATGTCCTCGACGCCGGCCATCGGGCCCGCCAGGGCCTCCTTGAGGAGGCCCTTCTGGGGCGGTTTGCCCGCGACCGCATGGCCGGCGAGGAGGCAAAGGCACACACACGCCGCAACCACGAACGTCGTCCGCGTCAGGCGGAAACGCACAGGCGGGATTCGAAATGTCATACGCACCTCAGAGCGACATCAGGTACGCGGCCAGATCGTCGATTTCCTTTTCCGTCAGGCCGCTCGTCTTACCGTGCTTGTCCTCCTTGTTGAACGTCGTGAGGACGTCCTTCAGAGTCACCGCCTCGCCGCTGTGCAGATACGGCGCGGTGCGATACAACTCGTGGAGGAGGGGCGTATCGAACTTGCCGTTGAACTTCTCGCCGCGGTCCAGTTCGTACTCGGTGCCCACGTCGTACGCCTGCTTGTCCGTGAAGAGGGGGGCCGGATGGCATGCCGCGCAGCCGGCCTTGCCCTCGAAGATCTTCTTGCCGCGCTCGGCCGCCTCGGTCAGGCCGCCGCCGGGCGTCAGGTGCGGGCCGGCCTCGGGCTCCAGCGACCGCAGGTAGGTGGAGACGGCGTCGATTTCCTCGTCCTTGGCCTGGTGAAACTGGATGTGCCTGAAGCCGGCGGCGACGGCCACCTCCATCTTGTCCCGCACGCCGCGCGACATGACCGGGGGCGCCTTGTGCGAGAGGATGAGCGACCGCGCGTTCTTCGGGTTCCCGAGGCCGTCGTTCAGCAGGTCCCAGTTCAGGCCGTCCGCCCGGGCGTCCTCCGGGTGGCACGTCGCGCAACTGAGCCAGTGCTGGAAGCACATGGTGGCGTCGTGAAAGTGCCGCTCGCCCAGGCGAATCTCGTCGGGGTCCGGGTTCTTGCCCAGCGGGATGCGGGCGGTCACCTTGCCGCTGGCGGGATCGGCCAGGGCCACCTCGCCGGCGAAGTAGACGGCGACGGCGAGGGTCTTACCGTCCGGCGACAGGTCCACGCCGCGCGGCCCCTTGCCGGTGACGTGTGTCCGGCGCATCAGGCCGGCGCCGTAGAGGGCGGCGAGGTCGTTGACGAGGTCGTCGCGCTTCTTCGGGTCTTCCTTGATTTCCTTCCAGATGTCCGGCACATAGCCGTTGGGTCCGCCCTTGCCTTGCGGCAGAGGCTTGCCGTCGAGCAGCAGGTGGACGCCTTCCAGGTCCACCCGTGCCACCTGGTGCACGCCGGAGAGGGTGATCCAGATCGTCTCGCCGCCGGTGCTGAGCGCCACGCCCCACGGGTCGGCGGCGCCTTCGGAGAGGCGGTCGAGCAGGAGCGTGGCCACGTGCGCCTTGGCCTTCAGGTCGATGACGCTCAGGCCGTTCGTGTTGACCCATCCCCGTTCCAGTTGGGTGGTGGGGAGCGTGGTCCGGCCGACGGTGTGGACGGCATAAGCCCACCGGCCGTCCGGCGAAATCGCGATGCCGCGAAGCGACGTCGACCCGCCCGGCATCTTGATGTGCTTGACGACCTTCAGCCCGTCGAGGTCGATCAGACTGAGGCAGGCGGCCGTCTGCGGGTCCGCCGCGCTGCCGCGAGGCAGGAGGTTACCGACCACCGCCATCGACTCGTCGGGCGTGACGGCCGCGAAGAACGGCTGGTGGAGCAGCGCCACCCGGCCTTTCTCCTTGCCGGAGGCCAGGTCCACGATCGAGACGTCGTCCTCCACCGTGTTGCCGGCGATGAGCAGGTTCTTCTTGGGCGCCAGCGCCACGCCGCACGGACGGAGCCCGACCGGCAGGCGGCGTCCGACCTTGCCGCTGCCGGCGTCGACCTCGGCCACGGTGCCGGCGGTGCGTTCGGCCACGTAGACCGTCTTGCCGTCGGCCGACCACGCCACGCCCGTGGGCTCACCCTTGAGGTCCACTTCGCGGGCCACCTTCTTGCCGGCCACGTCCACCAGGCACAGGCAGCCGGCGGTGCGGTCGGAGACGGCCAGCCGTTTGCCGTCCGGCGAAAACGCCAGGTCGTACGGCGAGCGGTAGACGGGGCGCTCGGCGCCCGCCGCCGCGGGCGGGAGGACCGCCGGGAGACCGGCGGCCAGGAGACTCAGTGTCACCAGCAGAGACAACCGTTTCATGTGGTATCCTTCTCTTGGAGACGTTCTGGGCGGCGGGTCTCCGGGCCCACCGTGCGGGAAGTCCTAGGCCTGCGGGCCCCACCTCCTTACTCGGCGGCGCCGGCAGCCATCTGCCACATTCTTGCGCGGCGGGCAGTCTTGCCCGCCGCGCGGTGCCCAAGACTGGGCACCGCGCGATATTCTCACCCTCACCCCAGCCCTCTCCCATCAAGGGAGAGGGAGTCACGAAACCGCCGGCCTTATTCTCCCTCGGCCTCAGCCATCTGGCGCGGCGCGTCGTCCGGACTCACCACCCGGAACCCTACGTTATAGACCGGCTGCCACGGGCGATACCGCCAGCGGACCGCCGACCGGCACCGCTTGGGCCGGTCGTAGAACGATCCGCCCCGCACCACCCGCATGCCGTCGGCCTGGAAATCGTCCCGCCCGTCATCGACACGGTACGGATACGGTCTGTAGACCGAGCGGGTCCACTCGCAGACGTTGCCGTGCATCTCCCGCAGGCCCCACGGGTTCGGCTCGTGCTTGCCGACGTCTGACGTGACGGTGTCGCCGTCGCTGACGGAGTCGACGGTCGGAATCCAGTCGGGCGAATCGCGGCGCGTCAGGCGATTGAGTTGCTTGTCCGCGAAGTTCGCGCGCTTCGCGAAATCGTCCTCCGGCGACCCGTACCACATGGGCGTGCTCGTCCCGGCGCGGCAGGCGTACTCCCACTGGGCCTCGGTCGGCAGCGTGAACCGCCGGCCCGTCTTTCTGGCGAGCCACCGGCAGAAGGCCATCGCCTCTTCCCACGTAATACGGATGACGGGCTGGTTGGGCTTGTTCGCCTCTTCGCCCCGCCGACTCTGGTCCTTGTTGTACCACGAAATGTACCGGCTGTCATGCATCGGGTCGAAGAGCGCGTACTGGGCGTTCGTGATTTCGCAGGTGCCCATCCAGAACGGCTTCTCGATGCGGACGCGGTGGGGCGGCCACTCGTCCGGCGAGCCGTCCGGGTCACCCATGACGAATTCCCCGGCGGGGATCCGCACCAGGTCCAGCGTCACGCCGTCGGCCAGGTTGATGGTCTGGCGGGCGGCATCGGCCTCGCCCTGGCGCTTGCGGGCCTCGGCGGCGTCGAACGGCCAGCCGGCGCACTGCACCTGCCGCACCGTGGGGCCCTTCGGCGGCTTTGGCGTGACGGGTTGGGCAGGCTCCGGCGGCTCGGCGCCGGGGATGACCTCGGGGTCGAGGTCGATGCCGGCGTACTTCCGGAAGAGTTCCGCCCGGCGCTCGCGTCCCTCGCCGCGGATGCTGCGGTGTTCGCTCCAGGTGCCGTGGCACGGGACGTTCAGGTCGATCCAGGTGGCCAGGCGATCCCAGGCCTCCGCGTCGAGTTCCACGCCGCCGTGGCCCTTTTTGAGCATCTGGACGAGTTCGCTCGTCTCGGGATGGTACTCGAGCGGCGGCATGAGATGGTAATCGCTCTCCGGCCCGGGCCGGCGCACGAACCGGTGCAGGGCCTCGTAGGCGGGGGTCCAGCGCCCCTTGTAGTCCGCCCGCTGGTCCTTCCGGCGAAAATCGGGCGGCGTTTTGCCGTCGGCACGCTTCGCCCCGTTATGACACCCGACGCAGTACTTGTCCAGAACGGGCTGGACCTCGCGTTTGAAACTGAAACCCCGCGCGGGCCCGTACCACGGCTCGATTTCCGACGGCGGCAGACGGGTGGCCATCGTGTCCTGCGGCGGGGGACGCTCCGCCTGGCGCTCGTGGCAGCCCACGCACGACGCCACCTCGCCCGGCATCGCCGTGTACCACGACCGCATGATCTGCAGGGCGTTGCCCTCGGCGTCGAGCGGTTCCACGACGATCGGCCGGTTCGCCGGCACGCGGAACATGGCCGACCCGTCCGGATGGACCGGCACCGTGCCCAGGATGCGTTTGACGTCCCACGGCCCGTCGATGCCGACGTGGATGTGCCCGCCCATGCCCCGGTACCCGTAGTGGTTCGTGAAGACGCGGAGGGCCTTGACGGTGCCCTTCGGCACGCCCTCCAGGCCCTTGCCCCGGTAGACGTCGGCCATGTAGACGACGGCGTCCTTGCGATTCGGGTCGACGCGGTCGGGGATGACGGGCGGCGTGGGCCGCTTCTGGATCGGCACCGGTTCCAGGAGGGCGTAGCCCGGCTCGCTGCGCAGGGGGATCATGTTGTCGAAGACGTCCACCAGGTACAGCGCCCACGGGCTGCGGTTGTCCATCTGGCAGGCGACCAGCAGGTAGTTCTCGCTGAGCGGCCAGGGATGGAGGAACTTCGGCCAACTGCCGTTGACCAGCCCGTCCTTGATCACCGGTTCCACCTTCTCGCCGTAGCCGGGGATCCGCTGGACGACGCCGTCGGCCTCGTGCTTGCCCTTGGCGGGGTCGAGGATGAGGAGTTCGCCCATGCGCGGCACGCCGTGGTGGCCGGAGACGATGGTCGCGATCTTCGTCGGATGGCCGGGCACGGGCCGCGCATAGAACATCGAGGTCGGCCAATACGAATTGCTGCCGTACAACTCGAACTGGCTCGTCCCGTCCGGGTTCATCTCGAACAGCAGCCGCGAGAAGTAGTGCGGCGTGTCGCTGTATTCCCACCGGGTGTACATGACGCGGCCGGTGTGCAGGACCGTCGGGCACCACGAGTGGTCCTGGTCGAACGTCAGGCGCCGGACGCCCGTGCCGTCGGCGTTGGCGACACACAGGTTGCCGACCTTGTTCCCCCCGCCAACGCACGGCACGCCCTGGTAGCCGACGGTGGAGCAATAGATGATGCGGCCGTCGGGCAGGTAGCAGGCGTCGTAGTTGTCGATGTCCTTCGCCTCGCCGGGGGTCACCTGGCGGAGGCCCTTGCCGTCGACGCCGATTTCCCAGACCTCCCACGTGCCGGTCTCGGTGCTCGGCATGGAGAAGAGAAGGCGGTCGGCGTCCCAGTGGGGTTCCACGTCGCCGACGAACACGTCTTTCTCGGGACGGTACAGCGTGTCGGCCGGCCCGTCGGGGTCATCCATGTGGATGACGGCGATTTCGTTGTCGTACCCGCTCTTGGAGACGGCGGTGTTGCCCTGCCAGTTCTGCGGCAGGCCGAGTTTGCGAGAATCGGCGCTGCGGCGGATGAACATCAAGCGGTCGAAGTCGAGGAGCGGGTTGGCGAGCAGCGCCTCCCGCCGAAGCGCGAGCAGGTCCTGCGTCGCCTTCAGCAGCGACTCCTTGGCGGCCCCGCCGTCCTTCTGCTCCTGGGCGTCGAGCAGCCGCTTCTGGAGCGCGTCGAGGCGCGACAGGTACGCCTTACCCTTCGCGTAGCGCGGGCCGAACGTATCGATGAGGTCCTGGACGGCCAGGCGGACGGCTTCCAGGTCCAGGTTCTGCCCGCGGGCGAGCGTCTCCTCCAGCGCGCACGCCTTGTAGTAGATTTCGCGGACGGCGGCGAGGTCCGCCGGCTTCGCGACGCCCGCCGCCTTCGCCTTCGCCTCGTCGCGGAGGCGCGGGATGCCCGTGGCCCGGACGTACCGCCCGGCCAGGTCCTTCACGTCGCCGGGCTTCCAGTCGCGGGCCCAGATGCTGCCCTGGCGTTCCCACTGCATGCGGCGGCGGTTCTCGCCGCCCGGGAAATCCCTCTGGACGACGTCCCAGAGGTCCTTGCGGCGGTCGGCCTTCGGGTCGGCCTTTTTGGCATTCGGCGAGAGGGAGAAGTAAAAGCCGTGCCCCCCGCTGTTGTTATGGATCTTCAGGAGGAGTGCGTTCTCGCCCTTCTTAAAGGCCAGTTTCACCTTCTCCTGATTGGGCCTCGGCCCGCGCGGCACGTCGTGCGAGATGATCTCCTCCCCGTTCAGCCACGCCTTCATCCCGTCGTCGCTGCCGAAGTAGCCCATCGTGGTGCGGGCACGGTCCGCCTGGATCATCCGGTACAGGTACGTGGAGCCGTTCGAGCCGGCCTTCAGGGTGTGTACGACGCTGTCGGCGAACCGGGGGCGGGCCTGCCACCGGTGCTTGCCCATCGGCCTGGCGAGGTCCACGCCCTGCTCCGGCGGGAAGGCGTGGTCGAACGACTTCTTCTTGCCGCCGTCCAGGTAGAATGGCCCGGCGATGTGCCACGGGCCGAGCGAGAGGCCCTGTGCCGGGCCGTCGTCGGCCTTGTCGGCCTGCTCGGCCTCGTACGCGAGGAGGGCCTCGCGGCTGGCGCGCAGCGTCTCATGCCACGTGTCTTTCTTGACGTAGTACGGCGAACCGGCCGCGGAGACGGTCCCGGCCGTCACGACCGCGGCCACGGCCGCCAGTACCACGCCCGTCCATCGGAAGCGGTTCATACAGGGTTCCTTCTGCTTCACCGTATCGCGGTATTGAGCACGGGGCCCCGGAGGGCCGCAGGGTCATTCTGTCTAACACGCGTTCAGGCCCCAGGCGTCGCAGGATGTGGCCCTCAGTGCCGAATCCCGGTTCGCCGCCCGCCACACCGTTCACGCGTCGCGGACGATGTACTCCCGCGCGACCGGGTCACCGGTCTCGTCCACCCACCGGGCGAGGCGCCGACGGTGATCCTTGAGGACCGCCTCGTGCTTGGGGTCCGCCGCCAGGTTGACCATCTCGCCGGGATCCTCGTCCAGATCGATGAGTTGCTCGCGGTGGGCCCCGTCTTCGTAGACGTTATACTTGTACCGGTCGGTCCGGACCATCCTCCCGAGCTGGCACTCGACCACGAGGTCGTCGCGCCAGTCGGCGGGGTGTTTGCCCTCGGCCGGCAGACGGACGCTCCGCCCGTGGAGGCCGTCCGGCGGCCGGATACCCGCAAAGTCGCACACCGTCGGCAACAGGTCCAGGCCCGTGGAGACGAGGTGCGTCCGGTCGACCCGCCCCGGCGGCGTCGCGCCTTTCAGGCTGACGATCAGCGGCACGCGGGCCGCCTCCTCGTACAAGGCCGTCTTGTGCTCCAGGCGATGGGCGCCGTCCAGGTCGCCGTGGTCGCTCACGAAGACGACGACCGTGTTCTCCTCCAGGCCCGACTCGCGAAGCGCATCGAGGACCCGCCCGATCTGGGCATCGACCCGTTCGGTGAGGCGGCCGTACGCCCACCGGTGACGCCGCCACGCTTCGGCCGGCCAATGATCGCGGACGTACCGCCGGAACGCCCGCAGGTTGACGAGTTTGTCGACGCCCTCCGGCTCGCGTTTCGGAATGCCGTGGTTGGCCGGCAGCGGCGGGCAGTGCGCCTGGAGGAACTCGTCCTTCGTGACGCCCTCCGGCGGTTCCAGGGCCTCCGCCAGCCGCGCCCTCTCCGTCTTGCTGTGCGGGTACAGTTTCTTCGACCCCGTCGCTTCCGACCACGCATCGATGGCCATGTAACAGATGTCGTGCGGGTTGACGAACGACGCCACCAGCAGGAACGGTTTCTCGTGCTTCCGCTTCAGGTAGGCTGCGGCGGCGTCGGCCAGGCCGTCGCGCTGATCCGGCGTCAGGGGCGAAAAACCGATCGTGTCGACCTTCATGCCGCGCGGCCAGTGCGTCTTGCCGCCGTAGACCGTCTCGTAACCGGCGCGGCGGAAGACGTGGCCCATGGCCTGGTCGAGAATCGGCTTCGGCACGGGCTTGCGGCCGGGCAGACCCCGGTTGCACGTCATGCCGACGTCGCTCGGCATCCGGCCGGTCATCATGCTGAACCGCGAGGGCACGCAGACGGGGTTGGCGGCATAGGCCCGTTCGAAGCGCGTTCCGGTGGCTGCGAGGCTGTCGAGGGCGGGGGTCGCGAGGTGCGGGTTCCCCGTGCAACTCATCATGCCGGCGTGCTGCTGGTCTGTGATGAGGAGGAGGACGTTCGGCCGGCGCTTGTCGGCCGCGCCCGCCCCCCGCGCGGGCGCACTCAGGGCGGCCGTTCCGACCCCGCCCGCGACGGCGCCGAGGAACCGGCGGCGGTTCAGGCCGCGCTTGACCACGTGCGACGTATGCGATGGTTGACTCATGCCTTTCTCCCTTTGCCGCCCCGCTAATCTCCGAGATACGCGTGCGCCACGGCCGGCCCATTCGATTTCGCGTACGGCAAACCTTGCCCCCCGTGGTCCCCGCCTGCGGGAACCGCGGCCGGACAAGGCCCGCCGTGGCACCCGCCGCGCAACCTGTCAAACGGCGCTTCAGCCGCGGCGGGTGCGTCCATACGGAGGCGTACGCCGAGACCCGCCGGGCTCCATACGGTTCGATTCTCTACAGGCCGGCGCCGGCCACCTTCAGCCGAACCGCCCACACGCTCTTACGGGCGGTGATGAAGAGCGTCTTGCCGCCTGCGCCGCCGAAGGCACAGTTGGCCGCCCCCTGCGGCGTGCGGACCTTGCCGATGAGTTTCCCCTCGGGGTCGAACACCTGCACGCCGTCGCCGGCGCTGGTGTACAGGCGGCCGTCTGCGTCGCACCGGATGCCGTCGGGAACGCCGGGACGGATTCTGCAGAAGGTCTTCCCGTCGGCGAGGGTGTTATCTTCGGTCACGCGGAATCGGCGGACGTGGCTCGCCTTCCCGTCGCTGTTCGCTACATAAAGATAGCGCTGGTCGGGCGAGAAGGCAATGCCGTTGGGCCGGCTGAAATCGTCCGCCACGGCGACCGGCTCCTTCGCCCCGGGGTCGAGCCGGAAGACGTAGTTGGCGTCCTGCTCCGGCTCGGTGCCTTTCAGGCCGTACGGCGGGTCGGTGAACCAGATCGTCCCGTCGCGCCGGACGGCCACGTCGTTCGGCGAGTTCAACCGCTTGCCCTTGTACGAGTTGCAGAGGACCTCGACCGTGCCGTCCTTCGCGGTCCGCGTGACGCGGCGGCTGCCGTGCTCGCAGGAGACGAGCCGGCCCTTGGTGTCGGTCGCGTTGCCGTTGGTGTGGCGGGAGGGTTCGCGCCAGACCGTCAGGCCGCCCTGCTCGGTCCACTTATAGATGCGGTCGGTCGGGATGTCGCTGAACAGCAGGCACGACTCGGCGGCGTACCAGGTGGGTCCCTCGGTAAATCTCAGGCCGGTGGCGATTTGGCGGACCTCAGCCGCCGCATCGGCGACCTGCTTGAAGGCATCGTCGACGATTTCGACGCGGGCGGCATGTTCGGCGGCAGACGACACCGCCGTCAACACCGCCACTGCCAGGGCTGCGAGCAACGCGACAGGTTTCGACCGCATGGCTATGTCTCCTTCCCTTTCGAACGGCGCGCGGCCCGCAGGCGGGCCGGCGAACATGGACCGTGCTGCACAGGCCCGGCGCCTCTGCCATTCCCTTGCGGCCCACAAGCGGGCCGGCGAATATGAATGCGCGCTGTGGGTCTCCAACGTTGTCACCCTGAGCGAAGCGAAGGGTCTCGCCGTGCGAACCCTCCCAAAAGCAACGACCACGGCGAGATTCTTCGGCTCGCCAGCGAGCCTCAGAATGACAACCAAGCCGGCGCAGCATACGTTGTGGCATACCCGCCCTTACAGCGCCGCCAGGATGCCGCCGTCCACGTACAGCACGTGGCCGCTGACAAAATCCGACGCCGCCGACGCCAGGAACACCGCGGGCCCGACGAGTTCCTGCGGGTCGCCCCACCGTCCGGCGGGCGTCCGGCCGCGGACCCACTCATCAAACGCCTCATCCTCCACGAGCGTCCGGGTCATCTCCGTCACGAAGTATCCCGGGGCGATGGCGTTGGCCTGAACCCCCCGCCCGCCCCACTCGACGGCCATGGCCCGGGTCAGCATGGCCAGCCCGCCTTTGGCTGCCGCGTAGTTACCCGTCGTCGGCCGGGCCGCGGTGCTCATCAGGGAACAGATATTGATAATCTTTCCGCGTCCCGTCCCGCGGGCCAGGATGCCGTGCACCACCCGCCGGGCTACGAGGAACGCCCCCGTCAGGTTCGTATCGAGGACGGCCCGCCAATCGTCCTCCGAAAGGTCCTCCAGGAGGCCCCGCCGCTGGATCCCCGCGTTGTTGACAAGGATGTCAACCGCCAGGCCGTCGCGCTCCAGGTCGTCCAGGGCCGCGCCGACGGCCGCCGAGTCCGTCACGTCGAACGGCGCGCCGCGGACCTCGAGCCCCTCGCGGGCGAGGGCCGCCACGGCCTCGGCCAGCCGCTGCTCGTTTCGGCCGTTCAGGACGAGGGCGGCGCCCGCGCGGCCCAGGCCGCGGGCCATCGTCCGGCCCAGGCCGCGGCTCGAGCCGGTGACGAGGGCCGTGCGGCCGGCGAGGTTGAACAGGTCCGCGCTCATGGGGGCCTCCGCCTTTTCGCTGTTTCGTTGACACCGCCTCGCGGCTGCCGTAGTGTACCCGCTCGGGAACCCAGGAGAAAGAGACTATGGACTACCGGCGCATCATTCCGTGCCTCGACGTCAAGGACGGCCGCCTCGTCAAAGGCGTGCACTTTGTTGACCTGAAGGAGGTGGGCGACCCGGCCGATGCCGGCGCCGCCTACAGCGAGGCCGGGGCCGACGAACTCGTGTTCCTCGACATCACCGCCACCGTCGAGAACCGCCAGACCATGGTCGACACCGTTAAGCGGACCGCGAAGCGTCTGACCGTGCCACTGACCGTGGGCGGCGGCATCCGGACCAACGACGACATCCAGACCCTCCTCGCCGCCGGCGCCACGAAAGTCTCGATCAATACCGCCGCCGTTAAGCGGCCGGAGTTCCTCGCCGAGGCCGCCGACGAGTTCGGCGCCGAGGCCATCACCGTGGCCATCGACACGCGCGCGAGCGGCGACCTGCCGTCCGGCTTCGAGGTGGTGGTCAAGGGAGGACGCGAGGGCACGGGCCTCGACGCCGTCCAGTGGGCCCGAAAGGCGGAGGAACTCGGCGCCGGCACCATCCTGCCCACCAGCATGGACGCCGACGGCACGCAGGCGGGCTACGACATTCCGATGACCCGCGCCATCGCTGACGCCGTCTGCGTACCGGTCATCGCCTCCGGCGGCGCGGGGGCACTGGAGCACCTCTACGAGGTGATCGTGGACGGCCACGCCGACGCCGTGCTCGTCGCCTCCATCGCGCACTTCGGCACGTTCAGCATCCGGACGATGAAGGAGTACCTGGACGGGCGCGGCATTCCGGTGCGGTTGGAGTAGACACGCCTCAGCCCGGAGGTGGCGAGATGCGGCGCGCCGGGTAGACCTGCCCGCCGCGCTGATCGCGAACGTGCCACGGTTTGCTTGTCAAACCGTGTTTATCGATCGTCAGGCACGGATTGGCAAGCAATCCGTGGCCCCCGGCGTCTCGATGTCCCGGCCGCGCAAGTCATGCGCGTGGGTGCGAGCACCCACCCTACACCGACGCCCGGCGGGTCTCGGTGGCGCCGGCGCACGCCTCGCACGCCACCCCGCTCGGGTCCGCGCCGTCCCAGCAGTAGGTGCAGAGCGTGTCTTTCGGCAGTCCGACCGCCTCGACGAGGTCGTCGAGCCGCTGGTACCGGAGGGTCGTGAGGTCCAGCCGCCGGCGGATGGCGTCGACCATGCGGGCGTGCTTTTCGGAGTCGGGGTCGTCGTACCCTTCGGGCGAGGCGTCGGCGGAGCCTTCGATCTCGGCGATGGCGCGTCGTGCGGCGAGGTCCATCTGGCTGCGGGATCTGGAGAAATTGAGGAACCGGCACCCGTAGATGAGCGGCGGGCACGCCGGTCGCATGTGCACCTCCTTCGCCCCCGCCGCGTACAGCCGCTGAATCGTGTCCTTCAATTGCGTGCCGCGCACAATCGAGTCCTCGCAGAAAAGCAGCCGCTTGCCCTCGATGAGTTCGCGGATGGGGATGAGTTTCATCCGGGCCACGAGATCGCGGATGCGCTGGTCCTGCGGCATGAAACTGCGGGGCCACGTGGGGGTGTACTTGACGAACGGCCGCTCCATCGGGATGCCCGCCTCGGCGGCGTAGCCCAGGGCGTGGCCGGTGCCGGAGTCGGGGATGCCGGAAACGAGGTCCGCCTCGACGTCGTCGCGCCGCGCCAGGGCGGCCCCGCACCCGTTCCGCACAACCTCCACGTTAATGCCCTCGTAACTGGAGGCCGGGTAGCCGTAGTAGACCCACAGGAAGGTACAGATCTGCATCTGGTCGCCTGGCGGCGCCATCGGCTCGACGCCGTCGGCCGTCAGGCGCACGATCTCGCCCGGCCCCAGATACCGGTCGATGGCGTACCCGAGGTTCGGCAGGGCGCAGGTTTCGAGGGTGGCGGCCCAGGCGTCGTCCTTGCGGCCGATGATGACGGGCGTCCGTCCGTAGGCGTCGCGGGCGGCGTAGATGCCGTCCGGGGCGAGCACCAGCATGGAGCACGACCCGCGGACCGCCTTCTGGGCGTGCCGGATGCCGTCCGTGAACGTCTCCCCCTGGTTAACGAGGGCCGCCACGAGTTCGGTCGGATTGATCTCGCCGCCCGCCATCTCCGCGAAGTGGGCGGACCGTTCCGCAAACATCCCGCGGGCCAGCGCCGCCGCGTTCTGCACCACCCCCACCGTCACGATCGCGTACACCCCGAGGTGCGACCCGATGATGAGCGGCTGGTCCTCGTAATCGCTGATGACGCCGATGCCCCGGCGGCCGAACATCTTCTGGATGTCGTCCTCGAACTTCGACCGGAACTGGGCGTTCGTGATGTCGTGGATGAACCGGATGAACCCGCCGTTGTCCGCCGCCAGGCCGCCGCGCCGGGTGCCCAGGTGGCTGTGATAGTCCGTGCCGTAGAACAGGTCCCCGATGCACTCCCCGCTGGAGACGACGCCGAAGAAACCTCCCATGTGCGCAAGCCCCTTCGCGTGACAGGTGCCCGGACGGTCAACCGGTGCCGGCCGGCGGTCACCGGCCGCCGCGCCCGGCCGCTTGGGGCATCATACCGCCGCGGCGCCGGCGGTTCAAGCCATCGCGGCGAGGCGCGGCGGCGCGCGGCGGGTACGGAGACCCACCGCGCATTGATGAGGCGCGGTGGTCACGGAGAACCACGCGCCCCATCCTTGCTCGTCAACGCGCCTTCTCGGCCGTCAGGATCGTGCTCTCAAACGGTTCGGGCATCGCCTGCACGTCCGGCTCGGCGAAGCCGGCATCCACGATGCGGTCGCGCATCTCGGTCAGCGAGTACGCGCCGACCATCAGGTTGAAGACCGCGGGCACGAGCGGGCCCGTCCGGTCGGCGTTCATCACGAAGTCCTGGACGAGCAGCAGGCCGCCGGGCGACAGCGCCCGATGGGCCTTGGCCAGGCGCATCTCGGCCCCGCGTCCCGAGCCGTGGAGGACGTTGGACATCAGGACCGCATCGACGTCCGTGCCGAACTCGACCTCGTTCCAGTCGCCGACCTCCGCCCGGACGCGGTCGGCCATACCAAACCGCTCGATGAGGGGTCGGGCGATCTCCACCGCCTCCGGCAAGTCAAGGACCGTCGCCGAGAGGTCCGGGAACCGCTCGCACAGGGCCATCGCGTAGGACGCGGGCCCGCCACCTACGTCCACCAGGGTCCGGCGGCCGGCGAGGTCGACCCGCTCACAGAAGGCGGCGGCCCGTCCGGCCATCGCCATGTTGTGCATCCCGAGGACGAAGTCGCGGTACGACCGCATGCGGTCGTGCCCCTCGGGCGAGTAGACCCAGCCCCCTTCCTCGCCACGGAGCACCGCTTCCAGGTCCGCCCAGAACGCGCCGATCTGCGCATGGTGCGCGAGGATGTTCCCCTGGTAGAGCGGAGCGTCCGGCAGGAGGGTGGCCTCGGCCTTCGGCGTGAGGCGCCAGGCGTCGCCGTCGCGGGCCGAGAGGCCCATCGCCGCCAGGACGATGAGCACCTTCTCGACCGTTTCGGGACCGAGGTCGCCGGCGCGTCGGGCGAGGTCCCCGGCGGGCGCGGGCCCCTCGGCCAGCGATTCGGGGATACCGACCGCACACGCCGCCTCGACGGTGCGCTGGGCCCGGCACCGCCACGTATGGGCGGTCAGGTCGTTGGCCCAGCGGACCTCGGGGGAATCGCTCTGGAAGATCATGCGGTTTCCTTGCGCCAGGACCCGTCTTCCGGTTCTGCGCGGCGGGCCGGGAGCCCCGCCGCGCGGGAAGCAGCGTCGTCATCCGCGACGCCGCTATTATACGTCCCCTTCTGCCGCTTGCGAAGCACTGACGCCCGTGCTACAGTGAAGCCGGACACACGGCACAAGGAGAACGCCATGCCGGTGGACATCTACCTGCACATGCAGTACTGCGCCAACGAGGAGGAACGCCAGCACTGGCTCCGCGACTTCCCGGACGACCCGATGCCGGACCACGTGGACCCGCCGGACGACCGCGACCGGTTTCTGCCGGCCGACCCCTTCGAGGAACAGATGCGCCGCCGCACCGCCGGGGCGCGGGGTGAGGAGGAGGATGACGCCGACGATGCCTGACCGCCGCCTGCTTGCCGGCCTCGTCCTCGCCGCCGCCCTGCTCGCCGGCCCCGCCCTCGCCGGCGGCGGGCCGGAGCGCCTCTTCCTCGTCGTCAACGCCGACAGTTGGGCCTCCAGGACGGTCGCCAACGAGTACGTCCACCTCCGCCGCGTGCCGCCCGGCAACGTCCTGTACCTGTCGGGCCTCTCGGCGTTTGAGTCGACCAGCGTCAATGCGTTCCGAACGGAAATCCTGGAACCCGTCTTCGCGGCCATCGAGGGCCGCGGCCTGGCGGGGCAGATCGATTACATCATCTATTCGAGCGATTTGCCGTGGGGCGTCGGCGTCCAGCCCGACGTCGGCAAGACCGAACTGCCCAAGTTCATCACGAAACGGGCCTCCCTCAACGGCCTGACATACCTGCACAACCTGGTCCGCGAGAAGGACATCGAGTACCTGAACCTCACCTCCAACTGGTACTACCGCCGGCCCCGGCGGCCCGTCGCCGCGAGGCCGTGGACGCCCGCGGAGACGGCCGAGCGCGCCGCCGCTCACGATCTTCTGAAGGCGCAGAAGTGGTCCGAGGCCGCCCGTCTCCTCCGCCCCCTCGCCGAGACGCATCCCGGCACCCCCGCCGTCCATTACAACCTGGCGTGCTGCCTGGCGCGGCTCGAGAAGGGGAACGAGGCGATGGCCGCCCTCACCCGGGCCGTCCGCGCCGGATGGGCCGACGCCGACCATGCGCGCCAAGACGGCGACCTGGCCCCGCTCCGCGACCGCGACGACTTCAAACGCCTGCTCCAGGACATGCGGTCGCCCCGGCTGGACGTGCAGCCCGCCACCGCCTTCCGCAGCACCGCCGCCTGGTCGCGCCGGGGCAACCTGACCGAGCCCCACGCCGGACGCCGGTACATGCTGTCGATGATGCTGGCCGTCACGAGCGGGCGTGGCAACAGCCTGGCCGAGGTCCGCGCCTACCTTCGCCGCAGCGCCGCGGCCGATGGCTCCAAGCCCTCCGGTACGGTGTACCTCATGAAGAACCGCAACGTCCGGTCGCGGACCCGCGAGTGGGCGTTCGCCACCACCGTCGAGCAACTGAAGGCGCGCGGCATCGGAGCCGAGATTCGCGACGGCGTCCTCCCGAAGGACCGGCACGACGTCGCCGGTGCCGTCGTCGGCGCCGCCGGCTTCGACTGGGCGAAGTGCGGCAGCGCCATCCTCCCCGGGGCCATCTGCGAACACCTCACGAGCAGCGGCGGCGTCATGAACGCCGGCGCCGGGCAGACGCCCCTCTCGGAGTTCCTCCGTTACGGCGCCGCCGGCGCGAGCGGCACCGTGACCGAACCGATGGCGATCCAGGCCAAGTTCCCCTCGCCCCTCATGCACGTCCATTACGCCGACGGGGCGTCGCTGGCCGAAGCGTTCTACCAGTCCATCGCCGGACCGTACCAACTGCTCATCGTCGGCGACCCGCTCTGCCGGCCGTGGGCGACGATTCCCGAGGTCACCGTCCGGGGCGTCCGTCCGGGACAGACCGTCAAGGGCACGCTCCACCTGAAGCCGGGGACCGCCAACCTGAAACCCGACGCCGTCGACCACTACGAACTCCTCCTCTGGGGCCTGCCGCATGCTCGCTGCGCGCCGGGCGAGACGTTCGACCTCGATACCACCACGCTCTCCGAAGGCTGGTACGACCTGCGACTCGTGGCCGTCACGGCCGACGCCGTCCGCACGCGTGGCTTCCTCGAGATGCCCGTCACGGTCGCCAACAGGGGCGCGGCGCTAGAGGTCACGCCGCCCGAGCGGCGCAAGGTGGTCTGGGGTGAACCCGTGCATCTCTCCGCCG
Organism: uncultured Anaerolineales bacterium; assembly: GCA_964577175.1. Taxonomy (GTDB): domain Bacteria; phylum Planctomycetota; class Phycisphaerae; order FEN-1346; family FEN-1346; genus BS750m-G62. The sequence continues at coordinate 67,550 of CAZNYC010000003.1, forward strand.
CCCTGCCGGGGGCACGCGAGATCCGGTTCATGCACAACGCACGCGTGCTGGCGACGATCGAGGGCGAGCGCGGCGAGGCGGAGATCGACACGCGGCGGCTCGGGATGGGGGCCGTGCGGATTCTGCCCGTCGCCCACCTGCCGCCCGAGGGCAAGGTCAAGCCCTCGGACTTCGCCCGCGCGTCCACGCCGGCGGCACTTTCCGGCGGGCGTGTGCGGGTCGGCGAGCAGATCGCCGCCGCACCCGTCGAGGTGGAGATCGTTCCGCCGCCGGCCCTGCAGCCCGTCGAGCCGCCCCCCGAGGAGGAACGCGCCGACGGCCTCAAACTCACGACCGGCAAGGGCCGCACCGTCCGCATCACGGACACGCTGCACGGCAACTGGCTCGCCGCGGCCGGCGCGGGCGGCGGCGGGGTGACGTTGGACGGCTGGCTCCGCGCGCCCGCCGCCGGGCTCTACCAGTTTCAGGTCCATACGTCCGGCCGGGTGACGATCGAGGTGGACGGCCGCGCCCTGGACACGCCCGTCCCCGGCCGGTGGACGTTCCTGCCCGTCCATCTGGCCGCCGGTACGCATCGTCTCCGCGTGCGGGCCGCGTTTATGAAACGGCCGCGGCTGGACGTGCGGTTCGGCCGGCGCGGCACCCGTCCGCTCGGCCCCGACCGGTGTTTCTGCAGCGGGCCGTTCGACGAGGGGGCATCCGCAGACGAGAAGGCGGACGGCGGTTAGCACTACAACGCTAACTCGTGCGCGGCGGGTCTCCGCACCCGCCGCGCGGCCCTGAAAGGGGCGTTTCGATCGCGGTGGGCACGGAGACCCACCTCGCAAAACGCCGACTTAGCGTTGTAGTGTTAGACGCGGCCGGCCCGCGCGGCCGCGCCCCGGAATCCATCCGGATGAACGATGAGGCCTCGATCACGATCCGCCCGTCCGCCCCGGACGACCTGGTGCCGCTCATCGAGTTTCTCCAGGCGGCGCCGTCGGGGCCCGGCGCCGCCCCACCGGGCCGGGTGACGGCGGTCGAGTCGCCCAACCGTCTCGTCGCCGTCCGGGCGGGCGAGGTCATCGGCACGATCCGCTACGTTCCCGGCGCCGGGCACACCGCGGCCGTCGTGCCCCCGCGGCTCCTGGAGTGGGACGAGACCCTGGCATCGGCCCTGTTCCGTTCGTGCGCGGCCCGCGCCCGCCGGCGGCACAAGGCGCGGCTCATCCAGACGCTGCTCGATCCGGACGGCGCCGCCCCCGCCACCTGCGCCCTGGAGCGTGCCGGCTTTACCCATCTGGCCGCGCTCGTCTACATGCGTCGCGCCGTGACCGACGACGACCGCCATCTGCCGCTCTCGGACGAAATCGTGTGGCAGCGCTACACGCGGCTGCGGCACCGCAAGTTCGCCGACACGATCGCGGAGACCTACCGGGACAGCCTCGACTGCCTCGGGCTGCGGGGCCTGCGGCCCGTCCACGACGCCATCCGCACGCACAAGCACACCGGCCGCTTCCGACCGAAGCGGTGGCACCTGGCCGTACTCGGGCGCTCGCCGCTCGGCGTCGTCATGGTGAACGAACTGCGCGGACGGGGGGAACTCGCGTACCTGGGCGTCGTGCCGCAGGCGCGCGGGTCGGGCCTCGCGCGGGACCTCCTCCACCGCGGCATCCGCGACACGGCCGAGATGGGTCGCACGGAAATGGGGCTCGCGGTCGATGCGGCCAACGCCCCCGCCGTCCGCCTCTACCGCGCCGCGGGGTTCGAGGAAACGCACCGCCGCCTGGCGTACTTCGTGCCGAAGGCGAACCTGGACGCGCTGGATTAAAACGGCTGCATTGCCTCGCAAACGCGTTCCGAGCCCGCTGCGGAAGCAGCGGGTCATCCTCTTCCGCCGTGGCCCATGCCATGGCAGATGAAGATGTCCGGCCGCTTCCGCGGCCGGCTCGGCGTACGAATGCGCCTGGCCTTACCCGAGCAGCGCCTTCGCATCGTCGTCGCGGTCCGGGCTAAGACGGAAGCGGTCGGCGAGCGTCTCCACGAGGCCCTCCGTCTCCCATTCCAGGACGGCGTCGCGGACGGTCTCGGACGCGTAGAACCGCCGCTTCTCGGGCCACGCCAGGAACCGTGCGACCGTCAGGCCCGGCCCGGTCGGGGCGTCCTCCGAGCCCTTCTCGTCCGCGTGGGCGGCCAGGCACCGCAGCAGGTCCTCGCGGCAGAAGCGTTCGATGCGGCCGGGCGGGTCGTACAGGCTCCCGACGAACCGTTCCACGCTCGTGTAATCGGGGTACCGCTTGCCGATGAAGTCGCGGACCTGGAGGGTGCCGTCGTTATCGGGTTCCAGGTCGCCCGCCAAGTGGGCGCGGACGCACAACAGGCCGACCGTGCGCATGATGCGGTCGGCGGCTCCGCCCGAGTCCATGGCGGCGTCGGCGGACCAGAGGAAGGCCAGGCCCAGGGCGACGCGGAGGTTGCGTTCCTCGCCGCCCTCGGCCGGCGTCACGGTGAAGGCGCCGACGAACGGCGGGAGGTCGGCCTCGGCCCCCGCCCCCTCGAAGCGCACGCGGTACCGGGCGCCGGCGACGTGCAGCGTAACCGTGTCGCGTCCGTTCATGCGTGCTCCGCTCGATGAACGCCGTTCGAGCCCGCTGCGTAAGCAGCGGCATATTCTCATCCTCCGTGGCACATGCCTTGGCGGATGGTGATGTCCGGCCGCTCCCGCGGCCGGCTCGAACGACGTACGCCAGGATAGTGCGGCGGGCCGGGAGACCCGCCGCGCGGGAATCCGCGTTCGCGCTACGCCACCGTCACCTCGTCGCAGAGGTAGACGTCCTGGACGGTATTGAGGAGTTTGGCGCCCTCGTCCATCGGCCGCTGGAAGGCCTTGCGGCCGGTGATGAGGCCGGAGCCGCCCGCCCGTTTGTTGATGACGGCCGTGCGGGTGACCTCGGCGAAGTCGTTCTCGCCGGAGGCCCCGCCGGAGTTGATCATGGGCACGCGGCCCATGTAGCAGTTAGCGACCTGCCAGCGGGTCCACTCGATGGGGTGATCGGTGGCGAGTTCCTCGTAGACGCGGTCGTCGGTCCGGCCGTACTTCTGGTCCTTGGCCATCGCCTTGAACCCGGCGTTGCACTGGGGCGCCTTCTGCTTGACGAGGTCGGCCTCGATGGTGACGCCCAGGTGGTTGGCCTGGCCGGAGAGGTCGGCCGCCAGGTGGTAGTCGGCCTCCTTCGTCTTGAACGCGCTGTTGCGGAGGTAGCACCACAGGACCGTAAACATGCCGCGCTCGTGCGCCTGCATGAACGCGTCGCTGACTTCCTGGATCTGTCGGCGCGATTCCTCGGCGCCGTAGTAGATGGTGGCGCCGACGGCGGCGGCGCCCATCCAGTAGGCCTGCTCGACCTGGGCGAACATCGTCTGGTCGTAAAAGTTCGGATAGGTCAGCAGTTCGGAATGGTTCAGTTTGCAGATGAAGGGCATCTTGTGGGCGAACGTGCGGGAGACGGCCCCGAGGACGCCCAGCGTGGAGGCGCAGGCGTTGCACCCGCCCTCGATGGCGAGGCGGACGATGTTCTCCGGGTCGAAGTACGCCGGGTTCGGCGCGAACGAGGCGGCCCCGGAGTGCTCGATGCCCTGGTCCACCGGCAGGATGGAGAGGTACCCGGTGCCGGCCAGGCGGCCCGTGTGGAACACCCGGTGCAACTGCGCCAGGACGGGCGAGGGCCGGTCGCTGCCCGCGTACGTGCGGTCGATGAAGTCCGGCCCGGGCAGGTGCAACCGGTCTTTCGGGATGCCGGCGGCCTTGTGGG
>CAZNYC010000004.1:0-15703 GCA_964577175.1 uncultured Anaerolineales bacterium
TCGGCGTGGGACTGACGGCGTTCTATCTGTTCTTCTTCCTGATGAACTTCGACCGGATCGTCGGGGCGGTCAACCGCCGCCTCCCGGGCAAGTACAGGCCGCGCATCGAGGACGTGGTCGGAAAGATCGACGCCGCCGTCAGCGCCTTCCTCCGCGGCCGCATCGTCGTCTGCCTCGCCGTGGGCGTGCTGACGGCCGGGGGCCTGGCCATCGTCGGCGTGCCGTACTGGTACCTCATCGGCGTGGCGACGGGCGTGGCCGGCGTGGTGCCGTACCTGCCGATCTTCGTCGGCCTCGTGCCGGCGATGCTGGTGGCGTGGTTCGACGCGGGCAGCGCGTGGGCGGTGGGCGGCACCGCGGCGGTCTTCATCATCGTCCAGACGCTGGAGGGCTGGGTCCTGACGCCGTTCATCCAGGGCCGCGCCGTCGGCCTGCACCCGGTCACGCTGATGGTGGCGCTGCTGGCGGGGTACGAGGTGTTCGGCCTGTTCGGCCTCATCGCCGCCGTCCCGCTCGCCTCGACCGTGAAGATCCTGACCAAGGAGTTCGTGCTTCCGAAGGTGGATGAACTGGCCCGTGAAAAGCCCACCGAGGAAACCTGACGGCCGGCGGCGCTGGCCGATGGTCCTCGCCGCCGTCGCCTACGCGGCGTGGGTGGGGTACCTGCTTGTGCTGGCGGCGCTCGATCGCCTGGGTTCCTTTTAGCCGCGACCCGAAGGGGAACGCGGCGGGTCCGGGAACCCGCCGCGCGGAAGGGCCTCGGTAGCACGTCACGAAGGACGAGACGGTGCCGGACTTAAGCGAGATCGACCGCGAAACCGTCGAGGAGGCGGTCCGCATCTACCTGGAGGAGGCCTACGGCGAGCGCGAACCGCCGCCGCGGGTGCAGGAGCGGCTCGAATGGCCGGAGGGCGAGACGCTGGCCGACCTCGCCGCCGGCGACGCCTTCGAGCGGACGCCCCGCGAGGCCCCGCCGGAGGCGTGCACCCATCTGCGCCTCCGCCTGGGCAACCCGCGGTACCCGCATATGAAGTTCGGCCTGGACCGCGTCCCGGAGACGGGCGACTGGATCCTGACGGTCGATTCGCACGACGAGATGCTGACCGAGGCCGCCACGCCCGCCGAACGCGAGGCCGTCGACGCCATCATCCGGGGCAACGCCGACATCAAGGGCCGGATCGAGCGGCGATGGACCCAGGCCGGGCTGCCGACGTTCGAGCAGTACATCCGCGATCGCCTGCCGGGCAAGGGCTGAAGCGAGCGGCGATCGGCACGCCTTCCGAGCCCGCCGCGGAAGCGGCGGGGCATCACAACCCGGCGTGGCACGTGTCAAGGCAGACGGCGATGACCGGACGCCAGCGCTACAACGCTAACTTGTGGGCGGCGGGTCTCCGCAGGCGCCGCGCAGCCCTGAAAAGGCCGTTTCGAGCGCGGTGGGTGCGGAGACCCACCGCGCAAATGGCCGACTTGGCGTTGTAGGCTTAGCGCGCCCGGTTCGAACGGCGTATGCGATGTTCTTGCGAGATGAAGTGGCCATGCACCGCCTCCGACTGACCACGAAACTCCTGCTCTACGTCGTGGCGTGCGCGCTGGTCGTGGCGGCGCTCACGGTCTGGCTGTACCGGGCGGCCGATACGGCGTGGGAGCGGGCGTTCGCGGCGACGGCGGGCGGCCTGGCCACCGTGCTGCTCGTCCTGGTGGGCATCTTCATTCGGCACCAGTTGGCCCGTCCGCTGCACACCCTGGCGCGGGCGGCCGAGGACCTGGGCGAGGGGAACCTCGACGCCGAGATCGACGTCCGCAGCCGCGACGAGGTCGGCGAACTCGCCGACGCGTTCCGCGACATGGCCGGCCACCTCCGCCAGATGTACGAGGAACTCGAGCACCGAGTCGCCGAGCGGACGGCCGAACTCTCCGAGACCACCGAGTTCCTCGATTCGGTCTTGAACTCCGCCACCGAGTACGCCATCATCGCCACCGATACCACGTGGCGCATCCTGACGTTCAACGAGGGGGCGCGGCGGATGTTCGGCTACGAGCCGGAGGACATCCTGGGCCGGCCGGTGTCGCGGCTCCTGCCGCCGGAGGACGTCGCGCGCCAGGTCCCGCTCGTGGTCGAGCGCCAGTTGCGGATTCACGGCCGCCACGAGGGCGAGGGGACCCGTCTCCGGAAGAACGGCTCGCGGTTTCCCGTCCGGACGGTCACCACCCGCCGCACCGGGCCGGGGGGCGAACCCATCGGCTATACCATCATCTGCCGCGACGTCACCGCGAGCCGCCGGCTCCAGCAGCAGTTGCGCGAGTACACCGACCGGCTGGAGGAGAAGGTGGCGGAGCAGACGGCGGAACTGCGGCAGGCGAACGAGGAACTCCGCCGGACCAGCCGCCTGAAGTCGCAGTTCCTGGCCAACATGAGCCACGAACTCCGTACCCCCTTGAACGCCATCCTGGGCTTCGCCGAGGCGATACGCGACGGCCTGGCCGGCCCGGCCACCGACGAGCAGCGCGAGTTCGCCGGCGACATCCACCAGGCCGGGCAGCAACTGCTCCAGATGATCAACGACATCCTCGACTTCACGAAACTGGAGTCCGGGGCGATGGACCTGCGGCTGGCGCCGATCGACCTGGCCGGTCTCATCGACGAAACGCTGCGGGTGGCCCGCGGGCTGGCGCGCCGGCGGGGGGTGGAGGTGACGGCCGAGATCGCGCCCCGGCCGCTCGAACTCACCGCCGACGCCATGAAACTGAAGCAGGTCCTCTACAACCTGCTCTCCAACGCCATCAAGTTCTCGGAGCACGGGGGACGCGTGGCCGTCCGCGCCGTCCTCGAAAAGGAGATCGTCCGCCTCCAGGTCGCCGATGCGGGGACCGGCATCGCCCCGGAGGACCTGGCCACCGTCTTCGAGGAATTCGCGCAGGTGGATTCCTCTCTCACCCGCAAGCACGAGGGCACGGGCCTCGGCCTGGCGCTGACCCGCCGGCTGGTCGAACTGCACGGCGGCCGCATCGAGGTCGAAAGCGACCTCGGGCGCGGCACGACGTTCACCGTCACCCTCCTCAGGGACCTCGTGACCGAGGCCGAACAGAAGGCCGCCCGCCGGGGCGAGGCGCCGCCCCGGCCCGGCGTCATTCTCGATAACGAAGCCCACGGGGAACGCGATGACCGATGAGGCCGAACAGGTAGGCGGCAAGATCCTCGTCGTCGACGACTACGCCGCCAACGTCAAACTCCTGGAGCGGAATCTCCAGGCCGCCGGCTACGGGACCGTCGTCGCGTACGACGGCCAGCAGGCCCTGGAGCAGGTCGCCGCCGAGAAGCCCGACCTGGTGCTCCTCGACATCATGATGCCGAAGATCGACGGCTTCGAGGTCTGCCGCCGCCTCCGCGCCGACGAGGCCACCGCCGTCATCCCCGTCATTATGGTGACGGCCTTGAAGGAGACCGAGGACCGCATCCGCGGCCTGGAGGCGGGGGCCGACGACTTTATCTCCAAGCCGTTCGACCGCGCCGAACTGCTGGCCCGCGTCAAGAGCCTGCTCCAGGTCAAGTATTACCGGTCGATGCTGGCCGAACGCGAGAAGTTCCACGCCGTCATCCAGGACCTCTCGCACGGCATCGTCATCACCGACGGGCAGTGGCGGGTGGAGACCGTCAGCCGGCGGGCCGCCGACCTCCTCGAACGAACCGACGAGGACCTCACCGGCCGGAACCTGGCCGAGGTGCTCGATGGGTTTACGGTGGAACCGTCGCTCGATGCCCTTCGCCAGTCGACCGCGGAGGCCGTGACGGTGGAACTGGCGCAGGAGAGCCGCCGGCCCCCCCGGTACCTGGCCGGCCGGTACACCCGCATCGTCGGGCCCCGCGGAAGGCTGCACAACGCGGCCCTGGTGTTCCGGGACATCAGCGAGATGCGCCGCAAGGAGAAACTGAAACGCGATTTCCTTCTGCTCATCAGCCACAAACTCAAGACGCCCATCACGGTGGCCAGCGGGTATCTCAGCCTCATCGACCAGGGCAAGTACGGCGACGTGCCGGATGCCGTGGCCGAGTCGGTGCGAATTTCGCTGGCGAAGATCAAGGAACTCTCGGACCTCGTGGAGAAGGTCCTCTCGTACGCGGGCCTGACGGCGACGGAATTGGAACGGGCCGGCCAACTCGTGCCGCTGGGCGACCTCGTCGGCCGCATCCGCGACGGCATCGCGGAGCGGTACCCCGACCGCCAGGTCGCGTGGTCCATCGATGTGCCCGAGGACCTGCCCCGTGCCCGTGCGCCGGAGGAACTGCTGGCCATCGTCGTCGACAACCTGCTCGACAATGCCGTCAAGTTCGCCGACAAGACGCCCGCCGAGGTGGACATCGGCGTGCGGGAAGTCGAGAACCGGTGGCTCGAGGTCTCCGTCTGCGACAACGGCCCCGGTGTGCCCATGGCCCAGCGGGAGCAGATCTTCTCGGCCTTCTCACAACTCGACGAGGATTTCACCGGGAACATTGCGGGGATCGGGCTCGGCCTCACGACCGCGCAGCGCCTGGTGGGATCGTGGGGCGGGACCATCAACTACGGGTCGACGATCGGGGAAGGGTCGCGGTTCTACTTCACCGTGCCGTCGGAGTTCAGCCCGCCGCAGGAGGTGCCGGAGGGGCGGTGACGACTTCAGGGTCCGGATTTCAGATTTGGGATCTCCGATTTGACATCCCATCGCCTCACCCGCCCCCAAGCGCCTTCTCCATCACCACGCTCTTGCCCTCGCGGCGGACGTCGTCCACGGCGGCCGCCTCGCGCAGGGCGGCCGGGGCGGATGCCTCCGGCCCGAGGTGGTCGTCCAGAAACGCCTCCGCCGCCGGCGCCAGCGGATCGACCGTCACCCGCAACCGGTTTGCCTCCACCGTCATGGTCATCCGGACCAGCCGCGAGCCGCCGCATTCGCACGCCAGGTCGCCGGCGGCCTCGACGAGGTCCAACAGGTGCTCGCGGAGGGTCTCGACGGTCCCGGTCGCCAGGTCCGTCTGCTGGTACAGGGCCCGCGCCAGGGCGTTGGGGACCTTCAGGTCCTCCAGCGCGCCGGAGGGTTCGACGGCCAGGCGGACCTGTTCGCTGCGGTCTCCGGGGGCGTGGGCGGCGGCGTCCAGGCATGCTTGGAGCCGCTCGACGAGCGCATCGGGCGTGAACGGTTTCGTGAGGTACTCATCCGCCCCGGTCCGGAAGGCGGTCCGCCGCTTGGGCCGGCGGTCGAGCGCCGTGAGAATGAGGATGGGGATGGGGCACGTCTCGGGCGACGACTTCAGGCGCCGGCAGACCTCGTACCCGCCGATGACGGGGAGCATGAGGTCGAGGATGATGGCGTCGGGCGGCTGCTCGGCGACGCGGTCGAGGGCCTCCCGGCCGTCGGCCGCCTGCACGGGTTCGAAGTCGAACGCTCGCAGGACGTCGGCGAGCAGGTTGTTCATGTCCGGCTCGTCCTCGACGACGAGCACGCGCGGTCGGTTGTCGGTCGGCATACGGAGAATTCGCTCGCGGTTCGTGGCCCCTTGTTACCATACGCTCGGCGGCGAGCGGGAGCAAGGGTTTCGTCAAAGATAGGCTGTTTTCGACACACGCTGCTTGACAAGCGCTCCCACTCGCGTACACTTACAGCACGAGGCAAGCGAAAGGCCGATACCCTATGAGGCACCAGGGCCGAATCATCCCGGTGGGCGACGTGTCCGCCCGGCCTGCGCCGGCGGCGGGATGGTTCTGGTTCTATGTCGGCTTCGGGCACTGGGCCCGCGCCTTGCCTTAGCGCTGCCGCGCGTCGAACGGTCAAGGCTCCGGGCCCCGCGGTCCGGAGCCTTTTTCAATGCCACTCCGGACCCGAGGCCTCGAGCGAACAGGAGGAGGCGCATGATCGTGGTCATGGAACCCGGTGCAACCAAAGCGGAGATTCAGCACGTGGTCGATCGCGTGCAGGCGATGGGTCTCGTGCCCCATCGCATCCAGGGAACCCAGCGGACCGTCGTCGCCTGCATCGGCGACGAGCGGTTCAAGGCGCCCGAGCAACTGGCCGTGGCGCCGGCCGTGGAGAAGGTCCTGCCCGTCCTGGTGCCCTACAAGATCGCCTCGCGCGAGACGAAGCCCGAACCGACGGTCGTCCCGCTGGGGCGGGGGACGGTGGGCGGCACGGCGGTAGGGCTGATCGCCGGCCCGTGCGCCGTTGAGGACCGCACGATGCTGCTCGAGACCGCCCAGGCCGTCCGCGAAGCCGGAGCCGTGGCCCTCCGCGGCGGGGCGTTCAAGCCGCGGACCGGGCCGTACTCCTTCCAGGGCCTGGGCGAGGAGGGCCTCGAATACCTGGCCGAGGCCCGCGAGGCGACCGGCCTGGCCGTCGTCACGGAGGTGATGGCCCCCGAGCACGTGCCGCTGGTCGCCCGCTACGCCGACGTGCTCCAGATCGGCACGCGGAACATGCAGAACTTCATGCTCCTGGCCGCCGCCGGCGAGAGCGAGCAGGCGGTGCTGCTGAAGCGCGGCATGAGCGCCACGCTGGAGGAGTTCCTCCTGGCCGCCGAGTACGTTCTTGCGAGCGGCAACAGCCGGGTCATCCTGTGCGAGCGGGGCATCCGCACGTTCGAGCGGGCCACGCGGGCCACGTTCCCCGCCGCCGCCGTCCCCGCCCTGAAGGGCATGACCCACCTGCCGGTCATCGCCGACCCGAGCCACGCCACCGGCCGGGCGGACCTGGTGGAGGCGGTCAGCCGGGCCGCCGTTGCGGCCGGCGCCGATGGCCTGATCATCGAGGTCCATCCGGACCCTGAGACGGCCATGGTGGACGGGGCGCAGTCGATTACGCCCGAGGCCCTCGGCCGCCTCGTCGCCTCGTGCCGCAAGGTCGCCGAGGCCGTCGGCAGGACGCTGTAACTTGACCCTCCCTTGCCGTGTGGCCCGGCCGGCTTGTCCAGCCGGGAGGACAGACCACCCGGCCGGACAAGCCGGCCGGGCCACATAGGGCGACGGTGCGCACCGCGATGGGGCGAAAGACATGCTCTCGCAACAGCGGGGATGGGCCCAGGTGCCTGGCACCATTGGCGCTCGCGGCGCTATTTCCGCAATTCCTCAAGCCGCACCTCCGCCCCGCCGCGCTCTTTGCTCATCTGCGCGGCCGTCATGAACTCGATGATCTCGAGGGTCTCGGCCGGGTCGATGGGCGGCCGGCGGGTGTGGAAGAACTCGGCCATCGTCTCGACAAGGCCGCCGTAGGAGAAGCCCTTCGTCGTCTCGGCGGTGCCGTCGGTGCCCCAGACCTTGAGGACGGGTTTGTAGTCGCCCTTGCGGACGCCGCGGAAGACGCCGACCCGCCCGTCCTCCCACGTGCCGGTCGTGACGTCCAACGTCTCGCCCGGCTCGCGCTTCACACTGACGCATCCCGGTCCCGTGACGGTGTACAGGGCCTCGACCCCGTGGATGCCGTACCAGAAGAGGTCGGGGTGGTGCGGTTCGATGTGGAACGGGGCGGAGCCCTGGACCTTCGTCACCTTGCCGACGCCGGCGTCTTTGGCGAGGGCCTGGACCTCCGCCTGGAACCGTGCGCACGAGCAACTGAAGAACGGCGTGCCGGTCTCTTTAGAGAGACGGACGATCTCCCGCGCGTCGGCCAGACTCGCCGTGAACGGCTTATCGATGAAGCAGGGCTTGCCGGCCTGGAGGACGGGCCGGGCTTGGGCGAGGTGCGGCCGGCCGTCCACGCTTTCGATGAGGACGACGTCCACCTTTTCGAGCAGAGCCGCAATGCTCGGCACGATCTCGACGCCGTGCTGCTCGTGAATCTGCTTGGCGAACTTCTCGACGCGGTTCGCGCTGGCGGGTACGTCCGGGCTGCCGCCCTTGAACGCCGCGACGACCTTGACCCGCCATTCGGGGTGCCGGGCGAACAGGCCCGTGAACGCCGGCACGTGCGAGGTGTCCGTGCCGATGATGCCGGCCTTGAGGTCCTTCGTGGCCCACTGGGGCGATTCGGCAGCAGCGAGGGGGAGGGCGGTGCACGCCAGGGGCAGCAGAAAGAGGAGAGGTCGCACGAGTGGTCTCCTTCGTGGCGGGTGGGATGGGGTGGCAGCGCGTCTCCGCAGGCCACCGCGCTTTATGCAGCCCACGTTTGGCGCGCGGCAGGTGCGGAGATCCGCCGCGCTACCCTCCGAACTTGAACTGATGTTACAGCCCGCGGAATTGCCAGATCTCCGACGGCGCGTGGGCCTCGGCGAAGATGCGTTTCATCTCGTCGACGATCTCCGGATGGGCGTCGGCCACGTCCGTCGTCTCGCCGAGGTCCTCCTCCAGGTCGTACAGGCGGACGGGACCGGGCGGCTTCTTGTGGAGGCCCGTCTGGACGGCCTTCCACCGTCCCTTGCGGGCGGCCCGTTTGCCGCCCCGCTCGTAGAACTCCCAGTACAGGTACGGGTGCTGTTTCTGACGGTCGGCCTGGCCGAGCAGCGTGGGCAGGAACGAGAGGCCGTCGATGCCGTCCGCGGCGGCGGTGCCGGCGAGGTCGCACAGCGTCGGCATCACGTCCCAGAAGGCGGAGATGTGGTCCGTGATGCTGCCGGGCTTGATGCGGCCGGGCCAGCGGGCGAGCATCGGCACGCGGATGCCGCCCTCCGTCAGGTCGCGCTTGTGTCCCTTAAGCGGGCCGTTCGAGTCGAAGAAGTCGGGCTTGTGCCCGCCCTCGCGGTGCGGGCCGTTGTCGCTCGTAAACATGACGACGGTGTTGTCGGCGAGGCCGAGGTCCTCCAGCAGCGCGAGCACCTGCCCGACGCCTTCGTCGAGCGCGGTCATCATGCCCCCGAATGCCGCCACGGGGTTCTTCGTCTGCGTGCCGGCGTACCGGCCGACCACGTCGGCGAACTGGGAGAACTTGTCCCGGAACGGGGCGACGTACTTCTCCGGCGCCTCCATCGCCGCGTGCGGAATCGTGACCGGCATGAAGCAGAAGAACGGGCCGTCCTTGTGCCGGCGGATGAAGTCCAGCGCCCGCTGCATGATGAGCGCGTGGGAATACGTTTCGCCGTCCAGGTCCACCCGTTTCTCGTTGTGCCAGAGGAATTCCGGGTAGAAGCGGTGGGCGTTGCGCTGGCAGTTGTAGCCGAAGAACTCGTCGAACCCCTGGCGGACGGGGTCGCCCTCGGAGCCGGGGTACCCGAGCCCCCATTTGCCGAACGCGCCGGTGGCGTAGCCGGCGGACTTCAGGCGTTCGGCCACGGTCACGGTATCGGCGGGGATCGGTTCCTGCCCGACCGGCTTGTGGGCCTTGTTGCCGCGCACGTAGCAGTGGCCGGTGTGGAGGCCGGTCATCAGGACGCACCGCGACGGCGCGCAGACCGTGGAACCGGCGTAGTGCTGGGTGAACTTCAGGCCCTCTTTGGCCAGGCGGTCGATGTGCGGCGTCTGGAAGTGCGTCTGGCCGTAGCAACTCAGGTCGCCGTAGCCGAGGTCGTCGGCGACGATGTAGACGATGTTGGGTTTGGCCTCGGCCGCGGCGGCGCGGCGGGCCCAGGCGGGCAGGGCGAGGGCGGCGGCGCCCAGGCCCTTCAGAAATGAGCGGCGGTTCATGGCGGTGTCCTTGATTCGAGGTTCATTCCGCGCGGCGGGTCTCCGTACCCGCCGCGCACAGCGTTTCGCCACGGTGGCCCTGGCGGGCCACCGGCCAAGGACGCGGCCCGCATGCGGGCTGGCGAACACGGCCCCGCCTGCGCCGGTGCAAGCAGGCAGACGTTCGCGGCTACTTCTGGTGATACGGGTCGATCGTCACACCGTCCAGCGGCTTGCCGTCGCGGCCGACGACGCGGGCGGAGAACTCCCACGGCCCGCTGTCGTTGGTAATCTTCAGCATCAGGGCGTTGGCGCCCTTCCGGAGGCGGACGTTCTTCTTGTGCTCGCCGGGCTCGCACGCGCCGCCCTGGCGGTTTTCGTGAATCGCCTCGCCGTTCAGCCAGATCTTGATGCCGTCGTCGGAGCCGGCTTCCAGGCGTGCGTCGGCGGCCTCCTCGGCCACGAGCCACGTCCGGACGTAGGCGGTGCGGTTGTCGCCCTGGCCGAGGATCTCGTTCAGCATCAGGATGTGCGTCTTGCCCTTCGTCTTGACGGGGCAGATGCGCCACGCGGCCGGCTCGCCTTCCTTCTCGGGCGCGAACGCCAGGTTGCACAATTGCCAGTACCGCACGTTCTGTTTCGTGTACGGACCGGCGATCTGCCAGCCGAGGATGCCTTGGCCCAGTTGCTTGGCGCGGCCGAGTACCTGCTGAGCCTGCTTGCGCGTGGCGTCATTCGGAGCGGCCTTGACGACCTTCTCCATGGCGGAGACGACCGCCTCGGGCTCGCTGCCCAGAACGGCCTCGCCGATCTTGACGGCCGCCATCGCCGCCTCGCCCCGCACGGCCTTGTTGTCGAGGGAATCGACGGCCATCTGGAGGGCCTCAGGATGGGCCACGTCGGCCAGGCCGGCCAGGACGAGTTTCTTGTCCTCCGGCCGCTCCGACATGGCCATCAGGTCCTTGTAGGGCTGGATGACCTCGTCCGTCGGCACGCCGGCGCCCTTCGCCAGCAGCCGCGCGGCCCCGCGCAGGGCCACCACGCGGTACGTCCGGTTGTCCGTCTGCTTCACGAGACCCAGCAGGGCGGGCACGGCCGAGGCGTCCGGCCAGGAGCCGAGGGCCCGCACCGCGGCGTCGCGAACGCCCTCCTGCCTGGCGTCGAGGGCGTCGGTGACGGCGGCCAGGGCCGGATCCCCGCCGATGCGGCCCAGCACGCGCAGCAGCGACGTCCGGGTCAGGACGTCGTCGGTCTTCTTCAAGGCGGCCAGGGCGGGCCGGCTGCCGGCGGCCGGGGTCCCGGCCTTCTGCGCGACCTGGACGACCGCCCGCTCCGCGGCGGGACGGGCCTTGGCGGCCTTCAGGTTAACCAACCGGTCGGCGAGGTCCGCCAGGTGGTCGGGCTCCGCCAGGTACGCCAGTGCCTTGAAGGCGGCCTGCTGGACGCCGGCGTCGTCGGCCGCCGCCTGCTCGAGCAGGGCGGGGACGGCCGCCTTCGTGCCCCGGCCGTGCAGGACGCTGATGAGTTCGGCCCGCAGGGGGGGCTCGGCGGCCTTCATGGCGTCGAGGATGGCGGTGTCCGTGCCCTTGCCCTGGATGCGGCGAAGGGAGACGAGGGCTGCCCCGCGTTCCTCGTCGGTCTTGCCCTGGCCGGTGGCCTTGACGAGCAGCGGCACGGAGGAGGCGTCGCCGATGCGGGCGAGGGCCTTGACGGCCGCCACGCGGGCCTCCGGTTCCTTGGCGACGACGGCGTCCGCGACGACCTTGCGGGCCTCGTCGCCGCCGCGGTCGGCCAAGGCGCTGATGAGCAGGGCCTGGAGGTTGGGGGGCTGCTTCGGCAGTTCGGCCGCCAGGCGGCGGACGACGCCTTCGCCCTCGAGCAGCGGCACGTTGGCGATGGCGGTGCCCTGCATCACCTGGTCGTTGCTGCGGATGGCGGCCAGGACGTGCGGGACGGCCTTGGCGCCCGCGTGCCGCATCAGGGCAATGAGGGCCCCGCGGTGGTAACGGAGGGCGACGTCGTCGTCGAGCACCTCTTCGAACATCGTGACGGCCTTGTCCGTCTTGCCGTCGTCGGCCATGCGGTTTGCGCACTGGAGGTAGGCGTCGTTCGCCGCGCCGCGGAGGGCTTTGCCCACGCTCTTGCGGGCCTTGGCGAGGACCTCGGCGGCCTTGGGGGTGCCGATCTTGCCGACGGCGGCCAGCGCCGCCTCGGCGACCATCTCGCTGTGATCGTCGACGTGCTTCCGGAGGATGGGGACCGCCATCTCGTCGCGCCGCTGGCCCAGGACACCCATGATGGTGACGGCGGCTTCGCCTTTCGCATCTTCGAGGCCGCGGCGAAGGGCCGCCAGGGCCTCGGCGCTCGGATTCGGCTCGAGCGCCCAGCACGCGATGTGCGTCGTCTTCGGGTCGTCGAGCATCTTCCCCAGCACGGGGATGCATGCCTCCGTGCCGATACGCGCCAGCACCTGGCAGGCCTGGAGTTTCGCCTCGTGGTCGGCGTCGCCCTGGAGCAGGCCGATCAGTTTCTGCTCCATGTGTTCCTGGAGGTCCGCCTTGCCGTGCATCGCCTGGAGCAACTCGCCGATGCGCGTGACGGGCGTGTGTTCCTGCCCGGCCTTGTAGGCGGCGAGGGCCGAGACGGCCTGGTCGATGTCGGCCTTGCTGGGGGCCTCGGCGGCGCCGGCGGCGGTGCACATCGCGAGGGCGACGGCGAGGGCGGCGAATCGGGCGAACGAGCGTGTCATGGCTTCTCCCTTTCAATCGGTGGGTAAGATCTCTTCAGATCCGCCACGGCGACCGGATGGCGCGGGACCGCATCGTGTTCGCTTCCGGATCGTCGATGAACTCCTCCTTCGCCGGGTCCCAGTGCAGGGTCCGCCCCAGCCGGAGGGCGATATTGGTCAGGTGGCACAGCGTCATGGCGCGGTGGGCGGCCTCGGGATGGCAGACCGTCCGCCGGCGGGTCTTGATGCCCTCCAGGAAGTTGCGGATGTGGTCGCCCGGGTCGCCCCATCCCTTGGCGGAAATCGCCCGCAGCCGCAGCAGCGACGCCGGCTCGGCGGTCACGGTGTTCGTGGCGTCGCGGACCTGGACCCACCCGTCGGTCCCGACGAAGCGGATGTAGCGGTCCGCGAACCGGCCCTTCGATTCCATGATGCACCGGACGCCGTTCTCGTAGGTCAGGGCCACGCGGCAGGAGACGGGCACCTCCGTGAGGGACTCCTGCGGCGTCCACGCGACCTGTTCGACCTCGGCCTTGACGGGCCCCGTATGCTCGGCGCGGTTGGCCCACTGGGCCAGGTCCGTCCAGTGGACGCCCATACCGTCGACCATCCCGCCGCCGGTGTCCCAGACGTATCGCCAGCCGCGGACCCGCGACCACATGAACGGGTGCCAGGGCGTCGTGCCGAGCCACATGTCGTACCAGAACCCCTGCGGCACGGGGATGGGCGGGCTGGGCTTCAGGGGCGGACACTCCCAGAAGTTGCAGATGATTTCCTTCAGGTCGCCGATGAGGCCGTTCTGGGCGCACTCGACGGCGAAGCGGAACGAGTCCACCGAGTGCCGCTGGTACCCCGCCTGGTAGATCGTGCCGAGGCGGCCCGTGGTTTCGACGAGGGCCCGTCCCTCGGCCAGGGTCAGGCTGATCGGCTTCTCGCTGTAGACGTCCTTGCCGGCCCGGGCCGCATAGATGGAGCCGACGGCATGCCAGCGGGTGCCGGTGGCGATCAGGACGCCGTCCAGGTCGGACCGGTCGAACAACTCGCGGAAATCGCGATACGTGGCGCAGTCGCTCGTGCCGTAGTGCTTGTCGACGACGGCCTTGACCTTCCGGACCTGGGACGCCTGGCAGTCGCAGGCGGCGATCCACTGGACGTCCGGCTGCTGGAGGAAGTGGCCCATGACCCGCGGGCCCCGGTTGCCGCACCCCATGATGCTCATCGTGACGCGCTCGCTGGGCGAGGCGACGTCGGCGGCGGCGCCGGTGGCGGTGTCCGGCACGACGTAGGGTGCGGCGGCGGCCGCTCCGGCCGCCAGGCCGAGACGCTTTAGGAAACCCCGGCGGGTGTGACGGCCCATGGCGAATCCTTCCAAAGCCCCCGGCATGCCTCTGCTTCCTCCGCGCAGCGTAAACCGGAAAGAACGTTTATAGGGCCGCACGAATCGCGGGACAAGTGTTTTCGCGTGCGGGCACGTCGCGCGGCGTGCCGGGAGGCTTGCGGCGCGGGATGCCCCGAACGCAAGAGGGGAAAAGCGCGGTGGGCAAGACTGCCCACCGCGCTCCCCCATGGCCACGCGGGGCGTGACCATGCCACCCGGCGACGTGCCGTCGCCGGCTCAACAGTGCGGCTCTCTTTCGCCCGGCACGCCTTTGCGGTATGATAGAGGTATGGCCGGCTCGCCGACCGGCCGGAAAGGAGGCTGCAATGATGGCGCCCTGGTTCTTGATCGTGCTCGTGGTGGGCGGTGGTATCGCGCTGGTGGCGCTGGCGGGCCTCGTGATGCTGATCGTCGGCGTCGTGAAGAAGATGACGGCCCTGTGGGTCATCGGCCTCGTGTGCCTCGTGCCGGCCCTGCTGGCAGCGGTGGTTGCCATACCCGTCGTCGTCTACCTCGGGGTGGCCACGCAGCGGGTCGTGCATCACATGGAGCCGCCCAGTGTCGAGGCGGGCCCGCCCGGCACGGAGGGCGATTACGTCCGCATGGAGGGCGACGTGGGCAAGGCACGGGTTTCGGGCGTCGAGATCAAGGTCCTGGAACCCGGCGGGGGCGGCTACTCACGGAGCCGCAGCAGCAGCCATGGTATCGACGGATGGACCCATGAGTGCGACTTGCGGCTCGGCAAGGTGAACATCGAGGTCACCGACGACAGTGGCCGCATCACCATCCGCGTCGAAGGGCGGAACTACGGCCGGGTCGAGCGTGGCGACGAGGTTCTCGTGACCGAGGACCGGCGGGTCGAGGTCAACGGCGTTCCGCGCGACCCGCGCGCGCCCGCGGCCGGGCCGGAGAGTCGGCCGTTCTGACGACGCATTCCCGCACGGTGCATCTCCGGACGCACCGTGCGGCGCGAAGGCAAGCGCGGTGGCCCGGGAGGACCACCGCGCGGGATGTGAACGACACATACCCGCCGACGTGCCGTCGGCGGCTCAACGGTCGCGGGTTCGCGAACCTACTCTAATTCCTTGATGTAAATGTCCCGGAACTGGATCAGGCTGGAGGCCGGGCTGTACTTGCCGGTCTTTTCGTTGTACCCCCCGTGATGCTGGAGGGCGATGGGGCCCTTCTCGGGCCAGCCGGGGAGTCGCCCGTCGATGACCTCTTTGCCGTTCAGTTTCACCGTGACGTGCTCGCCCTTGACGGTCACATCGAAGGCGTTCCACTCGCCGACGGGCTTGTCGGCCTTTACCTTGGGGACGGCGGCGGCGCGGACCTCGGCGGGCTGATTCTTGTCGTTGCGGTATCCCCAGAGTTCGCCGGACCCGCACGGCCAGCACCAGATATTGATCTGCGTCTTGCCCGAGCCGCGCAGAAAGATGCCGCTGTCGGCGTTCGGCCGGGGGGTGGTGATGGTCTTGCCGTCCGCATCCTTCTTATACGACCCGTCCGGCAGGATGGTGGGCATGTTGTAGAGGCCGGACGTTTTCTTCAACCGCCACTCGATGTGGAGTTGATAGTCGCCGAACTCCTCCTTGGTGCGCAGGTTCTTGTTGCCCTTGGCCTCGCTGCGGGCGTCGTAGTCGATGACGCCGTCCACGACCTTCCAGTGGCCGCCGTCGTCTTTCGGGACGACCCAGCCGGAGAGGTCCTTGCCGTTGAAGAGGGGTGTCCATCCTTCGCCCTCGGGCGGGGCGGCGAGGAGAGGCGTAGCGGCCAGGGCGACGGCCGCGGCAACGAGCAGCGTGCGGGTCATGGAAGGCTCCTTTTCCGGTTCGTGTGGGTTGGCGCCCAGCGACGTATCCGGCCGGGCGCTCGCTTTTTTAATTGCCCTTGTGGCGGGAAGTTCCGGCGGAAGAGGCGCTCGGCGCACCCCTTCCCCAGGCCCGAGGCCTGCTTGGGCACGGGTCATTGAGCCTTGGTCACTGGCGGTCAGTCCAGCCGAATGCCCCGGTCCTCGAGCCAGTCCTTCAGGTCGCCCATCTG